>NZ_CP045369.1:3524000-3831000 GCF_009363535.1 Microbulbifer sp. THAF38
CCTGCTCCAACATCGGAACCAGTGCCTCCAGGGGCAGGCCAACCACATTGCTATAACTGCCGCTGATAGACTCCACCAATGCGCCCCCCATGCCCTGAATACCGTACCCGCCGGCTTTATCGGCAGGCTCGCCTGTATGCCAGTAGGCTTGAATGGTCTGGTGTGACAAATGGCGAAACCGCACACGGGTTTCCACCAGACGGCTAAACTGCCGCTCTTGATTACGCAGGCAAATAGCGCTCATTACAGAGTGCTCCCTACCAGACAGGGCCAACATCATGGACTCAAAGTCAGTGAAATTCTGTGGCTTCTCAAGCAGGCGATCACCACAAAGTACAACCGTATCGGCACCCAGAGCCCAAAGCCCAGACTGGTCAGACGCCATCAATAACCCAGCTGCAGACTTATCCTGAGCCAGGCGCTGAATATATTCTTGAGGAGTCTCTGAAGCTTGTTTCTGCTCAGGCACAGACGGGGGGCACTGGGAAAACGAAACGCCTAGCTGTGCCAATAATTCGGCCCGGCGCGGCGATCCCGAGGCGAGAAGAAGACGGTTTGAAGAGGTGGTATTCGTCACTGTACTACATATTCCCTGTGGGCCAGCGGCTGATTATAGCGAAGTTGATCGAAAAATGATCAGAGTTTTACATTGATTTACAGACTGGGGAGACGCTCAGCGGACCTGCAACCGACCACAGAGGCGGTGCAACAGCGGCGCTACCCAGGGCCATAGCAAGGCCGTGGTGAGCGCGGGCCATAGGAAGGTCAATCCGGGGACGGTTTTTCCCTCCAAACCGTGCACCCAGTTACCCACCACCTGGTGGATACCCACCAAGACAAACACCCATAAAAGCTGCTGGGCAGGATTGAAGGCCCTGGTACGCTGGTAGGTTAACAGGCTGAAATAGGCCAGAACCGCCAGAGCTAGCGCATGGGTGCCGAGACTGGCCCCACTAATCAGGTCTTCCAGTATTCCCACCAGCCAGGCAAAACCGACGCCCAAAGCCTGGGGCATACGGGTAACCCAGAAAATAACCAACAGGGCCGGAAATGCCGGGCGAAACCACAGCCACTGCTGTGGTAAAGGCATAACCACAAGCAGCATCGAAAGGAAGAGCGTGAGCGCGATAAACCAGCGATTATTCGCCTGCAAGGCCCTGCCCCCCATCCCCGATGACCGCCAGAACAAAGCGGCTGCGACTCATACGTCCGCGCGGAAGTACTTCCGCCTCGGCAAATGGTTGACCCGGATCTCGAGTGATCGACATTACCTCACCCACCGGATAGCCCGCCGGAAAGCGCCCGCCGAGACCGGAACTGAGCAACAGATCCCCCTCGCGAATATCACTGGTATTCGCAAGATGCCTGAGCTTGAGGCGATAGAGATCGCCAGTGCCTTCAGCGACAGCGCGCATACTGTTGCGCAGCACCTGAACGGGAATTGCGTGGCTGGAGTCGGTAATCAGGAGAATCCGGCTGAAGGCACCCCCAGCCTCAATTACCTGCCCGAGCAGACCACTGGCGTCCATCACCGGTGTGCCTACATCGATGCCATGATTGCGCCCTTTATCGATCAATAACACATGCTCGAGAGGGTCCGGTGAAACACCGATGACCTGGGCCACCAGTACCCGGTCATCAACCATTTCCGCCGAATTCATCAGCTCTTTCAAACGCGTATTTTCCGCTTTTACCGCAGCTAACAATTGGCTGCGCTGCTCCAGCAGCAGTACTTGGCGCTTGAGACGGTCATTCTCTTCGAGTAATTCTTCGCGGGAGCGAAACTGCTCACCAGCCCAGTCCCCAACGCGCTCCGGGGCACCAGTGATCCAGTAAAGCGGGGCCGTAACACCGGAAAGACGCTCGCGGGTGGACTGGAACCAATTGGTGTAGTGGTCGGCAACGATCAGAGCGATTGCCAGGGGCACTAATAACAGTAGGCGGAACTCAGGGGAGGGGCCGCGGGTAAAAAGCGGTTTCAAGGGCAGCCCCCTTTGTACAGGTCAGTGATTATTGGTCTCACAATATATCGGATGTCCCTGAAACGTGAAACTAACTGCCGACAGGACTACCGCAATTATCGCTAGGGTAACCTGCCGGCTTCAATCGACTCAGTTGGACATCAGATACAAACGGCTGCGATCCAGCATATCCAGGGCCTTGCCGCCACCGCGGGCAACACAGGTGAGGGGGTCATCGGCAACGATCACCGGAAGGCCAGATTCCTCCATCAGCAAGCGATCCAGGTCCCGCAACAGGGCGCCGCCGGTCAACACCATGCCGCGTTCAGCGATATCCGAAGCCAGCTCGGGAGGAGATTGCTCCAGGGCACTTTTCACCGCTTGAACAATTCCAGTCAGCGGCTCCTGAAGGGCCTCAAGAATTTCATCGGAATTCAGGGTAAAACTACGGGGCACCCCTTCTGCCAGATTGCGGCCGCGCACATCGATCTCGCGAACTTCACTGCCCGCGTAGGCGCAACCAATTTCTTCTTTAATACGTTCAGCAGTTGCATCACCAATCACACTGCCGTAGTTGCGACGCACGTAGTTGACGATAGCTTCATCAAAACGGTCACCGCCGATACGCACCGAATCGGAATAAACCACACCATTCAGGGAGATAATGGCGATCTCGGTAGTGCCCCCACCGATATCCACCACCATGGAGCCGCTCGCTTCCTCGACATTCAGGCCCGCACCGATCGCCGCCGCCATCGGCTCTTCGATCAGGGATACTTCGCGGGCGCCTGCACCCAGGGCAGATTCGCGAATCGCACGGCGCTCCACCTCGGTGGACTGACAGGGAACGCAGACCAGCACGCGGGGGCTCGGGCGCATCCAGCTGTTCTCATGCACTTTCTTGATAAAGTGCTGCAACATCTTCTCAGTAACCTGGAAATCGGCAATCACACCGTCCTTTAGAGGGCGAATCGCGGTGATATTGCCAGGGGTACGGCCGAGCATGCGTTTGGCTTCCACTCCAACTGCCTCAACGATTTTCTGGCCATTGTAGTGACGGATTGCGACGACGGAGGGCTCGTCGAGAACTACGCCGCGATCGCGAACGTAAATCAGCGTATTGGCGGTTCCCAGGTCGATGGAGAGGTCACTGGAGAACATGCCCCGCAAACGTTTAAACATGGAATTCGATTACCTTGTACTAATTGTCAGCCCCCAGGTCGGGCACTGCGGGCGCGGCTTATTTTATGGATACAAATCCTAGTTAGTCCGCGCAAATAATTCTGAGTTCCGAGCCGCATTTCGAATCGGAATTTACGCAATACGCCGGAGTCTCTGGGCGCCCGGCAGGATTGGGCAAACTCTAACAACGGCGCCGGTTCAGAGCAAGGCTGAAGCCCCGCTAATCGATTGCAGATTTATCCCTATAGCTGAGCCGGTGAGAATAGCAGCCTATTGTGCTAAATTTGCCGGCCCTGCCCCGTCCTTATACGGAGCAACCCAGATTCGCAACTGAAGCCGGAGGAGCTCTATTGCCATGGCTGTGGATACGCAAACCGTAGAGAAGCTGGCGGAACTCGCCCGCATCGCCATATCCGAAGAAACTATCGAAGAAGTCAGCGGCCGCCTTGGGGATATCCTGCAGCTAGTGGACCAGTTGCAGGCCGTCAACACTGACGGCGTCGCCCCCATGGCGCACCCGCTTGATGAAGTGCAGACCCTGCGCACCGACGCGATAACAGAAACTGACCAGCGCCAGAGTTTCCTGAACTTGGCCCCGCAGTCTGAAGAAGGACTTTATCTAGTCCCCAAAGTCATCGACTGAACAGGGCCCCAAGCAAGCACCTAATTATTCGATTTCGCCCTGAGCCCGCCCAGAGCCTTTTAAGGGAATAACATGCACCAGCTTACTATTGCCGAGATGATCCGCGGCCTGCAGAGTAAGGCATTCTCCAGTGTGGAGCTAACTCGCCATCTACTCGCACGAATCCAACAGCTAGACAGCAACTACAACAGCTTTATTACCGTAACCGAAGAACTCGCCCTATCCCAGGCCGAAACCGCCGATCAACGCTTGGCTAAAGGCGGAGCACCCGCGTTGTGTGGGGTCCCCATTGCCCATAAAGACATCATCTGCACCAACGGCGTACGCACCAGTTGCGCCTCAAGGATGCTGGATAATTTTATTCCGCCGTACGATGCCACTATAGTGGAGAACCTCAATGCCGCCGGCACCGTAACCCTGGGCAAAACCAATATGGACGAGTTCGCCATGGGCTCTTCCAACGAAAGCAGCTTTTATGGCCCGGTGAAAAACCCCTGGAATACCCGTTGTGTACCCGGCGGCTCGTCCGGTGGTTCCGCAGCAGCGGTTGCAGCGCTACTGGTACCTGGCGCCACCGGCACTGACACCGGTGGCTCCATTCGACAACCCGCCGCTTTGACCAACACCACCGGCCTAAAACCCACTTACGGCCGTACATCCCGCTGGGGTATCGTCGCCTACGCTTCCAGCCTGGACCAGGCCGGCCCTATTGCACGCAATGCGGAAGATGCAGCTTTTCTGCTATCCGCCATGGCAGGCCACGACCCAAAAGATTCCACCAGTCTGAATCGCTCGCAAGAAGACTTCACCGCGGGACTGAACAAGTCCATCGCCGGTCTCAAAATCGGTGTACCCAAAGAATACTTTGGGGAAGGCTTGAACTCTGAAACAGCCACCCGCGTACAAGATGCTCTTAAGGAATTTGACAAACTCGGGGCTGAGCTGGTGGATATCAGCCTGCCACATACTGAGTTGGCTATTCCGGCTTACTATGTCATCGCCCCAGCCGAAGCCTCCGCCAACCTGTCCCGCTTCGACGGGGTGCGCTATGGGCACCGCTGTGAAAACCCCAAAGATTTGCGCGATTTATATATGCGCTCCCGTGGCGAGGGCTTTGGCGAAGAAGTCCAGCGCCGTATTTTGGTTGGCACTTATGCATTGTCAGCTGGCTATTACGATGCCTATTACAACAAGGCCCAGCAGGTACGCCGCCTGATCAAACAGGATTTTGTAAGGGCCTTTGAAAAAGTCGATGTCATTATGGGGCCCACCACACCCTCCCCCGCTTTCGAGCTGGGTGCCAAAGGCGCCGATCCGGTGGCCATGTACCTGGAGGATATCTATACCATCGCCACCAATCTAGCGGGCTTACCAGGTATGTCTATCCCCTGTGGACTGGTGAACAATTTACCCGTGGGGCTTCAGATTACCGGTAACTACCTGAGTGAATCTCGCATGCTCAATGTTGCGCATCAATACCAACAGGTAACCGACTGGCACCAAGCCAGCGCCGTATAAGGAGATCTATCGTGGAATGGGAAATCGTTATAGGGCTGGAAATTCATGTGCAGTTATCCACCCAATCCAAACTTTTTTCCGGCGCTAGCACCCGTTTCGGTGCAGCACCGAATAGCCAGGCCTGCGCCGTGGACTTGGCCATGCCTGGAACCTTGCCTGTACCTAATGAAGAGGCCTTTCGCTACGCGGTAATGTTTGGCTTAGCGATGAATGCAGAAATTGGCAAGCGATCTGTTTTTGAGCGTAAAAACTATTTTTATCCAGACCTTCCCAAAGGCTACCAGACAACCCAGCTGGAACAACCTATCGTCGGGGCTGGCGAAGTTGAGATTCACCTGGAGGACGGCAGCAGTAAAAAAGTGCGCCTGCACCACGCCCATCTGGAGGAAGATGCCGGTAAATCTCTGCATGAAGATTTCCACGGAATGTCCGGAATCGATCTGAATCGTGCGGGCACACCGCTGATAGAAATTGTCTCAGAGCCCGATATGCGCAGCGCCGCCGAAGCGGTCGCCTATTTGAAAAAAATCCATAGTATCGTCACCTATTTGGGCATCTCCGATGGAGATATGTCCCAAGGCTCCCTGCGCTGTGACGCTAACGTCTCTGTGCGATTAGAGGGGGAGGAAAAGCTGGGCACACGCACCGAGCTAAAAAACATCAACTCCTTCCGCTTTGTTGAGCGTGCTATCAAAGTTGAGGCCGAGCGCCAAATCGACATTCTCGAAGACGGCGGCAGCATAGTGCAGGAAACCCGATTGTATGATGCGGATAAAAATGAAACCCGCTCCATGCGCAGTAAAGAAGTTGCCAATGACTATCGCTATTTCCCCTGCCCCGATCTATTGCCGGTAGTGATCACCGATACTTACATAGAGCAACTACGCGAACTGTTACCAGAACTGCCCGATGCCAAAGCCGAGCGCTTCCAATCAGAGTACAGCTTATCTGCTTACGACGCCGATCAGTTGACCCAGGAACGCATCATTGCGGACTACTTTGAAGAGGTTTGCAAATCCTGCGGGGAACCAAAACTGGCCGCTAACTGGGTTACCGGTGAGTTAGCCGCACTGCTGAACCGCCAGGAAATCTCTATACAGGAGTCCCCGGTTAGCGCCCAGCAACTCGCCGGGTTAATCGTACGAGTCAAAGACAACACCATCTCCAGCAAGATTGCCAAACAGGTTTTTGAAGCTATGGCAGAGGGCGAGGGCAGCGCAGATGAAGTTATCGAGAAGCGCGGCCTTAAGCAGGTATCCGATACCGGTGCCATTGAACAGATGGTAGAGGCGGTTATCGCCGCAAGCGGCGCCCAAGTGGATAACTACCGCAAAGCCGACGAATCCAAGCGTCCCAAAATGATGGGCTATTTTGTCGGTCAAATCATGAAGGCCTCTAAGGGCCAAGCAAATCCACAGATGATCAATAAGATCCTCAAGGAAAAGCTCGACGCATTGCTTTAGGCCTTTTAAACACAAAGCCAGGTCCGCGCCTGGCTATTCTCATAGAAGTAAGGAATTGATTTTGAGCCTGAAAAAAGACAAACAAAAAGTCCTCGGCGAAGTGTTTGACGAGGCGCGAATTGCCGGCTTCCTGGTGGGGGAAGCACCTGAAAATACCAACCGGGATTTTCATTTACTTGAGCGCGCCTACCGCAGTATGAAAGCGGAAAGTTTTGCCACTTTTGTACAATTGTTTCTCGCCGATGGCCACGACCTCAACAGCACGGGACCCGATGGCAATACCCTGTTAACCCGCATAAGCGAGCACCGCCAGAGTAACGAATATATAGAAATCCTAAAAGCCGCCGGCGCTAAAGACTGATTAACTGCCGCGATCCCGCGAGAGGTAATTTTATGACTTCAAATCCAGTCCACGGTATTGACGCGCTAGTGCGCGGCGCCCGCTTGTTAACCCGGCGCGAGCTGCGCCCATTTATCCTTGTCCCCCTGCTGATTAACCTGGTGCTGTTTATTGTAATCAGCGGCATCATGATTACTCAGCTTGGCGGCCTCAGTGACTATATCAGCAGTCTCCTATCACACACCCCAGTAGATACCACCAATATGTCCTGGTGGGAAGCCGTCATGGCTAAAGGCGCCGCCTGGACCGCCAGCGTATTCCGCTGGCTCGCCTGGATTATTGCCATTCTGGTACTGTTTTTATTTTTCCTCGCCTATGGCTATTTGTTTGGGATAATCACCAATATTATCGCTGCCCCTTTTAATGGCCTCCTAGCCGAGAAAGTCGAAGAACTTCTCACCGGCAAAGCGCCTCCTGCTGAACCAATGATACAGATGGTATGGCGCACACTGGGACGGGAAATGCGCAAACTGGGTTACTTTATTTTCTGGGGAGTGATCATTTTTCTGATATCCACAGTAACCAGCTGGACCATAATTATTCCTACCGTCCTGGCTGCAGTATGGGGTGCTTGGTGTATGGCAATACAATATGTTGACTACCCTCTCGACAATCACCAGCGTCCTTTTGGAGAATTAAAAAGTGTATTACGCCGGCGCAAACTAACCACGCTCGCCTTTGGCGGAACCGTGATGCTGGCTAAGATGGTACCGATTTTAAATATCTTTGTAATGCCCGCTGCAGTAGCTGGGGGTACCGCACTCTGGGTAGAGCGGCTGCGCAGGGAGGGAGATCCCGGGACAGAAACCCATACTGCAACATTGCCCAATTAAGCCTGGAATTATTACCAGCCATATACCCCTAAATATATGCACTTACACCCTAAGGGCGGCGGAACTCTACTCCTCCGCTCAGTGCAATCTAAAATAGCTACTTAATGGCCACCCGGCCAAAAAAAATTATAAGTGTTAATGAATATATTAATGATTAGCAATGAATTCCCTCCTTCTATTGGCGGGGTTCAGACTCATGTATTTGAGCTTTCCAGAGCACTCGTTAAGCTTGGTCACTCTGTACACGTACTAACTAGAAAGCCTACTAAAAGCACTCCAACGACTGACTGCTACGATGGTGTTACCGTTGAACGCTTGCAATTACCAGACAGCCATCTGCTCTACGACTGGCTGCTGCGTAAACAAATTCGCAAACAGGTCCGTGAGCGTCAAATCGATATCGTTCATATTCATGGCATGCGCCCATTGAATGCTTGCAAGGGGTTGAAGATCCCAGTCATATTTACTAATCACACATCATCATTTATTAAACGCGCACAAAAAGGGAAGAAAGCTTTAAGAAAGATGCTGAGCCAACTTAACATTGCTTCAGCTACGCTTGCCGCAAGCGAAATTTTAGCGGAAAAAACTAGGGAAACAGGTTATCAAAATCCAGTTAGCTTTATCTGTAACGGGGTAGATACCAATATTTTCTACCCCGGGGATTCAACGATAAGAGAATCCCTATCAATCCCAACAGAAGCCTTTGTTATTGCCATCGGTTGCCGGCTGGAACCAGTAAAAGGCGTTCGCTTTCTTGCAGAGGCAGTTGCAGCTATTAACGACCCGCAATTACACCTAATAATTGCTGGTGATGGCAGTGAAACTCAGGATATAAAACACCTACTCAGAAACCAAGTCAAATCAGGCAACGCCCATCTCCTTGGCAATATTCATAATTCGAAGATGCCTGATATCTATAGAGCAGCGGATGCCTCATCACTCCCCTCCCTAATGGAAGCCACAAGTATATCCGGGCTAGAAGCCATGGCGAGTGGATTACCCATTATTGCTTCCGATATAGGTGGAATTCCATATATCGTAAAAGACAGCGTCAATGGAATCTTAACTAAACCCGGATCAGTAGATGACCTTCAAAGAGCTATTAGACAACTTCTAAACAATAGAGACCTGAGTAAGCAGATGGGAATTTCTGGACTAAAAATGGTGAAAGAGAACTTCACTTGGGAAATCATTGCCCAACAAGTCATTAGCCACTACAAGCAATTAAGTATTCAATAAAACCTCCAATCAGACCCAGCACAGGGAAGTGTTTGGTAAAGTCTATTGAGGCTAAGGGCTTTAGCCCCGGAGGAGCCCAAGCCAGGGAGTATCAATCCGCTCAGGATTTACACTTGGCGACAAACATTTTACAGCACCCTCCAGCTCACGAAACAACTGTGGATTTTCAATGTTTTTCATCAACAAATTTTGTAGCCGCTCGCTCAACAAGGAATCCCTCACCTGTTGAGGATGCTTTATACCGCTAGCCAATATTTGTGGCAGCCAATCTGACAAATCCTGTATGGTTAAGGAATCATTTCCCTCTTCAGGATAACCAGAGAAGTCATTATCAAATGCCAAACCAGAAGCATTCTTTAGGAAGTGATCATTCAGCGGCTTATTGCAATACTCAAACAAACTGAAGAAGCCTTCAGCCTCAGCTTTTGATGGGGCCAACTTAGAGATTCCCATCCTCATCATTGGTTTAAGTTTTTTAATCTCAGACTCAGTAACGCCAAGCTCCAGTAACTTGTTAGTTAGCAGGAATTCTTTACGGCCAACTCCCTCATTGATACGAACAGAGGGAATATTCACATTCACCCCAAGCAATGAGCAAAAATCATTTACAACATCACCATCCTGCAAAAATTCAACAGAAAACTCACGTACATTCAACGCGCCCTCACCGAAAACCGAAGCCCATATCTTCAATTTGGAAAAATAATCGAAATATGTCATTAGATCGGCATTGACATGCGGAAATGCACTTTCGCAATGGCCAAACAACTGGCTAGAGGGACTAATATTAGGTGCCGCAGCACGAGCAGCCTGCTTTTTAAATGAAAGTGCCTGCAAATCCTGTCTACGCAAATAAACAATAATTTGACATCTGTCGAAAAATTTTCGGCAATCTCTGTAGATACTCTCAATGTCGTCAAGCGTGTGAAGAAAACACAAATGCTCTGCAGATACAATGACGTTCTCTCCACGACTTTTTGCCAGTAAATTACCTAAGCGCCGATTTATACGATAAAACATTCGGCCATTTTTTTTCTGGATATCTACAGTGCGAGAGGAACTGCCTTTTTTTCCAAGAGACAGGAATTCTATCCCTCTTGAATTTAAAAACTTTGTGGATTGTTTTAAAGCAAGCTGTAGTGCACTAGAGCCAGTTTTATGGAAACCGATGTGAAGGAAGAGAGTTCGCATTCGAGTCTTTTTGATTTTACATAGGTAAAAACATCCGAACTCAAGGCCAATTAATTCAAGTTTCAAAAAAACCTGACAGCCTACGGAATGGTGGTCCCAACAACAGAAAAAATCTTTTCAAGTGTAGTTCAAAGTAAGAGAGGGGGAGAAAAGGAGAAAGAAAAAAAGACAAAAATTGGTACATTGACCACGATTTAGGTTAATAAAGTACTCAAATACCTGAGGGCGCCAATAGGCCATAATGACCTATTGGCATAAATGAGATCAATAGCGAGAGCGCCCTCGGCCACCACCGCGGCGATTACTGTGCCCACTACGATGATCCCTATCGCCACCACTGCGACGCACCTCAACTTTTGGAGGCTCTTGTAGTAGCTCTTCCGGTGGCACCTCGCATTTGAGCTTCTGCCCTAGTAGCTGTTCGATTGGCTCCAATCGCATGGCATCATCTTCACAGGCGAAGCTGATGGAAGTACCCGTCTTACCGGCTCGCCCTGTACGGCCGATACGATGCACGTAGTCCTCCGGCTCTTCCGGAAGGGTGAAGTTCACGACATGACTAATACCGTCGATATGGATACCACGGCCGGCCACATCCGTGGCTACCAACACCTTGGTTTTACCCGACTTGAAGTCATCGAGAGTACGCACGCGCTTGTTCTGTGCCACTTCGCCGGAGAGTAGGCCGGCGGAAATACCGTGGGCGAGCAGGTGTTCATGCAAGCGGCGACACTGATCCCGGCGGTTGGCGAAGACAATCAGGCTGTCCACCTCATCCCGCTGCAAGATATTGTAGAGAAGTGCATACTTCTCCTCACTAGCGGCCAAATAGACATGCTGCTCGACGGAATCGGTGGCAACCCGCTCCGGTTCGATTTCTACCACTACCGGCTCTTCGGTCCACTGCTCCACCAGGTCATCGACTTCGGGGGTGAAGGTGGCAGAGAAAAACATGGTCTGGCGATGGGTCTTGCGGGGTGTCTGGCGAACGATTCGGCGCACCTGGGGAATGAAGCCCATATCCAGCATGCGGTCAGCTTCATCAATCACCAGCACCTCTACCTGATCCAGGAAGCAATCGCGGTTGCCGACAAAGTCCAACAGACGACCCGGTGTCGCCACCAAAATATCCACTAAACGCTCATTGAGATTACGCTGCTGCTTCTCGTAATCCATCCCTCCAACCAGAGTATGAATCTCCAGACCCGTGTATTTGCACAGCGCTTTAGCATCATCGGCGATCTGCATCACCAACTCGCGGGTAGGCGCGATAATCAGGGAGCGGGCCTCGCCGGCGTAGCGCTCCCCATCAAAGGGGTGGCGCAACAGATCATCAATTACGGTGATCAGGAAGGCTGCGGTCTTGCCAGTACCTGTCTGGGCCTTACCCACCAGGTCGTGGCCATTCAGGGTATGAGGTAGAGAACGCCCCTGGATCGGCGAGCAGTACTGGAATCCCAGGTCGTGAATACCGCGCATCAATTCCGCTGGTAAACCCAGATCATGAAAACGGACCTTGCCCTCCTGTTCTGGAATCTGAAAGTCGTCCAGAGACCAGGGCGTTGCTGCTTCCGACTTGGGAGTATGGGTGCGCTGGCGCCCTCTATGGGAGCCTTTGCCGCTGCCCCGGCGTGAGCTCCCCTCACCTTGACCAGATTTCGCCTCGGCTTTTTGGCCCTTACGGGGCTTATTGGAGGGATTCTGGCCACTTTTACGCTGCTGGGAGCGTTCATCTCCCTGGCGGGGGCTCTTCTCCTCAGTAGAGGAGGAACGACGGAACAACTTTCCTATCAAGTGAAATACTCGCTCAAATGTTCAAATAATCGGCGAGTATACCACCACTCTATGTGGATTCTCGCCCGCTACAGTGGCGGCACAACCAATAATCAATACTGAAGAAACGCCCAGCCCCACTGCACAGAAGTACCAACAGCATAATGAAGTAAGTCGCCGAAAACTCAATACCATTCTTCAGGACTGTGAAGCCGCCAGTCTCTGACAACCATTCATAGTTACCATGCTCTTTTAATAACTCTATGGCTTTCTCCTTGCGGGTAATGGCCTCATCAATCAGGTCCTCACGCCACTCCCAGGGGGCGATCAGGGTTTTATCCGGCAAAGCTGACCAACCATTCTCCCAGTGTGCAGTGACCGCAGCCACTGCCATCACAAACATCAGGGGGATTGCCACCAGCCGGGTGGCGAAGCCCAGGAGTATGGCAATGCCGCCAAAAAACTCCGTCAGTGCCGCCGCCCAGGC
Source organism: Microbulbifer sp. THAF38 (assembly GCF_009363535.1). Lineage (NCBI taxonomy): Bacteria > Pseudomonadati > Pseudomonadota > Gammaproteobacteria > Cellvibrionales > Microbulbiferaceae > Microbulbifer > Microbulbifer sp. THAF38. Next base: position 3,536,694 of record NZ_CP045369.1, read on the forward strand.
CATAAACAGGGGGGCCGGTAAGCCCAACCCCCAGTCTGGATTACCAAACCAGGCAGCCACGCTGTCGATGTCCCCCATTTTGTTGAGCCCGGCCAAAATAAAAATAGGCGCCAAGTAAATTCGCAACGCCAGCGGCCCCATCCAGTCGATCTTCTGGACCCAGTGCACAAAGCAACCATACCAACGACCCAGGGTATTCATAACAGGACCATCCTTATCACCCTCTCTTCAGTGTATGTGTTCACTTTAGTCGAGCGACCCAGGCATCTCTTACACTGCCCCTGACTAAGCTTGTTCTTGCAGGTGGCGAGATGGGGTCAGTACAAAGTGAACACCTACCTATTGGTGCATGGCTTATTTCTCGGGGGATGGTGCTGGGCCCCCGTGGCTAGGCTGCTGATTGCTGGCGGACATCGAGTGTTCACCCCCACCCAGACAGGCCTTGGGGAGAGGCATCACTTACTTTCACCCTCGATTGGTATGGATACCTTTATCCAGGACCTGGTGAATGTGATCGAGTTCGAGGAACTAGACCAGGTGATTTTAGTGGGGCACAGTTTTGGTGGCATGGCGGCCGCGGGCACCGCTGACACGCTCCCCGAACGTATTCGCCATCTCGTTTACCTGGATGGAGCCATCCCCAATCCCGGCCATGCGTTTATAGAACAATTGCCAGAAAATATCCGAGAGAAACGCCTGGCAGAGGCCAAAGAGATTTGTGGTACCCGCTGCTTTTTACCCATGGACCCAGCCCAGTTGGGAATTAGGGACCAGGAAATATTAAATTGGCTGCGTCGTCATATGACCCCGCACCCGGTGAAGACCTATTTGGACCCCATCCAAATGAAATTGCCCCCTGAGCTGGGGCCGGCCTGCACCTATATTCGCTGCACCAAACCCCACTATCCCCCAGCAAATAAGAGCGGGGAGCGCGCACAAAAAATTCCGGGGTGGCACTACCGGGAAATTGACGCTAGTCATGGATGTATCTTTCTCACACCGCACAAAATTGCCAGATTATTAGAGGATATTTCTCAGTAGCGGCTGGGAGAAAACGCGAATTGGCCGTAGAATAATCTGCCTTTTTTGCGGCGGAATATCCGTGCTGTATAGCCCCTTACAGCTCCTCACCCTGCTTTAAAGGTCATTTGGCACAACTGACTGCCCAATTGTTTTTTTCTGCCCAATCCCGGCTGAACTTGGCTGATATACCAAAATCATCGACAGGCTCCGCCTTAATAAATCTGGTTTTTCCCTTGCTTAAGATTTACCGACGCGCTATCTCCACCGAACTCTCGCACCTCACCACATTGGGAGGCCCCCTGGTTGTCAGTAACCTGGCCGTGGTAAGCATGGGCGTTGTGGACACGATTGTCGCCGGCAACGCTGGAGAGGTGAACCTGGCCGGACTGGCATTGGGCTCCAGCATCTGGGCTGTGTGCGCGGTTACCCTTATCGGTCTACTCGCCGCGGTTTCCCCGGTTGTCGCCCACCTGCGCGGCGGCCGCGATGAAGAGGGCTGCGCCGCCCAGCTACACCAGGCGCTTTGGATTGGCTTGGTTGGCGGCATATTAGTACTATTCGCCCTACTCGCCGTTCCGGTGTGGAGTCAGTGGATCGACACTGAAGAGCCAGTCCGGCAGGTATTACAGGGTTATATCCTGGCGCTCACGGTGGGCACTCTGCCCTTCGCCCTGGGAACCGCCCTGCGCGGCTATTGTGAGGGCATGGGACAGGTTCGCCCGGTCATGCGTATTTACCTGGCCGCCGCCCTACTTAATATTCCGTTGGATATTCTTTTTGTCTTTGGTGCCGGCCCCATACCCGCCATGGGAGGTGCCGGCTGCGGCTGGGCAACCGCTGCGGTCAGTACTCTGATCGCCATCGCCTTGTTCTGGCACGCCGCGACAGATCCGGCCTATCACCAGCTCAAGCTTAAACTGATACCACCCAAGCCCGATTGGCCTATCTTGAGGCACCTTTTGGCAGTCGGGCTGCCAGTGTGTGTCGGCGCCGCCAGTGAGGTGACATTTTTTGCCAGCCTGACAATTCTACTCGCCCCCTATGGCGCAGCCATTGTGGCGGCTCACCAGATTGGTATGAGTATCGGCTCAATTTTTTACCTGGTCGCGCTGGCACTGGCACAGGCTTTAAGTATTCGTACGGCACACCTGCTCGGGCAGAACCGCCCAAAGAGAGCGCTGTTTGCCGGCAAAGTGGGAATTGGCAGCGGTGTGGTATATGCGCTCGGTACCGGGGTATTGCTGATCACCTTTCGCCACCTGTTTGTCCAGGCCTATACCAACAACGCGGAAATTATCGCAGTCGCTTCTAACCTACTGCTGCTCTGCGCCGCCTACCAGCTGGTGGACGCAGCCCAGGCCATGGCCTGGGGCGCGTTGCGGGGTTACAAGGACACCCGCGTGCCCATGTATATCCAGTTGTTCTCTTACTGGCTGGTAGGGCTCTCCAGTGCCTATTGGCTGGGCGAAAACTTCTGGGGGGTCTATGGCTACTGGACCGGCGTCTGTATCGGCCTGGGCACCGCCTCAATCCTTTTGGCGCTGCGCCTGCGCCGCACTAGCCGCAAGGCGATCGCCAAAACCTGGGGACTAGGGGCTAGATCACATTCCCAGGGAACACTTTGACTATACTGGCGCTCCAAGTCCCCAAGCGTGCCGGGCAACAACAATAACCGGCGCTGCCCGCACATGTTGTTAACCGGAGTTACCGAATGATCCCGCGCCCTATTCCCAACAGGCCTCGGCGCCTGTTGAGCCTCGCCCTGCTATTGACCTCAGCCCAGACCTGGGCCCTGAGTGACTCCAGCGGCGCGCAAGAAAAACCCCAAGAAAAGGTGCAGGAAAAAGTACAGGGAGAAAACCGGGCGGAAGCAGTCTCCAAGGCGGAAAACTTGAAGCTGGACCAACCGGTAATCACCGAACTGGGCCCACCCACCGGCGTCGCAGAGCAAAATGAAAATCCACAGGCAAGTGCGGAAGAGCCCTCGCAGGAGTCCCTGCCCCAAGCGGAAAACCTGCAGTTAGACCAGCCCATCGGCGAGTTCGAAGGGGCTCCAAAAGGCTCCACAAACCAAGAGGCGCAAGCCAAACCCGCGGAAAAACCGGCAACTCCGCCAGAAGCCCCCCCAGCCGGCAATGTTTCCCTGGAAGTGGAAAAGGCCAAGCCCCTGCGCCTGCTCGGTGCCGAAGTTGCCCCGGCAACCTCCACCCGCCTGGCCTGGTCCCCCAGCCAGCACTTTGAGGGCGTCTACAGTCCCACCGCCGTATTAGTTGTCAACGGCGCCAATCCTGGTCCGGTACTCTGTCTGACCGCCGCCGTTCATGGGGATGAATTAAATGGCGTGGAGACGGTGCGCAGGGTCATGTACAACCTGGATGCTGAGCAGTTGAGCGGCGCTGTGATTGGCGTACCCATCGTCAACCTGCAGGGTTTCCATCGCAGCTCCCGCTACCTCACCGATCGCCGCGACCTGAACCGGCACTTCCCCGGGGACCCCAACGGCTCCTCCGCTTCACGGATCGCCAATTCTTTTTTCCACGAGATTATCAGCCACTGCAACGCCGTGGTTGACCTGCACACCGGCTCTTTTTATCGCACTAACCTGCCGCAATTACGCGGTGATCTGACCAACCCGAGAATCGTGAAAATGACCAAGGGCTTCGGCTCCACGGTGGTGTTGCACAGCGCCGGGGCCAAAGGCACCCTGCGCCGCGCTGCTGTGGAGGCGGGCATCCCCACCGTAACCCTGGAAGCCGGCGCCCCCATGGTGCTGGACGAGCGCTCGGTCAGCCACAGCGTGAAAGGGATTCGCACACTGCTCAACCAGCTGGGCATGGTGAATAAATTCCGCCTTTGGGGAGACCCGGAGCCCGTGTACTACAACTCCACCTGGCAGCGCTCCTCTACCGGCGGCATTATTTTCAGCGAGGTAGAGTTGGGAGAATTTGTGCGCAAAGGAGATCTTCTGGGCACCGTAACTAACCCCATCACCAATGTGCGCACGGAAATCCGCTCGCAGCACAACGGCCGTATCCTCGGCATGGCGCTGGATCAGGTGGTACAACCGGGCTTCGCCGCTTACCACATCGGCATCCAGGCTCCGCAGGAGCAAATCAGCCCTCCGGAGGAGGTGGTCGCAGAAGAACCACCGGTGCAAAAACCCCAGCCCCAGGCAACGAATGCTGCGAGCGAAGCTAGCGATGGCACCGCCGAATTAAGGGGTGATGAGGATTAACCCTCTACTGTGGATTACTTACCTTGTCGATAATCCTGGGCTGGGGCTGTACGAGAGGCTCCGGCTGCAGGGTGATGTGATCAATATCAAAGCGTTTGATTAAAGTCTCCCGTAAGCGCTCCAGCACCGCCGGCCAGGCGGTTAGATCATCCACCACAATATGCGCCGACAGGGAGATGGTGCTGGAATCCAGGCGCCAGATATGCAGGTCGTGCACTGAGCGCACACCGACCACAGCTGCCAGGGTCTCACCCACCACTGGCAGGCTCAATTCCCGCGGCACACGCTCCATCAGCACATCCACCGAGTCGCGCAGCAGGCGCACGCAAGAGAGCAAAATCAGCAGGCAGATCAGCAGGGACAACAACGGGTCAATCGGCACCCAACCGGTAAAATAAATCACCGCACCAGAAATCAACGCCGCCACAGAGCCCAACATATCCCCCATCACATGCAGGAGAGCGCCGCGAATATTGAGTGTGCGCTCACCCCGGTAGAGCACCCAGGCCGCAAGGATATTGATCAGCAACCCGATAAAGGCAATCACCATCACCGTACTGCCATGTACCGGCTGGGGATTGCGCAAGCGATCAATCGCCGCAAAGGCAATCCCCGCCACAATCAACAACATAATCAGGCCATTGGTTACCGCCGCCAGCACCTCGGCGCGGCCCCAACCGAATGACAATTCCCGGTCCGCCGGTTTTTTGGCCAATACTGCCGCCACAGCGCCGAGTGCCAGGGCGAAAGAGTCAGTGAGCATATGCCCGGCATCACTGAGAAGCGCCAGGGAGCCGGATAACCAGCCGCCAATGGCCTCCACAAAGGAAAATCCCAATGTGAGGACCAGGGCAATCACTAACGGACGCAAGGCGCCGTTGCCCGTGCGGTGGTGGACGTGATCGTGCATAGATTCCCTCCCTATCAATCCCTCGGGATACGCAATTTTTTGCAGCGCTTACCCGTAGAAGCGCTTAGTTTTTACGGCCCAGAGTAATACGCTCCCAGCCGGAATAATCTTTGCGGCTCTCTACCGCGCAGTAACCCGCGGCGCTAAAAATTTCCCGTACAGACTCGGCCTGCTGCCAACCGTGTTCCACCAGCAACCAGCCACCGCCTTGCAGAAAGTCTGCAGCGTCTCTGGCGATCCTCTCTATATCCGCCAGTCCCTGATGCGGAGCAACCAGCGCAGAGTGCGGCTCAAAGCGCACATCACCCTGGGCCAAATGTGGATCGGCCGCATCGATATAAGGGGGGTTGCTGACGATCAGGCCAAATTGCCGGGGCGGCAACCGTGTGAACCAATCGCTTTCAAGAACCTGAACATTGGCAAAGCCGAGCCGTTTGCGGTTTTCCTCAGCGAGTGCCAGAGCGGCCGGGGATTTCTCCGCGGCGACAATCTGCCAACCGGGCTTTTCCGAGGCCAGCGCCAGGGCTATGGCACCGGTGCCAGTGCCCAAATCGAGTGCGCGCAATTTCTCTTGAGGGCAGAGTTCCAGGGCGGTCTCCACCAACAACTCCGTATCCGGCCGGGGAATTAATGTGGAGGCATCAACCTTCAAAGTGAGCGACCAAAATTCCCGCACGCCAGTCAGGTGGGCCACCGGCTCACCATTTTTGCGTCGCGCCAGCAGAGTATCCAATTCCTCCTGCTCACTCGGGCTCAGCTCGTATTCCGGCCAGGTATAGAGCCAAGTGCGCTCGCGACCGAGAATATGCGCGAGCAGCACCTCTATATCGAGACGCGCCGACTCGCTATCGGTGAGTTCAATACTGCGGGAAAGATTGTCCTTCACACTGCTCATAGGAAAGTGCTACCCAATAGCGGCAAACAAAACGTCAACTATTGTCCCATCGCCGCCAGCTGATCCGCCTGGTGTTCGGTACGCAGCGGCTCAATCACCTCTTCCAGGGCACCCTGCATCACTTCATCGAGCTTGTACAAGGTCAGTCCAATACGATGGTCGGTCACCCGGCCCTGGGGATAGTTGTAGGTACGAATACGCTCGGAGCGATCGCCGCTGCCCACCAGGCTGCGGCGCGCGTCAGAAATTTCCCGTGCTGCGGCTGCTTCCTGTTCACTGGAAAGTTTGGCCTGCAGCAGCGCCATCGCCTTGGCTTTGTTCTTGTGCTGGGAGCGTTCATCCTGACACTCCACGACGATGCCACTAGGGAGGTGGGTCAGGCGCACGGCGGAGTCGGTTTTGTTAACGTGCTGACCGCCTGCACCAGAGGCGCGGTAGGTATCCACGCGCAGATCGGCCTTATTGATCTCGATCGCGTCGCGCTCGTCTGGCTCCGGCATCACCGCTACGGTACAGGCGGAAGTGTGAATACGTCCCTGGGACTCGGTTTCCGGCACCCGCTGCACACGGTGTGCACCGGATTCAAATTTCAGTTTGGCGTAGACATCCTCACCGGCCACACGAGTGATAATCTCTTTGTAACCACCGTGTTCCCCAGCATTCTCACTGACTATCTCGATGCGCCAGCCCTGTTTTTCCGCATAGCGGGAGTACATGCGAAACAGATCGCCAGAAAAAATCGCCGCTTCATCGCCGCCGGTACCGGCGCGAATTTCCAGGAAGACGTTCTTGCGATCATTGGGGTCGCGGGGCAGCAGTAGGGTCTGCAGCTCGCGCTCCATGGGTTCAACCTGAACCTCGGCCTCGCGCAACTCCTCTTGGGCCATTTCGCGCATTTCCGGGTCGCTCTCGCCGAGCATTTCCCGCGCCGCCGCCATATCCTCCTGCAGCTGCTTGTAGCGGCCGTAGCACTTGACCACCTCTTCCAGCTCTGAGTACTCCCGCGACAGCTCGCGGAACTGGTCCTGATCGGAGATCACACTGGCATCACCGAGCAGTGCAGACACCTCTTCGTGGCGCTCCTGCAGATTCTCCAGCTTGTTCAGTAGGGATTCTTTCATTTCTGTTTTTTCTCTAATTCGGTATCGGCGAGGTCGTCGAGCCCCACCACTTCGCGGGCAATACGCAGCCGCTCCAGGTCGCCATCCGCAGTCGCTTTTCTCAGGCTAATCGTGGGAGCATGAATCAATTTATTGGTCAGTGAGCGGGCCAGCTGCTCCATCAAGCGCCTGGGATCTTCGCCCTTATCGAGCTGTAACAGGACTCGCTCAAGCTCGGTCCCACTGATTTGTTGGGCGCGCTGGCGGTAGCTGCGGATCGTGTCCACCGCTCCGAGGGCACGTCCCTCTTTGGTAAATTCCGCCGCAGCGCTATCTACGATCTCCCCGGCGGCCTCGGCGGCGCGCTCACGGGAGCGCATTCCTTCATCGATCACACCGCGCAGATCGTCAACGCTGTACAGGTAGACATCGTCGAGTTCACCGACCTCGGTTTCGATATCCCGCGGCACCGCGATATCCACCATAAACATGGGGCTGTGGCGGCGCTTGCGCAGGGCGGACTCCACCGCGCCCTTGCCCAAAATCGGCAACTGGCTGGCGGTGGAACTGATCACGATATCGGCACGAGCCAGGTGCTCGGGAATATCTGCCAACAGTATTGCCTCAGCGCCAAAGTTTTCCGCCAGTAACTGTGCGCGGCTCAGAGTGCGGTTGGCCACAATCAACTGCTTGATGCCCTGGTCCAACAGGTGACGCGCCACCAACTCCACCGTCTCACCGGCACCGATCAACAGTGCGGTCTGTTTCTTCAGGTCAGTAAAAATACGCGAGGCCAGGGACACCGCCGCATAGGCGACAGAAACCGGGTTTTCACCGATTGCCGTCTCGGTGCGCACCTTTTTCGCTATGGTAAACACCCGCTGGAAGACCCGGTGTAACTCGCTGCCGACACTGCCACACTCCCGCGCCACTGCGTAGGCTGACTTGAACTGACCGAGAATCTGCGGCTCCCCGAGGACCAGTGAATCGAGACCGCAGGCCACACGCATCATATGGCGCACCGCCTCCTCTCCGGTGTGGATATAGCTGCAACCCCGCAGCTGCTCCAGTGGCACCTGATGGTATTGCGCCAGCCACTGCAGCAGCGGCTCCGCTTCCACATTCCCATAGATCTCGGTACGGTTGCAGGTGGAGAGAATGGCGAGCTCCCGGCAATCGAGCGCCTTGCGCGCATCCCCCAGGGCACCGGGCATCACCTCGGGCGCAAAAGCGACCCGTTCGCGCACCTCGATAGGCGCACTGTCGTGGTTGATCCCCAGGGTAACAATTGGCATAGAATTCCGTCGGCTAAATCTAGAGGCGCGTCATCCGCATTGGGGGCGCATTTTCACGGGCTGTCGCTTCGCTTGCAAGCTGGTGATACGGTTTAATTGTGCGCTGATTTGTGCAACCGGCCCAGGGCCCGCACTCCAGGAGCGGATTCACGGCTAGAATTATATGGCGATAAACGTTTAAAACGCGCCACTCTTACACCGCTTCTCCGCAGCAGCCATGTATGGATACGATCTATGCTCCCATCCCGCCACCCGCACACCCAATGTAGAACCAAAGCCCCATCGCTCTGTGCATTCTGCCTGTCACTCGCCTACCTGCTGGGTGCCTGTGCTCAAGCACCGTCTCAACCGGCAACTAGCGAAGAGTCCCAACGCCAACCCCAAACACAGGAACAGCGCAGCGATGAGCAGACGACTGTCGCCGCGGAAGAGAGCGAAGCCCGCAGCTTTCCCATAGATACCTTTTACACACTACTGGTAGCCGAAGTCGCCGGTATCCGCGAACAGTACGACGTAGCCCTAGCCAACTACTACCACCAGGCTGAGGTCACCAAAGATGCCGGAGTTGCAGCCCGTGCGACCCGCATTGCACGTTTTCTCAATGCTCGCCAGGCCGCTCTGCGCTCAGCGCAGCTATGGGCCGAACTGGAGCCGGATAATGCCGATGCCCAGCTGGCACTAACTGCAGAGCTCACCCTAGCAGGGGAATTTTTAGAGGCCCTGAAACACGCGGAGAAGGCACTGGCTCTCGGCGGTAAAGCACCGATGCAATCCCTCGCCGCCACCGCCATCGGCCACGAACAACTGGACGATCAGCTCCGTGCAGAATTCGCTCGGCTCTCCGAGATTTACCCCTACGACGATGAAGTGGTCATGGCCCACGCCATGGTGCTGCGCGATGCCAAACAGTACCGGCGGGCCCTCTCTCTGGTCCGCCGTGTTCAGGAGCAACACCCAGACCAGCTGGATGCCCCACTGCTGCAGAGTCACTTACTGGTGGACTTGGGTAGACGCAAAGAAGCTATCCAGCTGCTGGAAAATTTAGTCAAAATTTACCCGGAAGAAACCCGTTTACGTTTGCAATACGCGCGCCTACTCATCCGCGAAGATCTGGCCCTCGCGCGCCAGCAATTCGCCGAGTTGGTCAAGCAGCGCCCAGAAGACGGTAACCTGATCTTATCCCTGGCGCTGATCCACTATGAAACCAACCAGCTCGCTGAAGCCAAACCTTTACTCGACCGGCTACTAGAACTGGAGCAGCACGAATCGGCGGCACACTTTTACCTCGGTGGGCTCGCGGAGAAACAGGGCGACAACGACACCGCCGCCGCGCATCTCAAGCAAGTGGAGCCCGGAGCTGATTATGTAGAGGCCATCACCACGGGCACCAAATTGCTCGCGGCCAGTGGGAAACACCACGAAAACAGCCAATGGTTTGCCGAGTTGCGCGAGCGACACCCCGTACAGGCAGAACATTTTTTCCTGATGGAGGTCGAATTGCTGCGCAAGAGTGGCGAACCACAGATGGCGCTGCAACTGGCTGATCAAGCTGTAGCCACTCTGAGCAACAGCGGTCGCTTGATTTATACCCGCGCCCTGCTCAACGACCAGCTCGGCAATAGCGCGGAGTTTGAGCGGGACTTGCGCAAGCTGCTGGAACGCGATCCAGACAACGCCACGGTTTTAAACGCACTGGGCTACAAGTTGATCGATGATGAATCCCGTCGCCCGGAGGCCCTGCAGTTAATCAGCCGGGCCCTGGAACTGGAGCCCGAGGACCCGGCCATCATCGACAGCATGGGCTGGGTGCAGTACCGTCTGGGAAATTATCGCGCCGCGGAAAAATATTTGCGCCGGGCTCTGGAGAAACTGCCGGATCACGAAATCTCCGCCCACTTGGGAGAAGTACTCTGGGTTCTAGGGGATCGAGATGCTGCGCTCAAAGTCTGGAAAGACGGGTTGACCGCCAACCCCGAGAGCAAGATCATCCCGGCAGCGATGAAACGTCTGCAAATCAAAGAAACACTGGAACAACATGCATCTGACAACTGACGCCGCCAACCGTAAGTTTTCTTTTTTACTGGTAACAGCCCTCACCCTGTTGATCTCCGCCTGTGCCGGTCAGAAAACCAAGGAACCCGCTGCGGCGGAAAGCCCCGGCGAAACTGCAGCGCCCACATCGGTTGCCCAACTCAAGCAATGGAGTATTAAAGGCAAGCTAGGTGTGCGCTCTCCCGCTGATAACGGCAGTGCCAACCTGACCTGGCAGCAGAGCGGCCCGCAAAATTTTCGTATTCACCTGAGCGGCCCTCTCGGTGCCGGTACTACGGTGATATCCGGTTCCGCCGGAGGTGTCAGCCTGGTGCGCGGCAATGAAGCCCCTGTGGTGGCCCGCGACGCTGCCCAACTCACCCAACAGACTCTGGGTTGGCCCCTGCCCGCCAAGGAAATGTTCTACTGGGTGCGCGGCCTTCCCGCGCCCGGCCCCAGAGGCGCAGAAAAACATAACGGCCGGGGTGAGCTTCAGAGCCTGCAGCAATCCGGCTGGTCGCTGCGCTTTAGCGATTACCGCCAAAACGGTCCCTACCTCCTTCCCACTCGCATTAAAGCCCAAACCAACGGTGTCGCCGGACCGGTACAGGTGACCCTGGTGATCAAGGAGTGGGGTTTTTAAATGCCCAACTCCTAGCATGCGGGTATTATGGTGCCACCAGAATTAACCGGCCCACTCATCCCGCATGCTGACTTTACCCGCGCCCGCCAAACTCAACCTAATCCTACGTATACTCGGCCGTCGCCCCGATGGCTACCACGAACTGCAGACCCTTTTCCAAATACTCGATTACGGCGACAGCCTTGTATTCTCCCTGCGGGACGATGGGGTTATTAGCGTCGACGCGGGAACTCTAGACGTTCCCGAACAGGACAACCTGGTTTACCGCGCAGCCCAGCTGCTTCGTAAAAATATACAGAAGCAAGATGTCGCTCTTCCCGGTGTCCATATCCGCCTGAATAAAAAACTGCCACACGGCGGTGGTATTGGCGGCGGCAGTAGCGATGCTGCCACTACACTGCTCGGCCTTAATTATCTTTGGCAATGTCATTTATCGATCGAAAGCCTCGCCGAGCTGGGCCGACAACTCGGTGCGGATATACCGGTGTTTGTGCGCGGGCGTACCGCCTGGGCCGAGGGGGTCGGGGAAAAACTCACACCACTTTGCACAGAAAAACGCCACTATTTAGTCGTAGCTCCCGGCTGCCAAGTGAGCACTGCAAAAATTTTTTCCGATTCCCGTTTGACAAGAGATTCCGTCGCAATTACATTAGCGGCCCTTCGCGAGGGGCAGCTCAATGAAAAGCCACTCAGCAGCAAAAAACTGGAAGCTTTTTCCGGTAACGACTGCCAGGCACTCGTTGAGAGTCTCTACCCTGAAGTTCGCGATGCCCGAGAGTGGCTGCAGCAATTTGCTCCAGCACAGCTCACCGGCACCGGAGGCTGTGTTTTCGCCGCCTTCGAAACTGAGCAAGCAGCCCAAACGGCACTTGCCAGACTACCGCGAAAATGGCAGGGTTTTGTTGCAGCCGGCGTACAGGTTTCACCGGTACACCAGCGACTCGCGAAATTAACCTCAAGCGATTGAGGAAAGATGCTGGGGCGTAGCCAAGCGGTAAGGCAGCGGGTTTTGATCCCGTCATGCGAAGGTTCGAATCCTTCCGCCCCAGCCATTTTCTTTTACGCAGTGGCACCAGCAAAAACCCGGTTCCGACATGTTCCAGTCGACACTGATCCAACCGGCCAAGGCCACCCGTAGCGGGCTGCAAAAAGCCTATCCCCGAATTCAAAGAAACAATGTCGAAGGCAGCTTTGCGCGCAAACCCCTGCCGGCGACCCGGAGGCTCTCCGAACATCAAAGCAACCACCTGGGTGATCCGGGACGGCCAGCACATTTACCCGCTTTGCTACCCGTACTATCGCCCCCTATAAAAAGTGGTGCTATCGCATCCTAACTGCTAGCAAATAATGCCGGCATCTACACTTCAACTCACTTCAAGACAGAATTAAAGGAACTCGCAGTGGCTGACTTAATGGTCTTTACCGGCAACGCAAACCCGGAACTGGCACAAAAGGTTGTCGACCATATGGCGATCCCCTTGGGCGAAGCTACGGTCAAGCGCTTCTCCGATGGCGAGATCGCTGTTGAAATTACCGATAACGTGCGCGGCCGCGATGTTTTCGTGGTGCAGTCCACCTGCCAGCCCACCAATCGCAACCTGATGGAGTTGATCCTGTTGGTAGACGCCCTGCGCCGTGCATCCGCCGGTCGCGTTACCGCAGTGGTACCCTACTTCGGCTACGCCCGTCAGGACCGCCGCGTGCGCTCCCAGCGAGTGCCGATTTCTGCAAAAGTAGTTGCCGATATGATGGTGAGCGTGGGCATCGACCGCGTACTGACCGTCGATCTGCACGCCGAGCAGATTCAGGGCTTCTTCGATGTCCCTGTGGATAACGTTTACGGTTCCTCCGTACTGCTCGACGATATTGAGCGTCAGAAGTACCAGAACATGGTTGTGGTATCCCCAGACATCGGCGGTGTTGTACGCGCCCGCGCCGTGGCCAAGAGCCTCGACTGCGACCTGGCCATCATCGACAAACGCCGCCCCGCCGCCAACGTTGCCGAAGTGATGAACATCATCGGTGAAGTCAGCGGCCGCACCTGCCTGCTGGTCGATGACATGGTCGACACCGCCGGCACCCTGTGCAACGCCGCCAACGCCCTGAAAGAACACGGTGCAGAAAAAGTCGTGGCCTACTGTACCCACCCGGTACTATCCGGCAACGCCATCAGCAACCTGAACAATTCTGTTCTGGACGAGCTGGTCGTTACCGACTCTATCCCGCTGGGTGACAAGATGGAAAAAGCCCCGAAAATTCGCCAGCTGACTCTGGCTGCCATGCTGGCTGAATCCATGCGCCGCATCAGCAACGAGGAATCCCTCTCCGCGATGTTCCGCTAAGAGCGCCCACCAGGGGTCTCCAGTCGGCAAATAGTTAAAGTGCCCCGCATCGCCGGGGCACTTTGCGTTTGGGCCCGATTCCCGTAGAATACGCGCCCGCCCGGCCTAGCCGGGCAATTACTTTTGGGCAAACGCCCAATTTACATAAACACCAGAGCGGTCCGGTCGCAGGTCTCTCTGGACAGACAACCCGAGGTTTTACCCATGTCTGATATCAAACTGAACGCCATTGCCCGCAGCGATGAAGGGAAAGGTGCGAGCCGCCGCCTGCGTCGCCTGGAAGGCCGTGTACCCGGCATCGTTTACGGTGGCGAAGTTGAGCCGCAATCCGTATCCCTGCTGCAAAAGGACCTGTTCAAGGCCCTGGAAAACGAAGCTTTCTTCTCCTCCATGCTGACCATCGACGTCGACGGCAAAGAAGAGAAAGTTATTCTGCGCGATCTGCAACGTCACCCTGCCAAGCAACTGCTGCTGCACATTGACTTCCAGCGCGTTTCCGCCAGCACCAAAGTACACGTGAAAGTGCCTCTGCACTTCCTCAACGAAGACACCTGCAAAGGCGTTAAGGCCGGCGGCATCGTTTCTCACACCCTGACCGAGCTGGAAGTCAATGCTCCTGCCGGCAAACTGCCCGAGTTCATCGAAGTGGACCTGGCGGACCTGGAGCTGGATGGCATCCTGCACATCTCCGACCTGAAACTGCCGGAAGGTGTTGAGTCTGCGGATCTGAGCCACGGCGAAGACCACAACCTGGTTGTAGCTTCTATTCACAAGCCTCGCGGCGCTGTTGAAGCTGAAGCCGAAGAAGCTGGCGAAGGCGAAGAGTAATCACCTTGGCTGCGGCACCGGATACTCCGATCCAGTTGATTGTCGGCCTGGGCAACCCCGGGCCGGAATACGACCGGACAAGACATAACGCCGGTGCCGACTTTGTTGTCGAGCTGGCACGCCGCCACGGCACTCAGCTCAGCTCCGACAGCAAATACCACGGCCTCACCGGCCGTGTGCGGATCGGCAACCGGGAAGTCCGGCTGCTGATTCCCACCACCTATATGAATCGCAGTGGCCAGGCTGTAGGCCCGCTGGCGAACTTCTTCAAAATTTCCCCGGAAGCCATACTGGTCGCTCATGACGAGCTGGATCTGGCCCCCGGTATCGCGCGCCTGAAAGCTGGCGGCGGTCACGGCGGACACAACGGCTTGCGGGACATTATTGCCGCACTGGGCAACAACCGGGATTTTATGCGCCTGCGACTCGGCATCGGCCACCCCGGAAGCGCCAGCGAAGTGGCGCGCTTTGTCCTCCAGCGCGCCCCCAGGGCGGAACAGGAAACTCTGGCTGACGCCATCGATCGCGCGATCGACGTGCTGCCCACCGCCGCCAACGGCGACTGGGGCGCAGCCATGAAAACGCTGCACACCGCCAAATAGATCCCCCCGGGCGGCTTGCCTTTTGTCCCGGAAATCTCGATAGTGTGCTGCGCCAAATTGCCGGTATTTTCCCGGCTGGCCCGGATCATTCGGAGGCCGCGCTAACCAGCCCGCCCAGACTCCCGCCAGCGCAATCACTACCGGACTTCTAACGCAATTAGCAGAGCGCGCGGTACGCGCCTCGGGCAAACGGAAAAATATCACCATGGGTTTTACTTGCGGTATTGTCGGCCTGCCTAACGTGGGCAAATCCACCCTCTTCAACGCACTGACCAAAGCGGGAATCGACGCAGAGAACTTCCCCTTCTGCACCATCGAGCCCAACGCCGGCGTAGTACCAGTGCCGGACCCCCGCCTCGACAAGCTGGCGGAGATCGTCAAGCCTCAAAAGGTGATTCCAACCACCATGGAATTCACCGATATCGCCGGACTGGTTGCAGGTGCTTCCAAGGGTGAAGGCTTGGGGAACAAGTTCCTCGCCAATATCCGCGAGACCGACGCCATCGCCCATGTCGTGCGCTGCTTCGAAGACGACAACGTCATCCACGTGGCCAACCAGGTACACCCGGTATCCGACATCGAGGTGATCAACACCGAGCTGGCCCTCGCCGACCTGGACACTGTGGAGAAAGCCCTGCAGCGCTTTACCCGCGCCGCCAAGGGGCAGGACAAGCACGCCATCAAGATGAAAGCGCTGCTGGAAAAAATCCTGCCGCACCTGAATGAAGCCAAACCGCTGCGCTCCTTCGGCTTGTCCGAAGATGAACTGGCAGACCTGCGTGAACTGAGCCTGCTCACGGTGAAACCCACCATGTACATCGCCAACGTGCATGAAGACGGCTTCGAAAATAATCCGCACCTGGACGCCGTTGCCGCCATTGCCGCTGAAGAGAACGCTGTACTGGTGCCTATCTGCAACAAGCTTGAAGCGGAAATTGCCGAGCTGGACGATGACGAGAAACAGGAATTCCTGGAAGAACTGGGTATGGAAGAGCCCGGCCTGAACCGGGTGATCCGCGCCGGTTACCAGCTGCTGGGCCTGCACACCTACTTCACCGCCGGTGTGAAGGAAGTGCGCGCCTGGACCATTCCGCTGGGAGCCACCGCTCCGAATGCCGCTGGCAAAATCCACACGGATTTCGAAAAGGGCTTTATCCGCGCCGAAGTGATTAGCTACAGCGACTTTGTCGATCACAAGGGTGAGGCCGGAGCCAAAGACGCGGGTAAATGGCGCCTGGAAGGTAAAGATTATGTTGTCGCCGATGGTGACGTGATTCACTTCCGCTTCAACGTCTAATACTCTCCATCTATCTTTCGCCTCCCCACCCGGGGAGGCAGTCCCTGCGGCGTAAAATCCATGGCGCAATCAAACTGGAAGGTCGGCCTGCCCCTGGCGCTGATTACAGTGTTTATGTGGGCAGCCCTGCCCATCGCCCTCAAAGGCCTTCTGGAGCATATCAGCCCTGAGACCGCCACTTGGTATCGTTTTGCCGGCGCAGCACTGCTGGCGGGGCTCTACTATGGCCGTGCACGGCAATTGAAATTGAAGACACTCTTCAGCCGTGGCCTGCTGTTATTCACCCTGCTCGCCGTGGCCGGACTGCTGCTCAACTATCTCACCTATGCCAGCGGCCTCAACTACATCACCCCCGGTGCAGCACAGATCGTGATCCAGTTGGCGCCCCTGTTGCTGTTGATCTCCAGTGTGCTGTGGTTGGATGAGCGTTTTTCGCCGCGACAGTGGTGCGGCGTGGCCCTGGTGGTGATGGGGTTGCTGTTATTTTTCAACCAGCGCCTCACCGAACTGGGCAGCGGTGCCGATAGCGACTACCTGCTGGGGCTTGGGCTGATCCTGATCGCTGCCATATCCTGGGCGGTGTATGGCTTTTTCCAGAAGAAAATCCTCAGCCGCGCCACGCCGCAGGACTTGCTGGTATTGATTTATATCGCCGGCACTCTGTGTTTCCTACCGATGGCCGACCCACTGGATGTCTCCCACCTGGGCTGGCTGGATTGGTTACTGCTAGCGTTTCTTACTGCCAACACCCTGATCGCCTATGGCGCTTTCAGCAAGGCCCTGGCCCACTGGGAGGCCTCCAGTGTCAGCGCTACCCTGTCGCTGGTGCCAGTGATCACACTGTTGTTCAGTACCCTGGTAAGCAGCATCTGGCCCAATTACATCGCGGTAGAGCCGCTCAATTGGATCAGCTGGAGTGGTGCCGCCGCGGTAGTATTGGGCTCTGCCCTCGCCGCCATCCGTTCCGGACGCCGCGCTTAAGAGTCGCTGACTCCAGATGAAAAAATCGCTAACTAACTGAAAAGAATACAAAAAAAGTGTTGACACACCCAGCCCATCGATTAATAATGCGCGCCCTCGGGACAGCCGAGACAACAAAAGAAATGGCAAGGTAGCTCAGCCGGTTAGAGCGCAGCACTCATAATGCTGAGGTCGGGAGTTCGAGTCTCCCCCTTGCTACCATTTCAAATCACAAAGTCTATTCTTTGTGAACCTTGAAACTGGGGCGTAGCCAAGCGGTAAGGCAGCGGGTTTTGATCCCGTCATGCGAAGGTTCGAATCCTTCCGCCCCAGCCATCTTACAGAATTTATCCCGCAGGCCCGATCCAGGGCAGCACTCAAAACTAGATTCTTCGTCAGCCGACATCTTTGTTCGTTGATATCAGCTTATCGCTGCCGGCACGCAATTGCGCACCAGCCACCACCCAACATCCCTACCCGGCTTTAACGCCCGGCGCCAAGGTTTCCTCTATTGAAACCGCCTCAGCCTCCGTAGCCGACGCAAATTCTGAGATGGCTCCACGACTGTGCTCGCGGCGCAATCCCAGCGCGCGCAGCCACTCAAACCCCAGTAGACACAACAGCAGCGCCAGCAGTACCAGCGGGCCGCCCAGACCACTCAGCGCCTGCCGCTCAGACACGCAAGCCCACACAAGCTGCACAACACACAGTAGAGCCACAATCAGTAGTGTGGGCTTGCGACCCAAAAGACTCACGACAAAAACGCCCAGGGGTGCTCCCAAGGCCACCACCGGCGCCGCCGCCAGCCAATTGCCAAAGACCCCCGGCTGCCAATCACCGGCCAGTGATTTCACCAACACGCCCAGCACAGAACAGAAGGCCATAATCACCACCGAAGTGGGGATCGCTACTTTCAGATCCACACGACTCAAAAGCACCAGAGCCGCATACACCAGCATATCCACACCCACGCCGGTCACGGAGACCACACAGAAACCAGCAAAAGCCCCAAGCAAAAAACCGACACGAAAATCCGTTGGGCACTGCGGATCACCCTTGTGCTCACAGTCGGTAATCTCAGCGAGGCGGTATAAATGAAACACCCCAAAGCTACCCCAAAGCACTGCGAAGGAGAGTTTTACCCACAATTCGGGGATCAGTGGGGCGAACAGTAATATACCTGCGGGGATAGCCAATAAAGAACCGAGCAGAGCGCCGCGCAACATCGACCAGGCCAGCGCCTGTCGCCGACAGAGAATAAACAGGCTGGCACTGACCATGCCGATGGACTGAACCGCAAAACTGAAATCGCGGCCGAGACTGGCCGGCATATCAAATAGCAGCACCAACACCGGAAAGCCAACAGTGCCTCCGCCCATGGGCGTGGAACCAGCGGCATAGCTGCCGAGCGCCATGGCCAGTGCCATGGACCAATGTTCCAGTGCCAGGGCCAGATTATCCCCCTGTAAAACAAGGAACAGCCACACTCCGTAAAACAAAACCAACCAGGCAAACCAGTAGCGGAGAGATAACCGCGCTAGGAATTTCATCTTATTATTCGCGAACTTAAACGTCAGAGGGGCTAATAGTGGTACGAGTGTAAGGCGGGATCAAGGTGGGAAAGTGACCGCTGATAACTGCATCTCGAAAAGACGATGCGGAAAGACCGCCCGGCAACCGCAGTCACCGGGCTTTACAGGATCAGTTCAGGCGCTTTTTGCGAATCAGATTTTGAACCTGCATGGAGGACATCATGGAAGCGTAAATCGCCGGCAGAGCACCGCGCTTACGCAGCTCCAGGAAGTCTTCATCAGACAAATTGTTCAGCTTCTCTTCGTCAATCACGTAGAAACCGGTCAGGTCGTAGGGCTTATCCTCTTCGTTAATACGCAGAGTCAGCTTCTTCTGGGTCAGCAGATCCTTGGATACCAGGAACTCGATAAAAGACTCGGTAACAGACACACGCTGGGCAGTTTCCACCACCGCCTGGGCACGGTTCTTCAGGTAGTCGGTCTGCTCACCTTCACCGTCGAACAGGGCCTCACCTTCGGCTTCACTCAGCATCTTGGAGTCTTCATCAATACACAGTACCGCCTGATCGGTATTCTCTGGGTTCTTCACCAGTACGAATGGGTAGGTGCGAACCTGCAGAGGAATGTAGCTGCCGTTCCAGCCGTCAGCGCCGGAGAACAGGTTTTCACCGGGACGCAGGCCAGTGAGGGCAACCACTTTGAACTGATCGGTGTTCTGGTCTTTTACGAACAGGATCGGATAGCTCTGGGCCGCTTGAACAATCTCCTGAACCACTAGCGGCAAAATATGATTGCTGCTCACATGGTCAAAAGTGATGTCCTGGGTGAGTTTCAGGTTGGCATGTGCCTTTTTATCCAAAGCTTTGATCTGTGCCATAAGTACAACTCCTAGCTACTTTTATAGTTACTTAATTTTCAGAGATACCCTAACGTACCACTTAATTGGCTTATAAACGATGACAAGCGCTTTCCTCTAGCCGCCGAATAGTCGCCGGAAACCAAAGCCAGCATTAAACAGCGAAGCGGCCCAACAGGCAATCTCGGCCAGTGGTAATTTATCTAAAGACAAATTTTCACCGACATGCCTCTCCCTGCTGAGACTTGGGTTTCAGCACACAGTAGGGGGAATAGGGAATAACAGCCCAGACCAGTTAAGGAAACCATCGGTGCACAATTATTTAAGGTGCCTCAAATAGCTAAGCAGCCCAGCCTGCCCTATAGCTAAAAAGCAACCGATAAGCAGGTCAGACCTGTTCAATAAATATGCAGTCAGAGAGCTGAGCCAGCGATCGAGCTCTTTAGGTCAGCGAAAGCCCTTTCCAGCACCTGGTCCTCACCTGATCGCACAATATCCAAGGTGCGCTCTACCAGAATATCTGGCTGGATACCGTAACCAACAAACTCCCGCCCATCAGGGTAAGTATCCCGCTTGGTACACACTCTGAAAGTACCACCTCCAGGAAGGTCTACGAACATAGGTTGTCCCGTACTGCCATAAGTGGGTTCACCTACAGTAGTGAAATGTTCGAGAGAATCTGCATACACCAAGAAGTCTTCAGCTGCAGAGGCGGTATTTCGGCCAATCAGCACATAAGTTGGTACTATGTGGTTACTCTCCGACTTCGGCTCAACTAAATCCCCGGACCCCTCACCAGATTCCCATGAAGTACCCTCTGCATAGGGACGATACTCTTCTAAATCTTCAAACTGATCCGCAAAAGAGCCCCAGGCCTTATAAGCTGCAACATGCTTGGGAGTTTTCCATACAGAGCCAGGTAAATCCCGATCAGCCAAATAAGAGATTATCTCTCCGGCATAGGCAGAATTACCTCCACCATTAAAACGCAAATCAATAATCAGCCCTTTAGACTTAGTAATTTCATCGTAGTGAGATTTAAATTGCTCAACAATCGCTTCATCATGAAAACCATTTAGCGCCACATAACCGATATCATCCTCCATCCATTTGAACTCAAACAATTCACCATTGGAGGCGGGCTGTTTGATTGAGGCATATTCGATCTCCCTACCCCGTGCATCCCGCTTAACCTGGACACTCTTGGTCGCCCCATTTGGAGTTTGAATAGTGAATTGGGCCATGCTGCCCGGCTTTCCATCGAGAGCATCTCGAACCGCAGTATTCCAGAGAATATGTTGAGTAGAGCTGGCAATATATGGCATCACCTGCTCTTTTAAATGAGCTTCCACGGGCTGCCCATCGATCGCGACAATAATTGAGCCAGGAGGAATTTGTGACTCCAGCCCCTTTTCAACTCCTGTGATCACTGCCTTACGCCCGGCCTCAGTTAAGCGAATAGCTGGCCAGTCTATATAGCTAGAGGACATACCCTTTGGGTAATAAATATTGGTATGACCATCCTGCAGGAAGGCATTGAGGCGCTTCAGTTCACGGTAATATTCATAGGTGTTTTGTGTTGCTAAAACCCGTGGAATAAATTCCCGATACTTAGCATCGAAGTCCAACTCGGGAACCTGGTCGAAGAAAGCGAAGTTATAGCTAACCTCCTTCCAATAGAGAGAAAGCCCAAATAGTTTATCTGCATCAGATAAATTATCTTGAACTTTATTGGTATCCTCTGAATAAACGATACCAGCAGAGAAAGCAGCCATAGAAAAAGCCAAAACAATTTTTTTAAGCACAGCAAAAGCTCGATAGATAAAAGGATTTATATTTTATGACTTAGGGATAGATGGTAAATACCGGCTACCGTTAAAAACCTGCAACTTGTCGACTATGAAAATATAACATGGTTGCATTTTCCATCTATTGGTTCTACCTATTTAGAAGCCCTGGAAATAAGTGCTAGAACTTCGTTTACCACCATATCCGGCTCATCATTGTGAGGGTAGTGATAACTTTTCTCTGTCAGAACCACTCGCCCCTGTGGAAATGCATGGGCCCAGTTTGAGTGTAACTCGCCCCACATATTTCGAGCCTCATCGGTGAAAAAGAGTAGCTGAGGGTCATCATACTTCTTGATTGAAGTAATCACAGTAACAGGGATATCGGGAATTTGTGGGTAGTCTGGTAGGGGACGCTTGGACCAAAAGTCCAAGTACTGATTCGACATCCCATTCTTCATGTCATCCAGTTTTACCTGAGCAATCTGTTTCTCAGCCAGCTCCAAATCCAGAGCACGCATAATATCTACATCGTGCTCGGAAGATGGCTCAATCAGCATCAAGGCAGCCAATTTCTCTGGATACTGCGCAGCAAAAGTTCGAGCTACATTTGCACCATAGGAATGCGCAATATAGATAACCTTACCTTTAACACCCAAAGCTTCCAGTAAAGTCTTAGCCCCTTGGGCATAATCCTCAGAGCTAAAATGCTTCCTAATAGCTGTGGAATTGCCATTACCTACACGAGAGTAACGTATGACTCTTGCGTGCTCTGCCAGCTTGGCATAGATTGGATTCCAATCAGACATACCAGCCGAACCACCCGCTTCTAGAAATAAAGTAGCCTCGCCAGCCCCCTTGATCTCGTATTCAATACGGTATTCACCAACAGAAATTTGTTCTGGTGCCGCAAAAACACCCAGGGGAAGAGCAAACATTATAAATAGCAGGACTAGACGCATATACAACCTCTAATAACGACCAAAGAATCCGGACCCAAAATAGCAGAGTGCCGCTATGTTGCAGCTACTCTCTGCCCCAAACGCGCTTCGTTGCCGGGTCCAGGTTCTTCAGGCACCAGCTGCGCCAACCCCAGCGAAACCAAAGCCATCAAAGATCCTGCAAAGAACACCATGGCCGGAGAAGTGAGCCAGAGCAGACCGAATAGAACCGGTATAACAACCGCAGCGATATGATTAATGGTAAAGCTGACTCCAGCAGATGCAGCTATATCACGCTCATCCACGATCTTTTGAAAATAAGTCTTGATCGCTATTGCCATAGAAAAGAACAGGTGATCAATAATATAGAGTGCAGCTGCCATCGCCGCACTCTCTACCAGTGCATAGCCAGCGAAAACCAGTATTAAGCCGAGATATTCCAAGGTAAGAATACGGCGCTCTCCAAAGCGGACAATAAATTGTCCTATTTTTGGTGCAATATATAAGTTAAGCAGGTGGTTCACTGTATAGAGGGCAGCTATTTCGCCCACACTGTAACCAAATTTTTCCACCATTAAAAAACCAGCGAAGACAATAAAGATTTGCCGGCGCGCGCCACTCATCATTGTCAGAACGTAGTAAAGCCAATAGCGTTTTCGCACTATCAGCTGCTTTCGCTGACTGTGAGGCTGGGGAAACTGAGGAAAGAGTATCCAAGCTACCAAAGCAACCAAGACTGTAGTACCACCTCCAATCAGGTAAACCCAGGAATAATCCAATCCAGCCAAATTCATTAAGTACCAAACCAACCCATAGGCCAGCAATGCGGCAAACGAACCGGCCGCAGCCATACGCCCCATCCAAATTGCCGAGGTCTGTTTCGGAAACCACTGCAGAGCTAAGGAAGTCTGCAAAGTTTCATAGAAATGAAACCCAATGGACATCAATAGGGTTGTCAATAACAGCCCTGTAAGTGAAGGGAAAAATCCTGTCAGCATGACTCCCACTCCCGTCGCAATGAGCGAAAGAAGCGCCAACCGCTGCTCACGTATGAGTAACAAAACAAAGATTACCGTGAAAGCGAGGAAGCCCGGTATCTCCCGCACACTTTGCAACAGACCAATATCAGCTCCAGTAAAGGAGGCCTTAGTAATTACAAAATTATTGAGCAGAGTATTCCATACGGAGAAAGAAAGGGGCATTGAAGCAGCCAAGAGCAACAATAATATCTCTGGCCGGCGGAGACGTTGTAACATAGCGAGACTCCTACATTAGGGGTTGCAATATACGCTATAGGTTACAGACGTGTAAATTGAACCGAATTACTCAGAGTGAGGAAGGAAATAATACTCTGCATTTGGGATGCGTATAGTTTATAGATCCTGGCCATTGAAAAGTAGAATCTTTCAACCACGTGCCTTAGGGGCCATGCGCTCATTCATTATATACAGGCAATAGAGTATAAAACCATACCGGGTATAAAAATACTAAATGATATCGCTGGCCACACGTGAAAACTAGGCTCAATAATTCTTTGGAAAACCCCTACATAACTCCCAATATCTTTTTTCTTATGAAACACCATTAATCATCTAAGCTATGAACAACCTCTATCACCCATACTCTCGATATCAATCACGGTAGCAAATCTTTGTCCTTTAGAGGCGCTTAGCCAATGGAGCTGCTAAATGAATATATTCACTAAGATTTCCAGCTTATTGCTTCAAATTGCCGTCTCTACCCTTTATGCGTTATCCACAGTCTCCTATGCCTCTCCCCAAGTCAGTGTCCTGCCAGATAGCCTCATCTTAAAGGAATGGAAGGTGCCTTGGGAGGGTTTACCAAGGGACCCCCATGTGGATAACCAACAACAAGTCTGGTTCTGTGGACAGGCAGGCAACTATATTGGTCGATTTAATCCGACTAATAAAGAATTCAAGCAATTTGAGGTACCCGAAGGGACTCACCCACACAACTTGATTGTGGATAACCAAGATCAGATCTGGTACGCCGGTAACCGCAACGCACATATTGGCCGGATGAATCCAGAGGATGGCAAAATTCATCAATATGCTATGCCTGAAGGGGTTAATGATCCACATACGCTGGTCTTTAACCGGGAGGGGAATATCTGGTTTACCGCCCAACAGAGTAATCGGATTGGCTTATTGAATGTATCCACTGGTCGTGTACAGATCGCAACGCCACAAACCAGTAATGCGCGCCCCTATGGCATTAAGGTAGACCAACAAGATCGCCCCTGGGTAGCCTTATTTGGCACCAACAAGCTTGCCTGGGTAGACCCCAAAACCATGGCGGTAACAGAAGTTTCCCTCCCGCGCTCAAAAGCTCGTCCGCGCAGGTTGGAAATCGATCCTACTGGTAATATCTGGTATGTGGATTACCCTGAGGGTTATATCGGTCGATATATTCCCAGGACAAAAAGATTCAAGGAGTGGAAGGTTCCCTACGAAAACCCTCGACCTTACGGCACTGCACTGGACGATAAAGGCCAGCTCTGGATAGCGGACACTGGAGCTACGCCGAATATTATCTTTGCCTTTGATACCAAAACCGAGAAATTTACCAGTCAAACCACAGTGCCGAGCGGAGGCAATATCCGCTACATGTATTTTAATAACAAAGATGGAAGTTTCTGGTTTGGAGTTGATACAGGATATCTAGATCAAGGCATACCTAAGAGCTAAACCCTCAAAGAAACACATGAAAAAAACCTAAAAGTAAAGAACCAGCAATTGACAACTTAAGACACTCTAAGACAATACTCAGCCCTATTTAATGCAAGTATAGGGCCCTAATTGTAAGGAGGTTGCCAATTGATCACAGGGGGATATGATTTATCTTCACACAACCAAATCATGGCTCGGACCCCAGGGCGAAGACCACTCTCTGGGGTAGAGACCTTTTGCCAGTCGCTCGGTTTAAATACGTTTCCTTCAAGGCGAAACTGTTCTAGCAGCTTACTCCAACCAGGCATAGAGAGTTTTAGATACTCACTGGTACCATCATCAGTCTCCATCCACAACTCAAAGCTACCATTTACCAGCTTTAATTTAGACACCCTCCCTTGCCAAGAGGTTAGCTTATTCCTATCACAAGTAACGTAATCCGGTACAGCAAGTCGCTGAGCTTCCGTACCGATACTCGGTAAACTCAGAGCACAAAGAATTAAGAAAAATCGAATGATTCGCATAAGATAAATTATATCGGGGGGAGATCCCCCCGATTAGCCCCTAAAGCCCGCGATAAGTCGCGCTTTGCTGGTCTGCTCGTGTGGCCTGCCCTTCAGTGAACTCATACATGCAGCTATCGTCGGTGTAATCCATAAAGTTTGTCACCGGGTCCAGCCCATCAGCATTTCTTCCCCGTGTACAGGAATCCCGCCCTATCGGACAGCCATAGGCGGCAGATCTTTCTGCGGGAGTATCTGAAACATAGTCCCCCCTGCCTCCACATCCCCCTTGGAAAGTATGGTAAAGACCCAACCAATGACCAACTTCATGAGTCAAAGTGTCACCTTCATTGTAAGGGGCCGCATCACCACCAGGCACCGATCCAGTTAAAATCACCACCCCATCATCGAAGGGATCTGAGGCATAGCTGCTTGGAAAAGTTGCCCACCCCAACAAACCGTCACTAATTTCAGCTACATAAATATTTAAATCTCCAGCATCACCAACGCGCAAAGCATTTTTCATATTATTCTCTGCGGAGGAACCATAACCCACGTTATACCAAGAATTATTAGCCGTTACCGATGTAGAAACTAGATTAAAAGTGAAGGGGGTATTTGCATATGCATTATTCAGAACATCCATTTGTGCATTGATAACATTGCTGGGGAGGGATCCATTATTGGAGGAATCAGTAATCACATGGAAGTACACATCAATACTAACGGAGCCATTAGGCCGTAATGTGTGGCCTCCATCAGCAACAGATGATTTCTGACGCAAAGCAGTAAAATGCTGCTCTTTCAGCGCGGCCTCCTGAATAGATGGATGCTGAGTACCACAGTGCTTATATTTTGCTTTGCCATTACTACGCTCAGCGTCTGAAATATTTTCAGCGAGACCAATAGCGGATGAAGTTAACAGACAAAGAGACAATACAGTTTTCATTGAAACTGAGAGAGCAGTCTTACTCATAACCTGGACCTTAAATTTATTATTGAAATTAGGTACCCCAAACAGCCCGTCAACTTTCTATGCTCAAACCAATTACTGTCAATAGTACCAAATCGCAAAACTATGATAATGACACTATTTCCTTTAAATCGGCACAAGGCTCAACAACTTGACGTAAACTATTCTCGACCCAAACTCTACAACAAAAAAAATAACGCATTAAAGAAAACATTAAAGACAGGAAAAATAGTTACACTTGGAAGTATATAAAGCCGTACAAATTAGTTACACATGAAAGCATATAGCGCGTAATGATCTGGCACCCTTACAGAAATAAAAAAGACGTTTGACAGAAATATCTGGAGCGACCCATCTAAAAACTTAACATAGAAAAACAAACAACCCTATTCTTGACCACTTAAATTCGAGCACAGATATTTTCTGGCCATTTATCTTACACAAAGAACAAATTTAGAACTTAAGATTAGACATTACAAATTCCAGCTCTAAACACCATTAAGCAGCAAAAGGCTAAACAATCCCTTCAAGCTCTAAAGGGATATAGGGTTTAAATAATTTTTGATTAAATATTTGTTAGACCTCTGCAACCGAAGTCAACATTTTTAGACATATCTCTCCTTATGATGCCTGTATATGAGCGACACTAACCATGTGTACTTAAGTGTATAAGCAGAAATTGATTTGCCCATAAAGATCTACAAGACTTTATGGTATAGCTTGATCATTAATGGTAACTTAATTGCCAACACCAACCAGTCCAACCGCTCAACTTTCTTGCGGCTTTGAAATAACGTGTAATCAAATCCTAGGATAAAGCAAATGAACTTCACCATATAATAAAGGTTCAACAGTAAAAAATAACAATACTCATGATAGTTTTTAATACCATAGCAAGAACAGCAGGATTATTCACCCTAGAAAATAAAGCGATAAGGAAGGGAAAAATTGAAAAGGCGGAAGAAAATTTAAACCGATTCCGTGGTGAAACTCGACTTTTAGAGGAGTCCAAAGCAATTTCAAACTACCTGCTAATGAAAAATCCAAGGCATGAGAAAGCTCTAATATGTCTAGCAGAAGCGTATTTCCAGGATGCCTATCAGGGAGGCCTCTCCTTCCGTAAAATGAAGCTACTTAAAGGATACAATTGGATTTTAAAGGCTATCGCTATAAATCCTAAAAATGAAGAAGTAAGGTCTTTACAGGCACTTTACATTGTTTATCTGTTAAGCCCTTCGAAAGCAGAATATTTAGTAAAGGGTATCGATAGCTGGAGAGCAAACCTTGCATACGGCATGATTGCTGCAAAAAATGAGGATGCAGACGGACTTGAACTACACATGACAAGATCGATCAAAAACTGCCCCAAAAGTAGAAAAGCTTTTCTCTTTAATCATACCGGTGTTGCGTTATCTATGTTAGGCCATAAAGAAAAGTCCATTCATTACTACAAGGAAGCAATCAATATTGATCCAGACTTTGCTTGGCCTTACTACAACTTAGGCCTTAGAGAGGAGGAAATTGGTAACGAAGATGCGGCCAATGAATATGCAAATGAAGCACTAGCTAGAATGAAGTTTGAGTTCGCTTCAAATTTAGAGAACAGAACAAAATGATCCATCTTGCACATACAAGCCCAACAAATTTTTCATTGCCATGTTCAAAGCATACAGTTAACTCTAACCAAGAGTAAATCATATAGCAAAGATTCTTAGCTGCATTCATTTGCCTGGGAGAGATCAACAATAGTAAGGTTGTGTACTCTAAATATACTACACGACCTACTCTTATTTTTAATTAATTTACACAACATCTTGAGTTAAGACCTCTTAATTTTTCACTCAGTTACCTTGTTGATATTTGCTTTCATTATTTATCGTGAAGAATATTTATCCGCATCCAATAAGCATTGAGGCTGCATAAGATTTCGTATTTTCTGGCAGAGTCTTACACAAAGTTAAGCACCTCACCACCAGTCAAAGTCTTCGCGATGCAGCTGCCGACGGCACCGTATTTGCAGCGTGGTTTACAGTGGGTATTTTCTGCTTCTATTAGCTGACCGTTACAGTTATACCGGGAATTGGCGATGCCATCAGGGGTGACTTCCTCCAGCAGGTGGCCCCGTTCGAAGATGATATCGATGCCTTTGCCGGTATCTATATCCGTCACAGCTCTGGAACTGATTAAGAGGCTGGCGCGCTTGCATGCTTTACGGGTCACACGGCCATCGAAGTCAACTTCTTCAATCAGGCGCTCGTTGAGAGCACATTTAAATTAATAACGACCACCATTCTCGTTAGTAAGACAGATTAAGCTTCGCTCGACATCTTAGTGATATTGCAGACGGCTGCCATCCGGTTTGATATGGATCTTAGCCTGACTGAAACCGTCGTAGGCATAGCAGGTACTGCGGCCAACAACTCCTGGGGCTTGTAGCTGTATTGGGTGGCTACCGAACGGATATGGTCTTGAGAGTCGTACTCGCAACCGGTAATTTGAACCCTGATTAAACGTCAAGATCTTACCCTGTCCCAAATGAATGCGAACTTGCGCATTTTTTAAGATTTGTTGTCGGTGCTTTATCATCTCAACTCACGTAGAATGCTTTTACTCAACATTCATCCTCAAGGAAGACAAATTAGGTGGAAGTAATTCAAGTCTCTTCAATTGCAGAATATGTATCATATATTGAAAAGATCTCTTCTGGGCCAACCACTTGGTTTAGGGGTGTTGCAACACCCAATCACAAACCAGTCCCAGGAATAGTGTGGAAAGAGATACCACTGGCTTATGAGGGTGTCCTTATCCACCAGTTCCTGTCCTCTTATCAAGCGTATACAAATTACACTTATACTGAGTGGGACTTATACACTTTAATGCAACACCATGGACTCCCAACAAGATTATTAGACTGGTCAGAATCTGCCTTGGTAGGATTATTTTTTGCTCTAACATCTGAATCAGATACAGAAATAGATATGGTTAGAAGCGTATGGGTCTTACATCCCCACTATCTAAATAGGAAGTTGATAGGAACAGAACATGTGTTCTGCCCTTCAGCACTAAGGCAGAGACAAGTGACAGAAAAGGTTAATTTAGATGATTACTTGCCAATCAACCTAAAATTAGCTAATTCCGACAGCAATAAGATACCTTGCAACCCCATAGCTATTAGCGCCGCACAAAATATTAGAAGAGTTTCTTCGCAGAAAGGTTGCTTTACATTGCATGGGACCGATAGCCGAAGTATTGATGAAATCCTTGAAGGCACAGATCACTGCCAGCGCATAGATATTAACATTAGGTCTAATAGGAAACGGAAAGAATTAATAAAATCTCTAGCTAACCTTGGAATCGATGAAGAATTTATTTATCAAGATTTAGACTCACTGAGTGACCGAATAAAAAGAGAAAATTCAATTCAGTAACCTTAAATAACTACGAGTTGTACTCGTTAGTTAGGCCAATTAAATTACGCTCGCCATCGTAGAGGTATTCCAGGCGGCTACCGTCCGAGCTGGTGCAGGTCTTAACCTGTCTGAAGCCATCATAGGCGTAGCAGGTACTGCGGCCTTGGGCGCCGGTAACTTCGACCAGTAACCCCTAGGGGTTGTAACTATATTGGGTGCGGGCGCCATCTGGGGTGATTACCACATGGATGCAATCCTGAGCATCATATTCGTAGCCAGTGATCAGAAGCCTGGCTAAAGGTTAAGCAAATGACAATAGTTTACTCTGCCCCAATTTATTCTATTTAGCAGAAAAAAATACTACACAGCGCATGGCAAAACCACCAGGAACTATTTCTTTAGCGATATATGTCAATAAAACCACCTAAATATGGGCAAGCATCTAATAGCTCAAATTGTTCAATATCATCCCATTGATTTCCAACCCCAGCTTCAACAGGAAAATAAAGCAACGAAACTCCTGTGCTGGATTTTTTGTTTTTATTCAACCCCCTAAACTGGTAGCCATTTTTTTTTGGAATATTAAAGTTATCCAGCAACTCACCACTCTTTGAATAAACATGGATTAGCGACCTGATATACTCACTTACGTATACCTTTTTAGATATCGCCGAATAAATAGCTCGAGCAACTGTTGGAAACTTAAGAACAACTTGTCGCCCACCCTCGTCCCAAGACAAAACTTTTGAGGCGCCTCGATCTTTTCCTAGAAATAAAGACAAGCTATTTATAAGATATCACCTTAGTAATTTTTCTCGAACGTCCCTCCAGAACATAGTCAACGATTATTGATTTGCAAAAGTAGAACTTATCCCAGAAATCTGGGTTTACACCCACCACTTCTCTCACCCTTGAGTCAGTAAAAAGGCTGTATTCATTCCCTTTATCGTCGAAAAATAATAATTCCGAGCTATCAGCGGGAGAAACTTTTTTAAACTTGACTTTAGCCACAACTGCCTACTCATTCGCGCTAAAACCTCACCTAATTTCCTTTTAATATAAAAAATGAAATTTTTCTAACCCTTTTCAACCATTCCATTTGGCGTCACTCAAGTTCACTACATAATCAACGCTCATAAATCTATAAACGTTTTTTTACAATCATCTCTGATACACCCATCTCATTAAGAAAGTCCTGATTATAACATGAGGAATATTCCAAATATCCTCGGGCGCAATTAAGTAACTTTGAAAGCTTCTCCCTCTGCTCAGCTACATTGACATTCCTATTAACTGCCTCCAAAGCCCTCTCATATTTACGAAGATACTCTCGGATAATATCTTCATCCGACTCAATTAATTTAGCATTTATAGCTTTGATAGTTTTTCTCAGCTGATCTACGAGCTCTTTATCATTTACCAAAGAAATATTTTTCATTATCAACTCTAAGGAGTTACTTTCCTAACACTCATCACCCACTCTTCAGGCCATCCTTCTGACATTAAGATTTGATCAGCGCCACCCTCCAACACTGTTCCCGTCGACTTGATTGTTTGTGGAGCCACTTTACCAACATTGAGTTTTGTACCTTTAGGAATAGTAATCTCAGCCTCATACACTCGTGTATTTTTCCATTCGGGAAGTAAGGCCACATCTATTTTAGCTTGGATTCTATTTAAGGCTGGAGACGTCGATACAAACCCTCCTCCTTGTCTTGCACTCCCCCCATACACTCGATACACAACCAAATCTTCGTTAGCTATAACTGTTTTGTATTGAGAATCAGTGAAGCTATCAGCAATCCAGGGTGGAAGCTCATCCTTTTCACTAAGTACTGTAACTTTATCATCTATGGATGTGCCATAATTTCCCCCCACTCCATGAATAGCTGAGTTCTCTATTGCGGTTAGGCCTAAGGGGTCAACCCATGCTAAGGGAGATTTTGCATACCGATAAAGGTTTTTCCCCCCTATGAATTTTATCGGGTCCTGCTGAGTAACCCCCCCAATCTGGGGATCATAGTACCTAAACCGGTTGTAGTGCAGGCCTGTCTCTTCATCGAAGTACTGCCCCTGGAAACGAATCGGCTGCCCTATCTGATTTTCATGGGCCAGGGCTATATTGCCGTAACTCTTGTAGGCAACACTCCATACCACTTCACCATCCTGATTGGTGAGGGTATCTGGGGTTCCCAGATGATCCAGGTGGTAGTGATAAACCTGCTCATCTTCTTTAAGTGCAACCGGCTTAAAGGTGCCCGGTTCGAAGTAATAAGTCCGGGTATTCAGGTCCTGCTGCGTATGGAAATCGGCTTTACTTTCACGCAGCAGAACATCGCCATCCCAGAGGAAATCGATTTGATCACTCTCACTCGCTTTACCAACACGGCGGCCCAAGGGGTCGTATTGGTAGTGGATCACCTGCTGGAACTGTTCTGTGCCGTTTTTTACCTTAAGCTTTTCTACGCGTACCAGTTGTTGGCAGCTATTGTAGTGCTAGCGGGTTTGCAGTTTTTGCCCTTTACCGCGCAGTTCGGCGATGCGGTTGCCATGGATATCGTAGCGGTAGTGGGTATCACCGCGGAAGGCTAAACGGTTACCTTTGACCTGTGTGGCGCTGGCCTGTTGTTTAGCTTCGTCTTTCGAGTTGGCGGCAGCAAGAATATTATGTGCGGGGTCGTGCACAAAGTATTCAGGGTTGGGACCATCTACCTGGGTCAGGCGATCAAGGGCGTCGTAGTGGTAGCTGCGGGTGCCCCGCAGGCTGTCCTCAATTTGCGCGATCTGGCCGGCTTTGTTGTATTGGTAGCCACGCTCCAGGATGGAATTTGACCGAGTCGGATCTGATACCGGACCATTGGCCTTGCCCAGGCGCAGCTTTTGCTGGCGGCCCTGAGGATCGTAATCTCTCTGGCTCTCCAGCCCATTGCCATGTTGGCACTGGCTTTCCCTGCCCTGTTCATCGTGGCTGATGCTGGTAATCAGCTGATCGGAATCGCTGCCCAGTGGCGGCGGTGCAAGCTTTGGAATTGGCCAGCGGGGTTGAAGGCGAAGTTCAGTACTTCACCATCGGGTAATGTTGTGGCGATACGATTACCGGCGGCATCGTATTGGTGGCTCAGTTTCTCTTTGCCCTGCCAGTCGGCTACAACACGACCGTTGGCGTCATACTCCCAGCGCAGTTTACGGTGGGCATTTTCCGCCTCGATTAGCTGACCGCTGCGGTTGTAGCGGAAATTGGTGATGCCGTCTGGAGTGACTTCTTCTAACAGGCGGCCAAAGGGGTCGCGCTCGAAGATGGTGTCGATACCCTTACCAGTATCAGTGTCTGTTACGGCTCTGGAGCTAATTAAGTGGCCAGCGCGATTATAGGCATAGCGGGTAACGCGGCCATCAAAGCCGACTTCTTCAATCAGGCGCTCATTGAGATCGTATTTAAGCTGGTAGCGCTCTCCATTTTCATTAGTGAGGCCGACTAAATTGCGCTCACCGTCGTAGTGGTATTCCGGGCGGCTGCCATCTGGGTTGGTGCGGGTCTTAACCTGGCTTAGGCCGTCATAGGCGTAGCTGGTACTGCGACCTTCGGAGTCGGTAACTTCGGCCAGTAACCCCCTGAGGGTTGTAGCTGTATTGGGTGCGGGCACCATCTGGAGTGATTACCGCAAGGATGTAATCCTGAGCATCGTATTCGTAGCCAGTGATCAGAAACCCGATTAAAGGTTAATTAACGTCAATAATTTACTCTGACCCCAATTATTTTTGATAAATTGTATGTGATTTTTAGATTTTTTATTAACTTCTACTCATCACAACTCAAAATCACTCCATCCAGAAAAGGAGCCAGGAGGAGCTTTACGGCGAGAGTTTTTACGATAAGGTGATTTCACAAAATAAACAGTTTCAACTTTATCTTTATTTAGGAACTTGGAGAACCAAGCTCCCCAGAAGGTACCATCTATCCTTTTCTCCACTCCTCCGCTCAACATTGAAGATTCTATAGATAAAATTAGACTTTCCGGACAACTGGGTCTTACTTCACTACCTAAGATGTGATTTAAAAATAGTTCAGGCATTTCGATATAATGATGCGTAAAGTAATGCAACAACCCTTTCTGCCAAATCCAAGTCCCATCAGTGTGATATGACTCATAAATAAGATCTTCACATCCAAAAGGGCAATGCCTAACCCCAAGGAAGGGAACAGCGCAAGGACTTTCTTCTAAGTAATCGTAAATTTTTCTCACATTCTCCTGGGTATATGGATAACC
This sequence comes from Microbulbifer sp. THAF38, assembly GCF_009363535.1. Lineage (NCBI taxonomy): Bacteria > Pseudomonadati > Pseudomonadota > Gammaproteobacteria > Cellvibrionales > Microbulbiferaceae > Microbulbifer > Microbulbifer sp. THAF38. Next base: position 3,570,815 of record NZ_CP045369.1, read on the forward strand.
ACATCCTCCGTGCCTAACCAACAATTCATATTTATCATTATTCCCTAAGCTCTTTACGTTTTTCATTGCTACCCACCCTCCCCAGGTCTATAAGTAGTGAATTTATCGCTTCCCTCTAGCAGAATTACCCCTTCACTATCCGGGTTTTCTTCTAGATATATCTTAGTCGCCTTTTCATCTACAACCCCAATCGAACCATCATCCCCGACACCCATTCGTCCGTTGCCTGCCTTTACTGGAACTCCTAATGTATCCGCCAAGGCCTGCCTTGCAGGCCCTGGTTCACGACAACAGGCTATCACCTCAACACTATTAGGTGTAAAACCATATTGCTTAAGCTTGCCCCCGAGTTGCTCACCAGATATGTACTCACCGAAAACTACAAAACCATTGCCATTAGCATGTGAAACTATTGTTAATACCTCTACATCACGTAAATCGTTGATATTTCCAGGGAGAATTTCAGGAACACTCCTACCTCCGATAAGCTTCTGAACACTACGTGAAACTTTTTCATCAGCGGGATCTAAATTCAACACTGCATTTTTGTAACGACCGGTTAATAAATTATAATTTTCAGGGATCTCTTCCCCTTGGATTGCCGGCTCACAATCCTTACTAGTTAAACCAAAAGGGTCTATCCAACTTACCGGATTAGGGGCATACCGATAATTATTTGATCCTCCCAGCAACCCAACTGGATCTTGCTGAGTAAACTCCCCAACCTGCGGATCGTAGTACCTAAACCGGTTGTAATGCAGCCCGGTCTCATCATCAAAGTACTGTCCCTGGAAACGAATCGGTTGCTCTACTTGCTTTTCATGGGCTAAAGCAATATTGCCATAGCTCTTATAGGCAACACTCCATACCACTTCACCATCCTGATTAGTGAGGGTATCTGGAGTTCCCAGGTGATCCAGGTGGTAGTGATAAACCTGATTATCTTCTTTTAATCCAACAGGTTTGAATGTACCCGGCTCAAAGTAGTAGGTACGGGTATTGAGATCCTGCTGGGTCTGGATATCGGTTTTGTTTTCCCGCAGGAGTACGTCGCCATCCCAGAGAAAATCAGTTTGCTCGCTTTCACTCGCTTTACCAATACGGCGCCCCAGGGGGTCGTATTGGTAGTGGATCACCTGCTGGAACTGTTCTGCGCCCTTCTCTACTTTGAGCTTTTCTACACGCACCAGCTGTTGGCGGTTGTTGTAGTGGTAGCGGGTTTGCAGTTTTTGCCCTTTGCCGCGTAGCTCGGCGATGCGGTTGCCGTGGATATCGTAGCGGTAGTGGGCATCACCACGGAAGGCTAAACGGTTGCCTTTGACCTGGGTGGTGCTGGCCTGCTGCTTGGCTTCGTCTTTCGAGTTGGCGGCGGCCAGAATATTGTGTGCGGGGTCGTGCACAAAGTATTCGGGGTTGGGGCCGTCTACCTGGGTGAGGCGGTCGAGGGCGTCGTAGTGGTAGCTGCGGGTGCCGCGCAAGCTGTCCTCAATTTGGGCGATCTGGCCAGCTTTGCTGTACTGGTAGCTCCGCTCCAGAATGGAGTTTGACTGAGTTGGATCGGATACCGGACCGTTTGCCTTGCCCAAGCGCAGTTTTTGCAAGCGGCCCTGAGGATCGTAATCTCTCTGGCTTTCCAGCCCATTGCCGTGCTGGCGCCGGCTTTCCCTGCCCTGCTCATCGTGGCTAATGCTGGTGATCAGTTGATCCGCGTCACCACCGACAGGGCGGCGATGCAGGCTTTGGAATTGGCCGGCGGGGTTGAAGGCGAAGTTCAGTACTTCACCATCGGGTAAAGTCGTGGCGATACGGTTACCGACGGCATCGTATTGGTGACTCAGTTTGTCTTTTCCCTGCCAGTCGGCCACAACACGCCCATTGGCGTCGTACTCCCAGCGCAATTTACGGTGGGCATTTTCCGCTTCGATTAGCTGACCGCTGCGGTTGTAGCGGAAGTTGGTAATGCCGTCTGGAGTGACTTCTTCTAAAAGGCGGCCGAAGGAGTCGCGCTCGAAGATGGTGTCGATACCCTTACCAGTATCAGTATCGGTTACGGCTCTGGAGCTGATTAAATGGCCAGCGCGATTATAGGCATAGCGGGTCACGCGGCCGTCGAAGCCGACTTCTTCAATCAGGCGCTCATTGAGATCGTATTTAAGCTGGTAGCGCTCACCGTTTTCATTGGTGAGGCCGACTAAGTTGCGCTCACCGTCATAGTGGTATTCCAGGCGGCTGCCGTCTGGATTAGTGCGCGTCTTAACCTGACTGAGGCCGTCGTAGGCGTAGCTGGTACTGCGACCTTCGGAGTCGGTAACTTCGGCCAGTAACCCCTGGGGGTTGTAACTGTATTGGGTGCGGGCACCATCTGGGGTGATTACCGCATGGATGCGATCCTGGGCATCGTATTCATAGCGAGTAACCTGGCCGGGGGCGTGCTGCACTTCTTCCAGGCGACGAGCGCTGTCGTAGCGGTAGTGCTGGGCGCGGCCCATGGGGTCTTTAACCGCGGCCAGTTTACCCTCGGGATTCCACAGGTAGCGGGTGGTATTTCCCAGCGGGTCGGTAACACTGCCGATCAGACCAACGGGGTTATAACCGTATTGGGTACTGTTGCCGAGAGGATCTTTGGTGGCAACGATCTGACCTTTTTTGTTGTACTCGCGTTGCCACTTATTGCCAGTAGGGTCCGTAACTTTTGCGGGCAGGCCTTCGCTATTGTATTCAATGCGGTGCTTATTGCCGGCGGCATCGGTTTTTTGTACCAGGCGGCCCTGATCATCGTATTGATAAATCTCTTCGCGCAAGCTGCCATCGTCGCTTGGCAGCTGTACTTTAGTGATCTGGCCAAGGTCGTTGTAACTGTAAAGGGTCTCGGCACCTTCCGGGTCGCGGTGATAAATGGGCAGGGCGCGATCATTAAAGCGATAACGCTCTTTACCGCCGCGGGTATCGGTTACGGTGACACCCTTGCCATCATCATCCCAATCAAACTGGTAGTTGTAAGTGGCCTGCCCATCGATAGGATCGCCCCACTGGCGTACACAGCGGGCCGAGGGGCCTTCGGCATCCCATTCGAAGTGAAAGCGGTAGCCGGTTTTTAGGGTACGCTGCTTAATAACATGCTGGTGATACTGATACACCTCGCTGTGGCCATCAGCATCGGTGGCTTTGATCAGGTCGCCCTCATCACTGTACTCATAGTTGGCGAGTACTTTAATGCGGCCATCGCGGGTTTCTTTTTTCAGTTCACCGATACGCAGACTGTTAGCCTGCCCTTCTGGTGGGCTGATATGCAGGGCTTCACCGAGACTGCTCTCGATGCAGATTAAACGCTCATCGATATAATGGAACAGGTAGAAATTCCCGTAGCCATCGCGAATTTCTGCGAGCTTAAGAGTCCCCTTATCCCCGATAGCTTTAAAGTGCCTCTGCACTCCATTGGGGGCGCCATAGGGGGTCACTATCCAATGCTCGTCATTAACGCGAGTAAGGGTTAACTGCTCCACCACATTGTGACTGCGACCGCTATCTCCCGGTGCCGGCAGGTTAATCACTCGGCCCTCGGCGTCGTGGAGCTGCACCGCTTTACCAGGCCGCCAAAGCAGTTTTTCACCCAGGGTATGGGTCCAGCCGTGTCCCAGGCCGAAGTCCTTGGGGTTACTGCTGCGGTAGGTGCGCGCTACATTAAGTGGCAGAGGGCCATCCAATACCGTATCTACAAGCGAGAGGAACTCCTCACCAGTTTTTAAATTAACTGGATCACCACCGTGGCAAGAGTTCTTAGCACACTGAGCCTTTTTACCGTCAGGAGTCTCGCCGGTTTCACTATTGGCGCTATCCGGCTCATTGGAAGTAGAACTGCCGTTGGCCTGGCTCCCACCATCGGCATTGGAGCCTGAGCCACTCCCCTGGCTGCTTTGATTGGCATTACTGGAATTACTGGAGGAGCTATTGCTAGAAGTAGAGCTACTCGAAGCGCTACTTGAGGAAGAGCTACTCGACGAGGGGCCGCCGGACGAAGTTGGTACCGCAGCTTCAGAGGAACTCAGGTCAGAGAAGCTGGCACCATTGCCCTTGGCATTGCCGCCGCGTTTTTTGGAGAGCAGGTTGTGCTGTTTTTTCAGCTTGGCAAAATCCATCATCAGATCGCCGATGCCGCCAAAGGCTTTGAGCAGGCGCGTATTTTTGGCCATAGCAGCTACCGCACCAATGCCACCGGTAGCCGCCGCTAACACGATAGTGAGAATAATCTCAAAGGCACCACCGCCGGCTATTTCGGTGATTTCCAGGCTGTGTTGGGCACTCGCGTAATCTTTGGCAAAGCGGATGAAGGTGTCGCGCAGGGCTGGATCTTCATAAATCAGCTCAGCCACCTCAACAGCCAGATCAAATTGCTGTTTGGTGATTTTGGTGGGGTCAAAGCCGAGCACATCCACGGCTTCCCGCTGGATCGCGGATAAGTACTCCCGCTGGGACTCTACCAAGCTTTTATCATTGAGCAGGTAATTGACAATGGCTTTATTTTGCTCAAAGTTCTGGCGTATAGGATTAACCAGAGCTGCTACCTCAAGTACATCCTTACTCCAAACTACCAAACCCCAGGCAGCGTTGCCCAGGCCGGTAGCGCCGCGATCAATATAGGCGCCCACCTTCTCAAGATCTGAACGCTGTTCATGGCGCTGCTGGATCAGCGCGGCCTCCGCTCTCTCCTGGGCGATAATCTGCTGAAGCCCTAAGCGGATTTTACTCAGCAACTCAGCCTGCTTATCGGCCAGTGCGGTGGCTGCAAATGGGGCTTCTTCAATAATCAGGCGGTTTTGCACCAGGGCCAGGTAGATTTCTTTTTCCCGGCTGCTTAGGTGCCCCGGCGCTTCACTCAAGGGCCCGAGATAAACCGTTCCGGCTTGGCTGGACTGAATACTGACACTCAGCGTATTGCAGGAAATACCATTCAGGCCGAAAAAGTGTTCATAGATTTCCTGAATGGCAACGTCATCAAACATGGAGAGCAGTTGGGTGGCATCTACCTGCATGGGGATACCCATCTGGTACGCCCAGCCAACTTTCACCATATAACGAATGCCTTGTCTGTTCTCGACACTTAGCTGCATGGATAATCCTTCAAACGCCGTAAGCCCGCTTTGCGCCAGCTTCTTGTTATCTTTGCCTGATCCAATAAATCATCCCGATTTATCTTCTCATCTATCAACAACCCAGCCCCCGGGGCCTGGTACCGTCCCAACCCAAAATTGTTCAATTTACACACAGCAAACTGATTACTGCCCGCTGTAGTGCGTCAAATTTTGTTGGATTAGGGTATTCACAATTTGTGAAATCTAAAATAGTGAATCTCATTACCCCGAAAGTTTATGGAAAAACTACTTGCCAATAGTTCCAATTCACCGGTACCTGGATGGGATGAGGCCAAAGCTACCGGTAAGGGATACCTGAAATTGCGACCTATCCGGGCAGATTACCGCAAATAAGTGAAGGGGGGTAGATAAACGGCATTACACGAGTACGACAGCAGGGATTAAAATGAAGATCAACAAAATAATAGAATTCTTTTGAATTGAGAATGTCAAGTTAATACTCAGACATCCAGACAGCAGATAATTTATTACAAAGCTCTAAAAGAAAAATCAAATTCGAATTAAACCCATCAATGTCAATTCAAATAATGCCAATTCAAATTAAAAGAGCATCGGATTCTGCAGTTTTCCTCATCACTTAAAGTAGCAAGCGATAATTGGAGCTACAGGGGCATTTAAAGACAAAAAAAGATTGTGACTAACATCACAATACTCTCTCAAGAAGGTGTGAAAAATAAAGATGTGGTTTTGCGGCCGGTGAGTCTAGTGGCAGCTAAAAATATGCAGAAAAACTAATTGGCTATCTTTTTATAGGCCAAAAGCCATTACTATTTTTGGATGTCCCAAAGTAAGTAATGGCTTACACCTAAGAATTTATTCGATCTCTTTAATACGCATCGAATTGGTATGTCCACCCACATTGAGGCGCTCACCTTGGGTGATCAGCACGCGCTGACCTTTTTGCAGGTCGATGCGCGAGCCCAGCACTTCAATAATGGATTCTGTGAGATGCCCAAGAGGTACTGTGGACGGGTCATAGCTGATGGGCTCTACTCCACGCAAAAGTACCAACTGGCGTGCAACATTGGGGTGCCTTGTCATGGCATAAATCGGTAGGCGGGTATTGGCGCGGGACATCATGCGCGGAGTACGGCCGGACTCGGTCAAGGCGGCCACCGCGCAGAGATTCTCTACACGGGAAGCCACATCGATCGCGGCCTGGGCAATCACCGTATCAATACGGTCCGAAGCGCCGTGCTCCTCCGGTGCGTAAGGCACACTGCCCAGATACTGCTCTGCCCCCACAATCACCTCGCTCATGGATTCCACCGCAGACACCGGGTAATCACCAGCCGCGGTCTCGGCGGAGAGCATCACCGCATCGGTGCCATCCAATACAGCATTGGCCACGTCCATCACTTCCGCACGGGTGGGGGTCGGGCTGGTGATCATGGACTCCATCATTTGCGTCGCAGTGATTACACCGCGATTAAGCACATTGGCACGATGGATCAGTTTTTTCTGTACTCCCACCAGAGCCGGATCGCCAATCTCCACCCCCAGATCACCGCGGGCCACCATAATCGCATCAGAGGCGAGGATCAGGGCATCCATCTGCGCATCGTTGGCAACGGCCTCGGCCCGTTCAATCTTGGCCACAATGGCGGCCTCACTACCAGCGGCCAGCATGGCTTTGCGCGCAGTCTCAAGATCCTCGGCGCAGCGGGGGAAACTCACTGCGAGGAAATCCACTTCCAATTCCGCAGCCAGTTCGATATCCCGATAATCCTTTTCCGTCAGAGCTGGCGCAGATAAACCACCGCCGAGTAAGTTAATACCCTTGTTGTTGGAAAGCTTGCCGCCCTGCAACACCCGACAAAACAACTTGCTCGCGGTGGTGCCGGTTACCTCCAGGCGAATCTTGCCATCATCGAGCAGGAGAATATTGCCGGAGTGGCAATCACTGATCAGGCTGGGGTAATCGACCCCTACACGATGCTCATCGCCACCTTCTGCAGGGCAGTCGAGGTCCAGGGTGAATTCGTCATTGTTTTCAAGCGTCACACTGCCTGCGGCAAAGCGGGCGATACGAATTTTGGGACCCTGCAAATCGCCCAATACTCCGACCGTTTTCCCCTGTGCTTCAGCGGCATCGCGCACTTCCCGCACCCGGCGACGATGATCATCGGCAGTACCGTGGGAAAAGTTTAAGCGCACAACATTGACGCCGGCACGAATCATTTCATCGATCACTCGCGGCTTATCGGTGCCGGGCCCCAGGGTGGCGACAATTTTTGTATGGCGAATCATATGGTCCCATCAGATATTTGAAGGAAAAAGAATTTCTGTGGCCGGCTAAGTTCTGCATAAAGTGAATTTAGCCTGCCCGCTAGTGTACAAGACGAACTCATAGGTTTTCCCACAGCAATTTTCCGATGCCGGGCCAACCAACCCATGACATGTGTATGTTCAAGCAGATTCCGCCACCGGCATATCAAGCTGCAGGGCCGTCGCCATGGCCAGGCTGGTATCCAGCATACGGTGAGAGAAACCCCACTCATTGTCATACCAGGCCATCACCTTCACCAGGTTGCCGTTCACTCGCGTGTGATTGGCATCGAAGTGGCTGGAAGCGGTGGTGTGATTAAAATCCACAGATACCAGAGGCTGATCACAGTAGCTGAGAACGCCACCGCTAAGCTCCGCGGCGCTTTGCATAATGCGATTTACCTCTTCAACCGTAGTATCGCGGCCCGCGATAAACTGACAGTCCACCAGGGAGACATTACTTACCGGCACCCGTACCGCCATTCCATCCAAGCGGCCTTTTAATTCCGGAAGCACCAGCCCCACGGCTGCCGCCGCACCGGTCTTGGTGGGAATCATATTATCGGCCGCGGCGCGTGCCCGATAAATATCCGCATGCACTGCATCCTGGGTATTCTGATCGTTGGTATAGGCATGTACCGTGGTCATAAAGCCACGCTCAATACCCAGCTCGCGATGCAGGGCCTGTGCCACAGGCGCAAGGCAATTGGTGGTGCAGGAAGCGTTGGAAACCACGCGGTGATCCGCCGTCAGGTTGCTATCATTTACGCCGTAAACCACAGTGAGATCTGCATCTTGTGAGGGGGCGGAAATCAGCACCGCCGCAGCACCGGCTTCGATATGTGCTGAAGCAGAAGACTTATCGGTAAAACGGCCGGTACATTCCAGTACCAGATCCACTCCCAACTTTTTCCAGGGCAGTTTAGTCGGATCGCGCTCCTGACAGACCTGCACCCGATCCCCGCCAATAATCAACGCATCGCCTTCCACTTTAACTTCGGTGGCAAAGCGGCCGTGAATAGTATCGAAACGAGTTAGATGCGCATTGGAGGCAACTGGAGCCAGATCATTAATCGCAACCAGCTGGATACGATCGCTATAGCCAGACTCGTAAATGGCACGGGTGACGTTGCGGCCGATACGGCCGTAACCATTGATGGCGACTTTAATTTTCATCTGGCTTTACCCTTTCTTATTAGCTTCTGGATTTCCCCTGTTGCATCCATTGACGAATGCACCCTAGCGAACTTTTATGACGATTTGGCGGCGATATAGCGCCCCTGTATCAGCCGCTGAAGTGCCGCCTGATTAATTCTGTGGCCGGCACTCAGCGCAGGTACCGAATTACGATTTCAAGGCCGCAGCCTGCTGCGACAGTCGGGTGATCTCGGCCCAGTTTTTCTCCCGAACTAGAGCGCTGGAGGCCATCCAGGAACCGCCCACACAAACTACGTTATTAAGGGCTAGGTAATCCGCTGCATTATTGGGGCTCACTCCGCCTGTCGGACAAAAGCGCACTTCCGCCAATGGGCCGGCAAGGGATTTCAACATGGGCACACCACCGGCAGCCTGGGCAGGGAAAAATTTCTGGTAGCGGTAACCGCGCTCGTAAAGGCGCATCACTTCTGAAGCGCTAGCGGCGCCGGGCAATAGAGGTACATCGCTTTCGTCCGCGGCAGCCAGTAATTTTTCTGTAGCGCCGGGACTTACCATAAAGCCCGCTCCGGCATCGACAGAGCGGCGCAGGTCATCACTATTTAATACTGTGCCGGTGCCCACATGTGCCTCGGGCAGGTGTTTGGCTATCTGCTCCACCGCGGCCAGTGCTGCTTCTGTACGCAGCGTAACCTCCAGAACCTTCAAGCCGCCTTTAAGCAAGGCCTCCGCCAGGGGCAGCGCATCCTCAGCCTGTTCGATAACCAATACTGGGACAACGCCAGCAGACTGCAAAATGTCGGCGATATTTTTCTGCATCAATCAATTCCAAATCGTTCGTTAAGGCGCCCAATACACAGTGACTGGTTTCAGCCCCTGCTTGAGAATACTGCGCACCGGCATCTCCAGCTCATCACTACCGAGCAGGGCTTCACGATAGACCTTGAGTTTTTCCTCACCGGTAATCAGCAGCTTGATGTTTTTTGCCTGCAAAATAGCGTTTAGGGTTAGCGTCATACGCTCGGTATTGGTACCCGTCACTGCACTCTGTTGCGCGGTGATTGCGCTACACAATTTATCGGAGTCCGGGTTTAGTGCTTCAGCAAGCCCCTGTGCATGGGGAAATAAAGAAGCGGTGTGACCGTCATTGCCCATTCCCAGAATGCACACATCGAAGGGGCGCTGCAGCTCGCCATAAGCACGTTCACAGTCAGCTTCACCCTCTGCGGCACTGCTATGCAGATTTTTCATACCCAGCAAGGTGGCCTCGGCAGCATCATTCTGTATCAGGCTGTTTTCAATAAACGCCTGATTGCTACCGCTATGGGTTTTATCTACCCAGCGCTCATCTACCAGCGCGGCGGTAATTTTTGACCAGGGCAATGGGCGCTTGGAAAGTTCACGATAAACCGGTTCCGGGGTGCTACCTCCCGAGACCAGAAAGGTAGCCTGGCCAGACTCTTTAATGCCTTTTTGCAGTTCGCAGGCACAATCGTGGACCAACGCCTGCACCAGGCGCTCGCGATCAGTAAAAAATTTTTCTTCTGCCATGAATACTTCCATTCATCATTGTGGATCACCGAAAAAAAGCCGGGCAATCCACAGATTCGTTACTTGGCGTTAAACCAGTGACGACCACTGCGGGCCAGTAATTCATTGGCCTCATCTGGTCCCCAGCTGCCCGCAGGATAGGGCTTGGGCTGATTGTTGGTTTCACGCCAGTGTTCAATAATCGGGTCTACCCAGGCCCAGGCCGCCGCCACTTCATCGCGGTGAATAAATAGGGCCGAATTATTGGCAGCGGCATCCAGCATTAACCGCTTATAGGCATCACTGCGAAAGCTGTCATAAGTATCGGACAGGGTTAAGTTCAACTCCGCCGGTTGCAGCTCCGTAGTGAGGCTATCCATTTTTTTAGCCATCAGAATCAGTTTGATACTCTCTTCTGGCTGCAGGCGGATAACCAGGCGATTGGGAGTTACATTTCCCGCGCTTTCGTTATAGACGTGGTGAGAAACTTTTTTATACTGCACCACAATTTCTGCACAGCGTTTTTCCATTCGCTTGCCGGTACGCAGGAAAAACGGCACTCCCGCCCAGCGCCAACTATCAATATGCGCACGCAGCGCTACAAAGGTTTCAGTGGCGCTGGCACCGTCCGCCAAGTCATCCAGGTAACCGGGCACCTTTTGCCCATCGATTTCTCCGGCCACATACTGGCCGCGCACCACGTTCTCATCCACCAAATCACCTTTCAGTGGACGCAGCGCCTCCAGCACCTTGATTTTTTCTGCGCGAATATTTTTCGCCGTCATGGAGTTGGGGGACTCCATAGCAACCAGGCACAGCAACTGCAAAAGATGGTTCTGCACCATGTCCCGCAGCGCACCGGTTTCATCGTAAAAACCGGCACGGCCTTCCAGGCCGACAGTTTCAGAAATACTGATCTGAATATGATCGATGGTTTTTGCATCCCAAAGATGCTCGAACAAAACATTACTAAAACGCAGGGCCAGTAGGTTTTGAACGGTTTCCTTACCCAGGTAGTGATCAATACGAAAAATACTACTCTCAGGGAAATAGCTCGCCATCTTGCTATTGATTTCTTCAGCAGTTTGCGCGTTATAACCAAGGGGTTTTTCCACTACTACCCGGGAATTTTTGCTAATTAAGCCTTTCGCTGAGAGGTTTTCACAGCAGGGGCCAAAGACACCCGGGGGAATGGCCAAATAAAAAATACGCACTCGGTCCGGGTCTGACTCGAGGATATCTGACAAATGCGTCCACTGCTGGTCCGGTATAGAAATATCCAGAGACACTGGGCGTAGTAACTGACTGAAGCCTGTCCAGATAGAATTACAATACTCACCATCGCGCAAATATTGCTGCAGGGACTGAAGGGCCACATTTAAATATTGATCAGCGTCTTCCTGGCGGCGACAAACGGGGAGAATGCGGCAGCCCTCTGCCAGGCTGCCCTCCCGGTAAGCACGATACAGTGCCGGAATCAACTTACGCAGGGCAAGATCACCACCTCCACCAAACAACACCATATCAAATGGGTTAGACATAAAATTTGCTCTGAAATCGTTTCTCTTGCACCGCTATATATAGGCGGCACACTTTAATAAAGAATACTGGCGCCGCTCTCGGCACCACTGGCAATAGCGCGCATATTGGCGAATAGCTCACGTCCCATGCCTCGGGCACTGCCCGACAAATCGCACTGCGCAAGTTCACGCGCATTAAATTCCGCTTCATCCACCAGGACACGCAACACCCCGGCCTCAGCATCCAGCTCCACCAAGTCACCATCGCGTACTTTGGCGATCGGACCACCTTCGACCGCTTCCGGAGACATATGGATTGCCGCCGGCACCTTGCCGGATGCACCGGACATACGCCCGTCAGTGACCAGGGCCACTTTGAAACCGCGGTCCTGTAACACCCCCAGGGTTGGGGTCAGCTTATGCAGCTCCGGCATGCCATTGGCTTGCGGCCCTTGAAAGCGCACTACGGCAACAAAATCCCGCTCCAACTCGCCGGCCTTGAAGCGCTTCAATAGTTCATCCTGGTTGTGCAGCACAATCGCCGGCGCCTTCACCTTGAGATGCTGCGGTTTAATCGCAGAAACCTTAATGACACTGCGGCCGAGGTTGCCCTCCAGTAGCTGCAAGCCGCCGTGATGAGAGAAGGGCTCACTCACCGGGCGAATCACCGTGGTGTCGGCACTCTCTTGCGCTGTTGGGCGCCAAACCACACCATCACCGGCCTCATTTAGGAAGGGGTCCTGGCAATAGGGCTCCAGGCCAGAATTGCCCATTACTGTGTGTACGTCGCCGTGTAACAGGCCGGCGGCGAGTAGCTCACTAATCAGGAACTGCATACCACCAGCGGCGGCAAAGTGATTGATATCGGCCGTGCCGTTCGGGTAGACATGGCACAACAGGGGCACCACTTCGGAGAGATCCGCCATGTCCTGCCAGGTGATCTGAATTCCGGCCGCGCGCGCCATCGCGATTAAATGCAATGTATGGTTAGTGGAGCCGCCCGTGGAGAGCAGCCCCACAATGCCGTTAACAAAGGCTTTTTCTGTGAGAATTTTTGCGATGGGCGTGTGCTGGCTGGGTTCGGTAATTTTGGCCAGCTGGGCCACAGCCGCTTCGTTCAATGCATCGCGCAGGCCGGTACCGGGATTCACAAAAGAACTGCCCGGCAGCTGCAGGCCCATAATTTCCACCAGCATCTGGTTGCTGTTGGCGGTACCGTAGAAAGTGCAGGTACCGGCACTGTGATAAGAAGCGCTCTCCGCCTCCAACAACTCAGCACGGCCAACCTTGCCCTCGGCATAGAGCTGGCGAACCCGCACTTTTTCCGCATTGGAAAGCCCAGTGGGCATTGGACCCGCCGGAATAAATATTGAGGGCAGGTGCCCAAAAGCGAGGGCACCGATGACCAGTCCCGGCACAATCTTGTCGCAGATACCGAGGAACATAGCGCCTTCAAAGACATCGTGGGAAAGGGCTATGGCGGTGGACATGGCGATTACATCGCGGGAAAAGAGGCTCAGCTCCATACCTGGGCGCCCCTGGGTCACCCCATCGCACATCGCCGGCACTCCGCCGGCCACCTGTGCGGTGGCGCCGTGGCGAGCCGCCGCCTCTTTCAGGCGTGGCGGGTAGGTACCGTAGGGTTGGTGCGCGGAAAGCATGTCGTTATAAGCGGTGACAATCCCCAGGTTGGGGCCGCGCCCGGATGCAATAAGCTGCTTGTCCTTTTCTGGAGAGGCTGCAATGGCATGGGCCAGGTTACCGCAGGACAAGTGCTCAGTGGCACGCCCTTCAATATGCGCTTTTTCCACCTGGGCCAAGTACTGTGCGCGAGTTTCCTCACTGCGCTGGATAATGCGCTCGGTAACCGCCTGAACCTTGCTGTGAACCATGACTCTTCCGTATTAATTCTGCTGCGGTGCAGCCTGAGACCGGCACCGATGCCATATTGCGATGACCAAATAGCCACCAGTGATCTTTCTTCCCTGAAAGGGCCTGCGGCAAAAAGTCCCGCCGCTTGACTGGGTTGTAGTGCGGCCCGCGCCCTATCACCCGACTGAAGATGGAGCAACCGGAGAACTCCATTACCCATCTTGTGAAGAAATTGCGTTCCTGCTTCAAGAAGAACTAAAAGAGCACAGTTAAAGCCTATTTGAAGCTCTAAGTACGCACTTTCTTGCCAGAACCAATTTTTGCCGCTGCCCTCCAAGCCCACCAAATACTAGAGGGTCGACAAGAGCTAAACCTCCCCCTTCCTGGTGGAGTAGAGACTCCAGGGTGTATGAGAAGTACAACAGTAATATCCGGCGAAGCTGATGGAGCGCATTATGTAGTAAAACTACAAAAAAGATCAAGGGGCCTCTAGTGAGCAATACGGCTATCCGGCTGGAAACTGCTGGATACCCCAAAATTAGCGCTTAATGTCTCAATATAGAAAATTAAGCGCCATAGTACCGAGGAATGCAGGAATAAGTTTTTGGTGCCAAAAGGCAAAAATGTAAGAAAATTACAAATAGATGAATGAGTGATAAGCCTTTTTCACTCACCACCAGTATCCACCCGGTCTGCCTTTCCACTAAAAAGAATGCAAAGCCCCTTTGCGCTGCCCCTGCGCCATATTCAATTGTTGTTAGAATCCGCCGCCAGCCGGGATTGTGAACAGCTGCCAAACTGTCTACACCGGGCACTCTCCATTATTTCGGGTGGCTGGAGTAACAGAGAGAGTGATGAATAGGAGGCCTGCGCCTCCCCACGACGGGTTTTGCAAGAGGGAACGGTGCAGATGAAAGTCACCATTAACGATGTGGCCGAACGCGCAGGCGTATCGATCAAGACTGTTTCTCGGGTCATTAATAATGAACCCTCTGTGCGCACCAGTACCCGCGAGCGGGTCATGCGGGCGGTAGAGGCACTCAATTACCGCCCCAATTTGGCAGCGCGCAACCTGGCTGGCACGCACACCTATTCTATCGCCTTTATTTATGACAACCCCAATGCCTACTATGTGATCGACATGCAAAATGGCATTCTCGAAGCCTGCCGCGAACAGGGTTACGAACTGCTTATCCATCCAGGCAGTGGCCAAAGAGACACTATTCACGAAGAGTTACGCAAACTGGTGGAACAAAGCCGGGTTGCCGGGCTGGTGCTCACCCCCCCTTTTTCCGAGACTCAGGAAGTCATCGATACATTGAAATCCCTGGATGTGGAATTCGTGCGGATAATTTCCTCGGAAGGTTGCAGCCAGGGAGAAGAAAATTGTATTGAGATTGATGACGAGGCCGCTGCCTTCACCATTACCCAACATTTGTTGCAGCTGGGCCACAAGCGAATTGCCTATCTTGGCGGCGGCTCCGAACATTTATCCACACACAGCCGCCTAACGGGTTACAAGCACGCTTTACAAAAAGCAGGCCTATCGTTTGTTGAAGAACTGGTGATTGAGGGCGAATATTCTTTTGATTCCGGCGTGGCCGGGGCTACCGCTTTGCTGCACTCCGCCAATCCCCCCACCGCTATTTTTGCTGGCAACGATGAAATGGCCGCGGGCGCACTGTTTGCCGCACGCATGCTAAATATTGAGGTACCACAACAGCTTTCCATCGCCGGCTTTGAAGACAGCCCCTTTTCGCGCCAAACCTGGCCCAAACTCACCACCGCCCATCAACCCAACGAAGATATTGCCCGCTGCGCAGCAGAACTGGTGCTGGAACGCATTCAGTGCCGGGGAAGCCAGGAAAAAGAACAGCAAGTAAGAGCAAAGACGGACAGCAATTGTCGCAGCTTTACTCCCACTCTAATTGTGCGGGACTCCAGCGGGCCTGCGGTAGAGGAAGCTATTAACCAACAGATGTAAGACAGCCTTAAAAAATTAAGGAAAAGTCAAAGGGTTAATCACCATAAACCTGGTGCCCCCCTATCCAGGTTTTCTGTACCTGTAAATTCCGGTCCAACAAAATGAAATCCGCTCTGGCACCGGGCGCAATCTTGCCGCTTTGCAAGCCCAGAAACTGGGACGGGTAGAGGCTCGCCATGCGCAGGGATTCATAAATATCCAAATCACACCAATCGCTGATATTGCGCACCGCTCCCATCATATCCAGATGTGAACCGGCCAGCTCACCGGTACTGGAAGTCAGCTTGTCCCCCTCTCGGGTCACCACCCGATCAAACAGGGGGAAACTTAGCGCATCGCTTCCCACCAGGGACATGGCATCCGTAACTAGCAGCAGTTTTCCGCGCGGCTTGGCCTTGAGAGCCAGGGTAATGGCCTCAGCACTGACATGATGACCATCAGCAATAATGCCGCACCAAGCCTTATCGCAAATTAAGGCAGAACCCACCATACCGGGCTCGCGGGAGTGCAACGGCGACATGGCATTGTACAAATGCGTAAAGCCCACAGCGCCAGCCTGTAATGCCGAATGCACGGTTTTACCATCGGCATTGGAGTGCCCCAGGCAAACCCGCACCCCCAGCGAGGCCAGCCTGTGAATATCCTCCACAGGTACAGTTTCCGGCGCCAGGGTAACCACCTTGATGCCCAGATCCCCGCGCTCATAAATTTCCCACTCCTCATTACTGAGAGGGCGGATAAATGACTGCTCATGGGTACCCTTCTTCGGCACACTCAGGTGCGGCCCTTCAAAGTGGATACCGACCACGCCAGGCACCTGCTGACTCAATGCGGAACTGACCGCATTTGCGGCATTCTGCATAACATCGAGGCGGTCGGTAATCAGGGTGGGCAGGAAGGCGGTGGTGCCATAGCGGGCATGGGCTTCAGCCATGGTACGCAGCCCCTCGACAGTGGGCTCCTGATTAAACAGTACGCCACCGCCACCATTCACCTGTATATCCACCAGCCCAGGTGCCAGCAGTCCATGGAGATAGGGTGTTGAGGACTGCGGGTCTTCACCAATGGAAGCAATGCGGCCGTCATCGCCCACAACTAGGGGCACATCCTCCAGGATTTTTTCGCCCTCAAAAAGTTTTTCTGCGACCAAGGCAAAAGCCACAGCCCCTCCTTAACTCTGACTCACTAAAAAGGGGGAAGGAAAGGATACACTGCGCTCGGGACCGTATGAGGCATGGATGCCGATTACGAGCTTACAGGGATGTATTCACAGCGCGTCTTGAGCGCAGTGTATTCTTTCCTTCTGACCCAGTAGTAACTCTGAGTATTTTTTGTCGTTGGATTTCCGGCAAATTATTACACGGTCTGCGTGACCTTTTTCAGCCCCGCCGGCTCATCGGGATTAATACCGCGGTTTACCGCCACATGGGCAACATCGATATAAAAGCGCTGCAGCAAAGCCAGGGGCGCGACGCGGGGATGCACCCCTTTGCTGGGCACGTGCAGATTGATCAGGCTTGCCCCCCTATGCACTATGTCATCAATCTGCTCGCTGTGCGCCTTGAATGACTCATCCTCAATAGGGACATTCACTACCGTCAGCTTGTCCTCAACGAGAGTAACCGGTCCGTGTAAGAACTCCGCACTGGAAAAAGACTCCGCGTGAATATTGCAAACTTCCTTCAACTTCAGCGCCAGCTCCCGGGTTATGGCATAACCGGGACCACGCCCGAGCACCACCAGGTTCTGCACCGAGGCCAGATCTTCGGGCCTCAGCTGAATCTCTGCGCGCACCGCCGCCTGTAGAGTTTCGGGTAATTTTTCCAGCGCCTCACACAGCGCTTTGTCACCACTCCAGCAGGCCACCAGCTGCAAAATTGCCGAGAGCGTGGCCAGATAACTCTTGGTGGCCGCCACCGCTTTCTCCGGGCCCGCCTTCAAGGGAATCAGCAAATCGACGATATCCTTGATTGGCGCCTGTTCATCATTCACCAAAGCCACGGTATAGGCGCCGCACTCCTTGGCCATCTTGGCCTGAGCGAGGATATCTGGGCTGCGCCCCGACTGGGAGATCACCAGTACCAACGCCCCTTCCAATTTAAGCTGGCGGCCATACACACTGGAAACCGAGGGTGCTGCGGCAAAAGTAGGGGTCCCAGTTTCTATTTCTATCAAATACTTGGCAAAGACACCGGCATGATCGGAAGAGCCACGCCCAACAAGCATGACAAAGCGCGGAGCATGAGCCCGCAAGCGCTCCCCAAGTTGCTCCATGACTTTGGCATTGCTTTGTAACTGCTCAGCAATTCTTGCCGGAGCCTCACGGGCTTCGGCCTCCATGATCGTCGTAGTCATTCCATCATTCACCCAGGCTGCCTATTCCTCCCGCTACAACCAAATTCACCCGCGCTAAACCAGAGAGGATTACAACTATCAGTCTATGTGCTGGCTAGACAGAGTGAGCGGCTGTGATGACTGCAAGAAATGTCATTGTCATCTTTTTTATCTATTGAACCCAGGAGCTGCTATTTATGGATCTGGTAAGACTCCAAGAGCCCAGTTACACAGGACTCAAAACAAGTAATTTTACGCCATAAGAAGCCGATTACCCGATCATCTATGCTTTCTAATAATTCCCCGGCATCAGTCGGGCAATGCCTATAGGAAAAATCGATGACACAACTGAATGGCACGCCAATACCCCATTTCTGGCGTGTTATTGCACTTTTACTCTTCTTGCTATTCATCAATAGTTGTTCCAGCATCCAATTTGCCTACAACAATGTGGATTATTGGATTCGCTGGAAAACCCAGAAATATGTGGAGTTGGACCGCACCCAAAAAAGTGAGCTGCAGGGCGCCCTCAACAGCTTTTTTCGATGGCATCGACAGACCCAACTGCCTCGCTATGCCGATTTCCTGAACAATCTGGCGGAAAGGGTCGATAAAGGGGCATTGGAAAACCCACAGTTACAACCTGTCGAAGAGCAGGTCCACCAGTTTTTAGCCGCCGCCAGTGAAAATGCTTACAACCTGATGTTGCCGCTGGCGGCGCAGCTCAATGAACAGCAAATCAACGAGCTGCAGGGCAATATGTGGAAAAAAGAGCAGAAGACCCTGGAAAAGTGGCAGCGATCACCGGAAAAAATACAACAAAAGCGAGACAAGATTATCCGCAGGGAAAGTGTTCGCTGGCTCGGTACCCTTACCGAAGAGCAAAAAAACCTGATTACCGCCTGGGTTTCCAAAATGGAATACAGCCCCCTGCAGCGCATCGAACAGCGAAGGCTCTGGCAATCAAAAACCTTCGAATTATTGCGCACTAAACCCGAGGGATACCTGGAAAAAATCCGCAGCCTGCTGCTCAACCCGGAACAACTCTGGTCACCTGAATATCGTCAAGCCCAGGAACAACGCCAACAGCAGGCGCAGGTACTGGCAAAAAAAATATTAACCAGCACCAGTCTTGAGCAGCGCCGTCACCTCAGCCGCACACTCAGGGAGTATGCCCAGGATTTCCACTCACTGGCTAATCAATAAGCGGCCGGAAAACAAAGATAAACAGAACCGTATACGTGGTTATTCCCCTCACATAACCGCGAAAGAACCCCCTGAAGACTCAGCCATGGGGCTGACGAAACCAGGCCCATACTGCTAAGCTCGCCACCTCTAATGACCAGTCAGGGGACATCACGTGCAAATCGAATCCGCCAGTATTGACCAGTTAGCGGAGTGGGAGAAAGAGCTGAGCACCCACTACGAGCGCATCCGCCAACACGAACTGAATCTGGATATCACCCGCGGCAAGCCTTCAACCGAACAGTTAAATTTATCGGATAAGCTCGACGGCATCCTCTGCAGCGATTACCGCGCCGCCGGCGGAACCGACAGCCGCAACTATGGCGGTTTGATCGGGCTTACCTGTGCCCGTGAACTGGGCGCGGATATGCTTCAAGTGCCCACGGAAGAAGTCATTGCCGGGGGCAATAGCTCGCTCACCCTGATGTATCACGCGGTGTTGACCGGTTACCTGTTCGGCTTTGCCGGCAATACTCCCTGGCGCGAACTGAAAGCGCCGAAATTCCTCTGCCCGGTACCCGGATACGATCGACACTTCACCATCTGTGAACAGTTGGGGATTGGCATGATCAATATTCCCATGAATGCGCAGGGGCCGGATATGGACCTTGTGGAAAAACATATTCGCGAGGACAACGAAATTATCGGCATCTGGTGTGTGCCTAAGTATTCCAATCCCAACGGCGTCACCTACAGCGATGAAACCGTTGAGCGTCTGGCGCAACTGGGGCAAATCGCCAATCCGGGCTTTCGTATTTTCTGGGATAACGCCTATGCCGTGCACGACCTGGGCCACTATGTCAGCCTGGCCAGTATCCGTGCAGCCGCTCTGGAAAATGACACTGTGGACTCAGTGCTTCAATTTGCCTCCACCTCCAAAGTGACCCATGCGGGAGCCGGTGTGGCATTTGTCAGCGCCAGCAGCGCCAACCTGCAATCTTTGCAACAGCAGATGCAAGCGATGACTATTGGCCCAGATAAAGTGAACCAGCTGCGCCACTCACGCTTCTTTACCGAGTTCACCACCCTTAAGGAACACATGCGCAAGCATGCGAATATCCTCAAGCCCAAGTTTGACTGTGTGCTGGAACACCTGCACAAGGGGCTGGGCGATACGGATTTAGGTCAATGGGAAAAACCTGAGGGAGGCTATTTTGTCTCCTTTAACACGCGTCCGGGCTGCGCCAAGGCGGTGGTCAAGCTGGCAGCGGAGGCCGGAGTAAAACTGACTCCAGCCGGAGCCACCTTCCCCTACGGCAAAGACCCTGAGGATAGCAATATTCGTATAGCACCGAGTTTCCCCCCACTGGAAGAACTCGATACCGCCATGTCTGTGTTCGTACTATGCGTGAAACTGGCCAGTGTGCGCCAGAAACTGGAGCAACTGCGAAAGGCGGGATAGCAGCCGGAAATAATTTTGGCAATCAATCATGAGGGCGGTTCTTATAACCGCCCTCTTGTATTAAGCGGCATTTTCGCTGGAGAGGTAGCGCCGTGCGAACTTCTCATCGGCAAGGTGCAAGTCAACCACCACAAGCCCATCGACGGAATCACAAAAATCCGGATCGACATTAAAGGCGTGAAAGCTGGTTCCACCCGGTTTCGTCAGTGCGGCATATTTTTTGAAAAGTGGTGGTAAAACCACCCCCTCTTCACGCAACACCAACTTTAACTGGCGCATATCTGCGATGGAGTCCCCGGAAAGATCTGGCAGGGGTGCGCCGGATTGCAGAAAGGGCAGGCGCGCATCGCCCAGTGAATTTTGCGGAGCGAAATAATGGGAGAAGTATCTTACGATCGCCGACTTGGCCCGCACCGAAAATGTTCCCGGCATAGAGACAGGGCCAAATAAGTAGCGCACATTATTACGTAAAACCCACTGACCGATAGCACTCCAAAGCAGGTCTAAACCCTTTCCTCTCCAGTATTCCGGCAGTAAGAAACTGCGGCCCAGTTCCGCCGAGCCCGGTAGGCACTGACACGGCGGCGAGGGGTAATTGAAGAGGGTACTGCTGTAAATTTCATCCTCCGCCAGGCTCTCTGTGCCAGCAATGCGGTAAGCACCAGCTATCTGCTTGTGCTTATGGTCCCACAGCAGCAAGTGGTCATAGTGTGCATCAAATGCATCCCAGTCCCGGCTCTGCCCGGTTCCCTCACCCACTGCACGGAAGGCCACTTCACGTGTACGCGCCAACTCACGCATTACCGGGCAATCCGGCCTCTGGCGATATAAGCGCACGGAAAAGTCCCCTTGGGCGGTCAGGGCTTCACAGCTCTCTATAATTCTCTCCACCTCGCCACGAGGCTCCGCAGCAGCGATAAGATCGGGACCCAGGGGCGCGGGAGACCGGTGCAGCGTGTATACATGTTTGCGCCATAGCGCGGCCTGGGCGCGAGGGGTTAACGGCCAACTGCGAAAGTGTTCCGCTTCCAGGGGGCGGCCAATTCGGATATCAATGCCACGACTGGCCTGCTTGAACATTTCTCGAATAAGCCAGAGGGTCGAAAGGGGTTTATTCAGCATTGACAGTCCATAAAACCACCAGGAATTTCTGCCGAGTACTTGTACCGGCAGAATCGGCGCATTCGCCTTCTCCGCGAAGCGCACAAATCCAGGGTTCCAGCGCCCATCACGCACACCCTGGGGACTGAGGCGTGAAACCTCACCGGCGGGGAAAATAATTACAGCCCCACCCTGTCCCAGATAATCGTAAATCCCCTGTACATCCGAACGGCGGGTGCGCCCATTAAAATTATCCACCGGCAAAAAATAGGGGCGCAGCGGATGAATATTCCATAAAAGCTGGCTGGCAATTGCACGTACATCCTTGCGCACCCGGGCAACCATATCGATCAAAGCCAGGCCATCCAGGCTGCCCAACGGGTGATTCGCCACAATAATCAAAGGGCCTGTCACTGGCACCCTTTCCAGTTCCGAGGGATTTAATTCATAGCGGAAATTAAGGTCACTAAATAGCTGGCGAATAAAATCCAACCCTCCCAGATGGGGGTAACGCCGCCCAAACTCTACAATCTGCTCCTCGCAACAAATTTTTTTAAGAGTGGCGGAAACCAGTTTCCGTGTTGGCTTTTGCGGCGCTGCGCTATACCAGGCATTTTTTTGCAACAGTGTTTCGAGCTGAATCATGCGGCCACCACCTCTGTCATTATGCTGGCTATTTTGGGGGCCCGGTACCAATGGAGCAGTTCCAGGCTGCCATCTTGTTGTTCTACCACGGCACTCATCGAATCGACCCAATCGCCGCAATTGGCGTAGGTCACCGTGCGCTCGCCCTTTTTTTTGCTGCGCAGTGCCGGGCGATGAATGTGTCCACAGATAACCCCATCCATGCCTTTGGCCACTGCTTCACCCACGGCGATATTTTCGAAATCGCTCATCATTTGCCTGGCAGCACCAACGCGGTTTTTTACCTGGCTGGCCAGAGACCACCAGGGCTTATTGAAACGACTGCGCCAGTAATTAATCCAGCGATTAAATCGCAGCATCAGATAGTAACTGCGGTCCCCAATGTGGTAACTGAGCGGATTAATTTTGATGTGGTGTTCAAATTGGTCTCCGTGGGTTACCCAGTAACATTTACCGCAAGCAGCTGTGTGAATCCAATCGCGCTCGATGCGGATATTACCCAGGCGTTTGCCCGCCCAGCTGCGCATAGGGGCATCGTGATTTCCGGGAATATAAATGACTTCCGGGGTGAGACTACTTAACTCCGAAAGCATACCCAGCAGCATGGAAGATGCCTGACACCAGGTGCCCTTCCCTTTAGACAGGGCGTACATATCGAAAATATCCCCCACCAGGTAAACCTTGTCAGCACGATTTTGTGCCAGGAAATCTGCTAATCGGTGGGGCTCACTGTCTCTACTACCCAAATGGACATCCGATATCCACAACGCGCGGTAGCGATTGCTCATAGCAAGGTTCCAGCCATTAACCCGTAATCAACTCGCGTAAAGACTGATAATCAGCCTGGCGCGCCAACCTGGCGCCATAGTGGAATTTATCAGTCAATAGCTTGCAAGCCGCGAACAGGCGAGCACTTATTAGATATCAATTAAATATCAATAAGTCCGGTGATCGCCTGCGCTGTCACTTTGCAGCGATTTGATGACAGTCCGGAGGACCTTTATTGAAGCTTATATTGCAGTGAAACCCGGCAGACTGCGAGGGTTTTAGGCGCCCGAATCAGCCTGCCCGAAGGCCCGCTGATCCGGTGAAAAGGATGGTTGATTACTCGGTATCCTGGGGATGGCGAATGGGCGGCGCGAAAGGAAATTTAGCTACTTTGTCGCCTTTAACCTCGACAATTTTGCCGGTCCCCTCTTTTTCCACTTCATCGATTCGCACAATGCTGTGCATAGGAATATAGGAACGGGTTACCGAGGCAAACTCGGTTTTCAGCTTTTCTTCGCTGGGGTCCACTACCAGCTGGGCCTTCTCCCCAAATACGAACTCCTCGACCTCGATAAAGCCGTACATATCGCTCTGATAAATCGCCCGGGCATAGAGTTCATATACCTGGTTTTGGTTGTGGAAAATCACTTTATATATCGGGTTGGCCATAGGTCTCTCAGGATGGGGAATACCCCGAAGCTCGAAGTTGTTCAGAAAGCGGGCAATGCCCGAAAAAGCGCGCAAGAATAGCACAGGTTCTCAAGCGCTAATATAGCCATCTATGCAGTGCCGGGTCCTGTCGCTATAATGCCCCACCCGTTTAATTGACCAGTTTTTAATCAGGCACGATATGTCCGATACACCGGCGAAAAAGCTATACATCAAAACCCACGGCTGCCAAATGAATGAGTACGATTCCGCCAGGATGCGCGATCTACTCGGCGAGTCACACGCGATGGTACCCACCGACGATCCCGAAGAGGCGGACGTACTACTGGTCAACACCTGTTCTATTCGTGAGAAGGCCCAGGAAAAATTATTCCACCAGCTGGGCCGCTGGAGACGTCTCAAAGAGAAAAATCCCGAGCTGGTTATCGGTGTTGGCGGCTGCGTGGCCAGCCAGGAGGGCGAGGCAATCGCCAAGCGCGCCCCCTATGTTGACCTGATCTTCGGCCCACAAACTCTGCACCGCCTGCCGGAAATGATGGAAACCAAAGAGCAGAAAAATGGCGTTGTGGTTGTGGATATCAGCTTCCCGGAGATCGAGAAGTTCGACCGACTGCCGCAGCCAGAGGCCGATGGCGCCACCGCCTTTGTCTCGATTATGGAAGGTTGTTCCAAGTACTGCACCTTCTGTGTAGTGCCCTACACTCGCGGCGAGGAAGTGAGCCGGCCAGTTGCCGATGTATTGGAGGAAGTCGCCCACCTGGCAGAACAGGGCGTGCGAGAAGTCAATCTGTTGGGCCAGAACGTCAACGCCTATCGCGCTGCCGGAGTCGATGGACAAGAGGTGGATTTCGCCGAACTGATCACCTATGTGGCCGCAATAGACGGCATCGACCGCATCCGTTACACCACTTCGCACCCGGTGGAGTTCTCTGACGCTTTGATCGACGTCTATGCTCAGGTACCAGAACTGGTCAGCCATCTGCACCTGCCGGTACAAAGTGGTTCCGATCGCATTTTGATGGCGATGAAACGCGGCCACACCGCATTGGAATACAAGTCTAAGATCCGCCGCCTGAAGAAAATACGCCCGGATATCTGCCTGTCTTCTGACTTTATCGTGGGCTTCCCCGGTGAAACTGACAGGGACTTCGAAGCCACTATGAATCTGATTCAGGAAGTGGGCTTTGACCTCTCTTTCAGCTTTATCTACTCACCGCGCCC
The DNA here is from genome assembly GCF_009363535.1 of Microbulbifer sp. THAF38. Lineage (NCBI taxonomy): Bacteria > Pseudomonadati > Pseudomonadota > Gammaproteobacteria > Cellvibrionales > Microbulbiferaceae > Microbulbifer > Microbulbifer sp. THAF38. The sequence goes on from NZ_CP045369.1 coordinate 3,595,679, forward strand.
GGGCACCCCGGCAGCTGACCTGCCCGACGACACCCCGGAAGAGGTCAAAAAAGAGCGCCTGCAGCTACTGCAAAACCGTATCAACCAGCAGGCCCAGGCCATCGCGCGACATATGGTCGGCAATACCGAGCGGGTTCTTGTGACCGGAGTTTCCAAGAAAGACCCCGGTCAACTGCAAGGGCGCACCGAGAACAACCGAGTGGTTAACTTCCGCGCTGATGACCTGGCCCTGATTGGCAAATTTGCCGATGTCCTGATTGAGGAGGCCCTGCCTAACTCCCTGCGCGGCACACTGATTACCTCGGAGCTGGAAGAGGACCTGTTCTAAGGGGTGGGGATTACTTTAAATCCAGGCAAGGTGTGCTTAAAAACCACACCTTGCCGCCCAAATATCCTAACAGCACCACTGAAATTACAAGCTGTAATTAAAATCGGGTAAAGTTAGAACCTATTGGTAACACCCAAAGCTTTCCCATACAGGGAAAATGGGTATACCCTAGCAATGAACCCTACAGATTAAGGTGCCGGAAACCAGTTTGGAAACGCAAACCCTCGCTCACAGTATCACCCTCGAGCCCAACGACGCTCGCCGCCTCGCCAACCTCTGCGGTCAGTTCGACCAACACCTACGCCAAATAGAGCAGCGACTGGACATTGAGATCCGCAATCGCGGCAATCAGTTTGCCGTCTACGGTGAGCCAGATAAAGCCAAGGCCGCCTGTGAATTGTTGAGCTTTCTCTACAAGGAAACCGGTTCGCGCGATCAACTGACCCCCGATGAGATCCACCTGGCCCTACAACAGGCCGGTGTGGAGGAACTGCTAAATAAGGGGGAGAAGGGCGAATCCAGCGAAGCCGACCAAGTGGTACTGATTCGTACCAAAAAGTGTTCTGTTCGCCCCCGAGGCCTGAACCAGCGCAAGTATGTGCAGGCGGTTCAGAGCAACGATATCAATTTCGGCATAGGCCCAGCCGGTACCGGCAAGACTTATCTGGCAGTGGCCTGTGCAGTCGAAGCCCTGCTCAAAGACCAGGTAGAGCGCATCCTGCTGGTGCGCCCAGCAGTAGAAGCCGGTGAGAAACTCGGCTTCCTTCCCGGTGACCTGAGCCAGAAAGTGGACCCTTACCTGCGACCACTGTACGACGCACTCTACGAAATGCTCGGTTTTGAAACCGTCGGCAAACTGATCGAGCGCAATGTGATTGAGGTAGCGCCCCTGGCTTATATGCGCGGACGTACCCTCAACAACGCCTTTGTGATCCTCGACGAGAGTCAGAACACCACCCGTGAGCAGATGAAAATGTTCCTGACCCGGATTGGTTTCGGCTCCACTGCGGTGATTACCGGTGACCCGAGCCAGGTCGACCTCCCGCGAGGACAGGCCTCAGGGCTGCGCCACGCGGTAGAAGTCCTCGGCAAGGTCAACGGTATCAGCTTTACCCATTTCGGCGCTAAAGATGTTGTCCGCCACCCCCTCGTGCAGCGCATCGTAGAAGCTTACGATATTCACGAAGCCGAGCGGGAAGTTAATATCGGTAGCAAAACCGACGAGAATGCCGCCTGAGGTACCCCCGCAGAGTTATGATTGATTTGACCCTTGATGTGCAGCGTGCCAGCCGCTGTACAAACCTGCCCTCCGATGAAAAGATCCGCACCTGGGTCACCAACGCCCTGTCCGGCCGGCGCAAAGAGGCTGAACTGGCTGTGCGCATCGTCGACGAAGCGGAGAGCCAACAGCTCAACTTTCAGTATCGCGGCAAAGACAAGCCAACCAATGTTCTGTCTTTTCAAACAGACTTTCCCGCCAAATTAAACCTACCAATACTGGGCGACTTAGTCATTTGTGCTCCAGTTGTGGAAAAGGAAGCGGAGCAACAGAACAAAACGACTGAGGCGCACTGGGCACATATGCTGGTCCATGGCACACTGCACCTTCTGGGTTATGACCATATCGAAGATAGCGATGCGGAAATCATGGAAAAGCTGGAAACGGGCCTGTTGACCCACCTCGGCTTTGCCGACCCCTACACCCCTCTCGATGAGGCGGGATGACAAGGGGTCAAAATGAAATTACCCACTTACGATTATTGATTGAAATAGACGAGAGATATCCGGAGCATGGCCACTTCCATGACCACTGACGAGCCCCCAAGTAGTCACTCTTCCAGCAAGCCCCGGTCGAGTGAGAAGAACTGGCTGGAAAGATTGTTTGGTGCATTTTCTGCCGAGCCCAAGTCCCGCGATGAACTGCTGGATATCATCAAGGACGCCGCTGAAAATCAGCTGGTCGATGCCGAGGCTTTATCCATCATCGAGGGTGCCCTGGATGTGTCCAACCAGCAGGTGCGGGAGATAATGATTCCCCGCTCGCAGATGGTCGTTGTGGGACTACAGGATAAGCCCGAGGTATTTCTGCCCAAGATTATCGAGTCGGGCCACTCCCGCTTCCCCGTTGTCGGTGAGAGTATCGACGATATCCGCGGGATACTGCTGGCCAAAGACCTGCTCCCTCTACTTCTCAAAGGCGTTGAAGCATTCCAGCTAGAAGACATCATTCGCCCGGCCAATATCATCCCCGAGAGCAAGCGCCTGAATATCCTCCTGCGGGAGTTCCGTGAAAATCGCTACCATATGGCCGTTGTAATCGACGAATATGGCGGCGTTTCCGGCGTTGTGACCATTGAAGATATCCTTGAGGAAATCGTCGGTGAGATCGAAGACGAAACCGATGAGGAAGAAGCGGATAGCTTTATCCGCCGGGTGGGTGAAAATGACTACATCGTCAAGGCACTCACGCCCATCGAGGAATTCAATGAATTTTTCGATTCCGAATTCAGCGATGAAGAATTCGACACGGTTGGCGGTCTGATTATGCAGTCTTTCGGCCATCTGCCCGGCCGCGATGAAGTCACCCGCCTCGGAGACTTCCTGTTCCGGGTACTCTACGCGGACAGCCGGCAAATTCACCTGCTGCGCGTAGCCCATATGCGTAAGCCGCCCGATGAAGATTGAACTGGGCACCTATAGGTCTAGTCAAAACATTCTCTGCTAGGGATACAGTCGCAGCTGCGGCTACCGATTAAGCGAGTCTATGCGAAGAATACTATTATCTCTCGCCGGTGCGGGTGCCGGCGGGCTAATGACACTTTCCCTGGCACCCTTCAACTATTGGGTGTGTGGACTCCTGTCTCTCGCCCTATTTGCCTGGCTGCTCCTGTTCGCCTCCCACGGTCAGCCAATGCGCGGACGCAGCACCTTCTGGTTGGCCTTCTGTTATGGGCTTGGCCTGTATGCGACTGGTGGCTCCTGGGTCTATGTCTCAATCACTAACTTCGGCAACTCTTCGCCTCCCCTGGGGTTTGCGCTCACCGGCGGGTTTGTCGCACTCATGGCGGTACTCCTAGCGGCGCCTTTCTCTTTTCTCGGTCGCTTTACCGCCAACAAATTTAGCTTTGCTCTCGCCTTTGCCGCGCTCTGGTTTATCAGTGAATGGTTCCGCAGCTGGATGTTTACCGGCTTCCCCTGGCTATTCGCCGGTTATGCCCATCTTGGCACCTGGATGTCTGGCTGGGCGCCAGTATTGAGTGTCTATGGTATCGGGCTGTTGCTGGCCCTCTCTGGTGCCGTGCTTGCACTAGCCGCCAGCGGCCGTCTGGCTCCCCTCAAGCGGCCGGCTCATATAGCACTGATTGGTGCAGCAGTGCTGCCCTGGCCTCTCGGAGCTGCCCTCGCCAATATTCAGTGGACCCAGGCCGAGGGGGGCATAATCACCGTTGGGATGGTCCAGGCCAATATTCCCCAGGAAAAAAAGTGGCTGCCAGAGTTTCGCGGAGAAACTATCAGCCGCTACCAGGAGGGCACTCACTCACTGAGCGAGGGGGATGTGGACGTCATTATCTGGCCGGAAGCGGCACTGCCTATGCTTTACGGCCAGGCCCCAAACCTGATGCAAGCCCTGCAGCGCAATGCCGAAAAAACTGGCATCGATCTGATCAGCGGTATTCTCTACGACACCCATAACTCCGAGGATGGTACCCGCAAGGTACATAACTCCGCCGCAGTCTTTGGACGCAGCCCCAGTGTTTACCACAAGCGTCACCTGGTGCCTTTTGGCGAGTATGTCCCACTGGAAAACCTGATCAGGGGTACTATTGAATTCTTCAATTTGCCCACTTCTTTTATTCGCTCCGGGCCCGACCAGCAAGGGCCTCTCAAAGCCGGGGGAGCCAGCTGGGCACCTCTTATTTGCTATGAGATCGTCTATCCCCGCCTGGTGGCGGATAGCGCTCTCGCTTCCCAGGTACTCCTAACCATCAGTAACGATGCTTGGTTTGGCGAGTCCATAGGGCCGCTGCAACATATGCAAATGGCGCAAATGCGCGCGTTAGAAACCGGCCGCTATCTTGTGCGTGGCACCAATACCGGGGTCACCGCGATCGTCGACCCCCGCGGGCGTATCATCGAGCAGCTACCCCAATTTGAGCGGGCAAATATGACCGGTGATATACGCGCAATGCGCGGCTCAACGCCTTTCATGCTCGCCGGCATTTTCTCGGTGTTTGCCCTGGCCTTGCCTATGTTGGCCCTAGCACTCCTTCTCAGCCGCAAGCGGTCCGATACTGCTGATAAGCCCATCCCCGGAGGAGTCACCGAGTAATCATCTTCTGCCACCAATCACTTCACCGCATGCTGCCAAAACACCCCGCAATTGGGGATGACTGCTATGCTGCATGCAATTTACCTGTGAAATTTTGGCGGGGATGGGCTGTTTATGCATTGCTTGATCAGTGGTGGCACCGGCCTAATTGGTAGACTCTTTTGCCAGCGCTGGCTAGCCCGTGGCGATACTCTCACAGTATTAAGTCGCAACCCCGATAAAGTGCACCAACTCTGCGGCGAATCCGTCAATGCCTGCAGCTCGCCGGAAGAGGTACAAGAACCGGTAGATGTCGTGGTCAATCTGGCCGGGGAACCCATTTCCACCCGCTGGACCGAGAAGCGCCGCGCCGAGATTCGCAATTCCCGCCTAAATATTACCGAACAGCTAGTACGATGGGCCCTCGCCCAGAGAGAGCGCCCCAGTTACTTCCTTTCGGGATCGGCTATCGGTTATTACGGAGATCGCGGCGGCGAACTGCTCAAGGAGGACAGTCCACCGGGAGGAGGATTTTCCGCTCAACTATGCCGTGACTGGGAAGCGGCCACGCTGCCACTACAAAGGGCTGGGATGTGTGTTGGAACCATACGCACCGCGATTGTGCTCTCCAGGCGCGGCGGTGCACTACCAAAGATGCTCCCAGCCTTTCGCCTGGGACTCGGTGGGCCAATGGGTTCTGGTGAGCACTGGATGAGCTGGATTCACGAAGAAGATGAAGTGGGCTTATTACTCCACGCTATCGACCAGCGTCTGTGTATACCTTTCAACGCGAGTGCCCCAGAGGCGGTTACCAATAACAGCTTTAGCCGCTTACTAGCAAAACAACTACACCGCCCATGTCTATTCCGTTCACCCGCCTGGTTGCTGAAAACACTATTTGGGGAAATGGCAGAAGAGCTACTCCTCGCCAGCGAAAGGGTGGAGCCTCACGCCGCCCTCAATAGCGGCTACAGCTTCCAGTTTCCCACACTGGAACAAGCATTGGCCGACCTACTGGATAAAGACAATGCCAGTAACAAGGTGCGCGCCTAGAAGCAGACTATTGTTGCCAAAGTGCTCAAGCCTTTTGGTTTAAGCCGCAACTACACCGCTCTCCAGGGCCTGGGTCAGATAGCGCCGGCTAGATTCACTAGTGACTAAATCTCCGTGGCTAGCCATCGGCGCAGAGCCAACCCACTGCGCATGCCAGCGATACCACTGGGACTCCTCTGCATTGACACGCAGTTCGATAAACTCCACTTCCGCTGGCTCGAGACCAAACTCGCGGACAATTTGCCCAGCAAAAGTCTCAAAATTTTTGTTTAACTGAGCCCCACTTTCGGCCCCACCGCACAGGAAAAAAAGCGTTCTACCATCCTGATCGACACGCTTGAAGCCGATCCATACCGCCCGATTGAGCCTGTTGTGTAACTGGATGGGAGCAAAGGAAACCGGGATGCCCTTCATCATAAGGTTATCTCGTTTATTGTTATGGTTGTTATCCACAGTCGCTACTCCATATTAAGTAGTAATCAGCGGGTGAGATCTGTGGCGCCAGTCGTCTATTTGCCCGATACAACTAGCCAATAAAACAGATGCATTCCCTAGCCGACGCCTACTCCCTCATGCTTAATAAATCTCAGAGACCCCTTCGCCACAAAAGTTCCTCAGCACTTTTTTGCCTGTGGAAGCGGTCGGAATTGATACCATACCTGCGCCATGAGCTCTCTCCAATAGGTCTGAGTTTGTAACAGCGCCTCCGCATTGGGTACCCAGTGTAAAACCCTACCCCGTGCCCTCAGTGACAACTCAGAAATACTGCCCACCGGCAGGGGCTGTACCTTTAGACCCGCTCGTTTAAAGACCGCAGCGGCCCTGGGCATGTGCCACCAATGAGTGGCGAGCACAATAGTATCCACACCTGCGCCCTGCAATATCGCTGCGCTGTTTACCGCGTTCTCTGCGGTAGTGTGACTGCAAGCATCGCGCCAACTCACCGGACGGGACAACTCTTTCAGTAAGTCTGCCATCAGTTGTGATTCAGAGGCATGCTCATCCGGTGAGACGCGACCGCCAGACACCAGGATTGGCATGTCTTCTGGTCCCTGCTGAGCCGCCCAAAGCACCCGCTCCATACTGGATGTGGACAGAGATTCATAGCCAGATTCACCATCCCGATAAACCCCTCCACCCAGCACCACCAAAGCTTGGGGTGCTGGCGCCGCATCTGGCAAGTCTGCCGTTGAGCCCAAACACTTGCCGAGCCAGCTGGAAAAGGCCGGGGTGGCACTGAGCCAAAGCAGGCAAAATGAAAAAACCGCCAGTGACAGGGACGACTTCTCCAGCAGAGAGCCCTCTGGAAAAAAGCGAATAAAGAATGCCGCAAGCAACCCCAGCATTGGCGCCAGGGGTGGCATCAGCATATTGGTCGCTATTTTATACAGCTCAATCAATACTCAAGGCCGCCTTCTATCTGCCTGAAACAACCATATCCACAGCGGTGACAGGGAGTAATTTGGCTATTCTCCGGCGGCTGGGCGAGATAACCGCAGCCCAGGCACTGCAACTCCTCATCGGCCCCCACTGTCTCACCGGCGAGGGCCCAGGGTTTGCCTTCACGGATACAGCGCATAAGATTGGGCCAGGCCGTTTCTGTGGGGTCCGCGGCGTTCAGTAACCAGTCGCCCCCGCGCTCCTCCAGAGTCAGTAGTTCTCCTCCCAAGCCACGCATATAGTCCCCCGCCCGATGTAGATCATCTTTTAACCAGGCGCGAAGAAAAGCGACTTTATTTGCAGTAAGGTTCTCTACCGCCAGTTCACCCTCGACCAAATCCTCCAGGTCTTCACGAAACTCATCGGCCAGATCGTCCTTCGGCGGCAACTTCGGTTCCTTCGTCACGGTATCCCTCCTATAATCTCGCGTTTACGCATCCTAATAGATGCTCAGGGGGAAGTCCTTGATCGCAGTCAATCCTTTTGCTTGCCGATCCAGAACTTCTCCCACTAAAACACTGAATATTTTCCCCGCAAAATTTGATCACAGAGTATAGGTCCCCAATCAATGGAAGAGCAGTACAACCCCTCCGCAGTCGAAGCTTCCGCCCAGGAATTCTGGGAGACAGAGAAAAGCTTTGAGGTTCAGGAAGATACCGGCAGGGAAAAGTTCTACTGCCTATCCATGTTCCCCTACCCCAGCGGCAAGCTGCATATGGGCCATGTGCGTAACTACACCATTACCGATGTTATCTCCCGTTTCCAGCGTATGCAGGGGAAAAATGTCCTGCATCCTATGGGCTGGGATGCCTTCGGCCTACCGGCGGAAAATGCCGCCATCCAGAATAAAACTGCGCCGGCCAAGTGGACTTACGCCAATATCGATTATATGAAGGGACAGTTGAAAGCCCTCGGCTTTGGCTTCGACTGGTCCCGCGAGCTGGCTACCTGCCAGCCGTCCTATTATCGCTGGGAGCAATGGTTCTTCACTCGCCTCTATGAAAAGGGCTTGGTTTACAAGAAAAACTCCGCAGTAAACTGGTGCCCCAATGACCAGACAGTGCTCGCCAATGAACAGGTTGAAGACGGAGCCTGCTGGCGCTGCGGCACCACCGTGGAAAGACGCGAGCTGGCTCAGTGGTTTATCAAGATCACCGACTATGCCGAAGAACTTCTCGAGGATCTGGATAAGCTGCCGGAGTGGCCAGAACAGGTGCGCACCATGCAGCGCAACTGGATCGGCAAGAGTCGCGGCGTGGAGCTGAGCTTTAGCCTGCCCACCACTGTGGCTGGGATGGACCATTTCGATGTATACACCACCCGCCCAGACACCCTGATGGGCGTCACATATGTATCCCTCGCCGCCGAACACCCTATTGCGCTGGAATTGGCAGAGTCTAACCCCGAGCTGAAAACCTTTATCGCGGAGTGCAAAAAGCAGTCCCTGTCCGAGGCCGACATGGCCACCATGGACAAGAAAGGCATGGATACCGGTCTCAAGGCCATCCACCCCATCAGTGGTGAGGAAGTCTCCGTCTGGGTAGCCAACTATGTTCTGATGGATTACGGCTCCGGTGCCGTTATGGCCGTACCCGCTCACGATCAACGCGACTGGGAGTTTGCACACAAGTACCAATTGCCAATAACCCAGGTCATCGCTCCCACCAATGGCCAGGAGATTGATCTGGACAAGGAAGCCTTCACTGAAAAAGGCAAGCTGGTGAATTCCGGCAATTTCGATGGCCTGGATTTTGATGGTGCCTTTACCGCAATATCCGAAGTGCTGATCGCCGCTGATAAGGGACGGGTAACCACTAATTACCGTCTGCGCGACTGGGGCGTGTCCCGCCAGCGCTACTGGGGCGCACCTATTCCCATGTTCAACCTGGCGGACGGTGGCGAAATCCCAGTGCCAGCCGATAAGCTGCCCATTTTGCTGCCGGAAGATGTGGAGCTGGACGGCGTTCAATCCCCCATTAAAGCCGACCCTGAGTGGCGTAAGGATGAACTCAACGGCACGCCGGTCGAGCGCGAGACAGATACCTTCGATACCTTTATGGAATCCAGCTGGTACTACGCCCGTTATACCTGCCCGGATTTTGAAGAGGGTATGCTCGACCCTGATCGCGCCAACTATTGGTTGCCTGTCGACCAGTATGTAGGTGGTATCGAACACGCCATCCTGCACCTCCTCTATGCACGCTTCTTCCATAAGCTGATGCGGGATGAAGGACTGGTCAACAGCGATGAACCCTTCAAGCAGCTGCTGTGCCAGGGCATGGTTTTAGCCGAATCTTTCTATAAAGAAGAAAATGGCCATAAAACCTGGATCAACCCCGCCGATGTAGACGTGGAGCGCGATGACAAGGGCAAACCCATTAAAGCGGTCGAGCGCGCAACCGGTGAGGAAGTGGTCGCCGGCGGTGTTGTTAAGATGTCCAAGTCAAAAAACAACGGCATCGATCCCCATGCCGCTGTTAAAGAATACGGTGCAGATACAGTTCGCCTATTCACCATGTTTGCCGCTCCTCCCGAGCAGACCCTCGAGTGGCACGATGCCGGCGTTGAGGGCGCCAGCCGTTTCCTGCGCAAACTGTGGAAGACCGTGCATTCGCATGTTGCCACAGGCACCTGCAGCACTCAGATTGACCAGCAATCCTTAAACGACCAGCAGCAACAACTGCGTCGTAAAACCCACGAGACGATTCAGAAAGTGGGCGACGACTATGGCCGCCGCCAAACCTTTAACACCGCTGTCGCCGCAGTGATGGAGCTTCTCAATGAGGTGGGCAAGCTCGCGGATCGCAGTAGTGAGCAAGGGCTGGCGGTAGAGAGAGAGGCCCTGCAGGCAGCAGTCTTGCTACTGGCTCCGGTAACTCCACATATTTGCCATCAACTGTGGCAAATCCTTGGCAATACCAACGCCTTGATCGACGCTCCCTGGCCCGTAGTAGATGAAAAAGCACTTGTGCGTACGTCCATTACCTTGGTTGTACAGGTCAATGGTAAAGTGCGTGCAAAACTGGATGCGCCTGCTGATGCGGACAAAGAGAGTCTGGAAAAGCTCGCCCTTGCCGATGAGAACGTCCAGAAATTTATCGGCGATGCCACTGTACGCAAAGTTATTGTCGTGCCGGGCAAACTGGTTAACATTGTAGCGAAGTAAAAATCCCGCGCAGTAAAAACCAACCGACAGCCGGGAGCACCATGCTCCCGGCTCATATCTGCAAAACCCCTGTTTACTGGTACAAAAAAGCCAGGTAGTTTATGAAAATAATCGCTCATCGTATCGTCCTTCTACTTGCCATTGTGGCCACCGCCAGTTGCGGTTGGCACCTACGCGGAGCTCCAAAGAACTTTCCTCCTGGCAGCACCATTTATATTTCCAGTGAAAATCCACGCAGTGATATTGCGGATGAAATCAGCCGCCTTCTGGAAAATGGTGGGGTCCCTGTTGCCGCATCTCCTATTGAGGCAGATTATCTACTCACTATTCACAAGGAAATGGAACGTAAGCTTACTGTTGCGGTGGATTCTGAAGGTCGGGCTTCTGAGTACGAATTGATTACTAGCGCTATTTATAGTGTACGAACACATAGTGGCGAAGTGCTTTTAAATAAAGCCCAGGCCGATGTCTACAGATCACTGGAGTGGGACGTTTCAGAAATTGTCAGTAAAGGGGAAGAGGAGCGTCTCTTACGTGCAGAGATGCGCCGGGAACTTATTAGCCGGATGATCAACCGTCTGCGCCGTATTGATGTCAATGCACCACTGCAAGACAAGAGCTACTAGGTAGCTACGTCATGCGTATCAATCCCCAACAACTTTCCCAGCAGCTTAGAAGAGGGCTGGCGCCGGTTTATATCATCTCAGGCGATGAACCACTCCTGGTACAGGAGTGTTGCGACCAAATACGTGCTGCAGCAAAAAAAAACGGTTTTGGCGAGCGCGAACTCCTTCATGCTGAACACAATTTCGATTGGGGATTATTACTTGCCTCAGCCGGAAATATGTCCCTGTTTGCGGAAAAAAAACTCATTGAGCTGCGCGCACCCGGTGGCAAGCCAGGGGATAAGGGTAGCAAAGCCTTGCAGGAATTTTCCTCGCTTGCCAGCCAGGATTTAATATTATTGCTGATTCTGCCCAAGCTTGATAAGTCTCAGCTCAATAGTAAATGGATTAAAGTTCTTGAGCAGGATGGTGTGCTGGTACAAATTTGGCCGGTCAGCGCCCAGGAGATGCCACACTGGATTAGCCAAAGAATGAATGCCACGGGGTTAACCGCCGAGAAGGAAGCTATAAAAATTCTAGCTGAACGGGTAGAGGGCAATCTACTTGCTGCCAGCCAGGAGATCGAAAAGCTTAAGCTTTTAAATAATGACGGCGCAACAATAACTGTTGAGCAACTGGAGCAGAGTGTTACCAGCTCTGCTCGCTATAGTGTTTTTGACCTAATTGACCGGGCACTGGCGGGAGAGCCTGAAAAAGCGATTAAGACTTTGCAGGGTTTACGTGCAGAAGGTATTGAGCCACCGGTGGTACTCTGGGCCCTGACAAGAGAGATACGCTCACTATTAGAGCTAGGTGAAAAACTCAACCAAGGGCAGCCCATAGCAAGACTGGTTCGTATACAAAAGCGCCAACCGCTCATACAAACTGCGTTATCCCGCTTAACGCCCCACAAACTGGAGGCTCTTCTGCTAAAAGCCAGAGCTGTGGATTCCTCAATTAAGGGTGGAAGTAAATACCAGTCCCCATGGAATGGTCTCCTGGAACTCACTCTTAATCTGAGTGGGCAAAGAAGCATCTAGGCAAAGAGCTGCTCAAACAAGCGAAAGTTGGATTTTATATTCAACCAATAAAAAACCCCTCCCCTTAACGGGGAGAGGTACTGACAACAGTCGCTATAGCCGTATTAGTTTTGGGAAACTGCAGCCATATTGCTGTTACCCATCTGGTGGACACTCGCCATGTTGAAGTTGCCTGTCTGGGTAACAAAAGTAGCGTTTTCGCTACCAGATTGTCCCAGGTGAGCACCGTGCTCAAAGCCAGTTTGAGATACAACCATTAAGTTGAATTCCCCCATGTCTTGGTGAATTTCAGCCAGGTTCAGCTCACCGGCCTGATCAATATCTAGCGTATTGGCCATGCCATCGGTATAGCCGAAGGCTGAGTTAGCGCTACCAGACTGGTCAATGGTTGCTACGTTCAGGTCCCCTGACTGGGAGAACTCAGTCCAGTTTAGGTCACCATTTTGTACCAGAGTAGCAGCATTGTTGTTGCCATACTGGTACATATCACCGATGTTATTAGTGTCATTCTGAGTAATAGTCATCACGTTGGCATCGCCATATTGACCGGCTGCGCTGGAGTTGCCGGTACCAGTCTGGGCAATAGTGGTAACATTATTGGCACCATCCTGGGATAAATCCAAGTAATTGTAATCGCCAGTCTGTACCAGGTTAGCCGTATTTTCCACGCCGCCCTGGTAGACGAAGCCAACGTTACCTTCACCTACCTGACCACCTAAGAAGCCATCTGCCGAGCTGTACCAAGTGCTGCTCCAAACACTGTTGCCATCACCTGTTTGGGTGCTGACAAACAAGTTGCCGTTACCATCTTGTTGCAGGGCGGCCATATTGTCATTACCGTCTTGAACTGCATCAAGGGTATTGTCATTAGCCTCGGTGTACTGATCCAGGTGCATGGTGTTTTCACTACCAATTTGAGTAGCGTAAGCTGTGTTTCTCGCACCATCCCACTGGTGAATAACACCTTGGTTCCCCTCACCTTGCTGGAAAGTATAGGCCTGTGAGCCATTTTGATTATATTGATCGGTTTCAGAATAGTTGCGGTTACCTACCTGGGTCTGGTCGATATAGTTAGCATCGGCTGAAGACTGGCTTGCATTAGCACGGTTATCGTCACCTTCTTGCCATTGGTAAGCAGCGTTATTGGTGGACTCAAACATTTGGTAGATGTCTGCAGCATTATTATTGCCTGTCTGTAACTGGTCGCCATAGTTACTATCGGCCATGGCCTGTCCAGCACCAACCAGCATTGCAATCGCAGCAGCAAGTGAAAGCTTTTTCATTTATGCATCTCCATCAGACTAAATAAACAAATACGAACAAAAAGAAAACAGTGCTTTAGTCATATTGAACTACTTGCACTGCATGGTTGTCACCGAACTGCGCGACAAATCCAAATAGCCCATCTCCGTTTTGGATGATATTGGCTGAATTGGCATTACCCACCTGATTGATGAGGGCAATATTATCTATTCCATTTTGGATAGTTGTTGCTTGGTTATAAGCACCAGACTGGGAAATGGCAGCGTAGTTATATTCACCAGCCTGCTGAATTACAGCCTCATTCGAATAGCCTTCTTGAACCAGAAAAACTTGGTTGTACTGTCCAAACTGGGATACTTCGGCAACGTTATAGTCCCCACTCTGAACAACTTCAGCCAGCTGGCCCGTAATAGATTCATCACGCTGCAACATAAGATCCAGCGTCCCCTGACCGGAGGACAGCTCATCGTAGCCATCCAAATCGCCTGCCCAAACAGCGGGAATACAGGTAACCAGCAGGAGTAAAAAATAAAAAATCGCCTTGATAGCGCCCACCCAAATCTCCCTTAGTGAAATTGAAGCAAGAGCGACTTCGCCCACCGGAGACAACTATAGAAATATAAGAAGGGACAATAAATCAGAAGAAAGAATATTTTTCTTAAAAAAAACGCAAATATTTTAAGACTTTTGTATGAGACTCTTGATGGTTAAGAAGATTTTCTAAGAGACCAACAAGAGGCCAGATGGGAAGCCGCACAAATTACACAAACTTACGCTCAAACACAAGGAAATATTTCCTAAAAGTAAAAGAGCGTAAGCTTTCTTAAAGTATAGCCGACAGATATAAAAGAAAAATAATCGAAAATTATTTAAAGTATTTTCACAGTAGCATCTGCATATTCACTCAGCACAGAGCTAGGGAATTCATTAACATCTTGCATTGCCCATAAATTGTTGGTTACTCCGTTGGCGATTAAATGTATGACTGCTGACTCAATCGCAGAAAGAACACAAAGCTGAGCGGGGTCATTGGTCGTCATCCCTGCTTCAATTTCTAGCAATCGCTTATACTCCACGAATGTATAAACATCACCCTGTATTTGCCTTGATAGGATTTTTTTGCTTGTCAGGATACTATTTAAAACTCTACCAGTTCTAACATCAACTGCGCGCAAGTTAACAGTAACTTCATCTACTCGATATTGTTCATTGAGCCCAATCCCGAAATAACGGGCGCCGGCACCACCCGTTTTAATATTGGTATCATAGGCGACTATCCCGCCCTCCAACATTATATTGGCGGACATTAAGGATGGCAGTTCGAATGGTGCTGAAGATTCTTGCTCTTTGATTGCTGCTCGAATTATTTTCCGTTCAGTAAGCAAGTTTTGTAACCCTTCCCGCTCTAGAGTGACAAACCAACCTGACTCATTGAGCACTTGAACAAGCATTGAGGCAGCGCCTTGTGTTACGGCAGTAGAGAAAGAGCTGGATGGAGCTGGCCTATATTGACCAGTTTGATCGCTAAAGCCATAAACAGCTACCACAATCTTTCCCCTAGGGGGTGGAAGACTCAATAGATCCGCATAAGTACTCATTCTGTCCGTTAGAGTGGCTTTCTGTTCTCCAGGACCAAATAAGGCCTCACCAGCATCTTGAAAAAAAGTACAACCACTCAAAAGTAAAACAGAAACTATAAATATTATTCTCACCGCCATCACCACCACCCATAAAAACAAACCATCCGCTGGCCAATTAAATCAGTTACCGGGATTTAGGCCAACGACTACAATCTCAGAAAGCTCTCCGGTGACAGCATCTGTAATAGTTATAGTCAAAGTACCATCTACATCGAGTATGTTTACAATAAAGTCGTCAGTTACCAAAGTACCATCATTCCCATTGCCAACATCAGTAAGTAACTGAGATAACAGTCTTGACTCAAGGGTATCTGTAAATCTATCGAGTGATGATGAATCAGAGTAAGGCGATTTCCCTGCTTTAGGATCCTTCTTACTATTCTGTGCACTGGCATTGTTTAATAAATAATTACCATTGAGAGGGTTACCTCCAAAAGATGGGTTTACTGGGGTATATATAAGTTCTGTCGCAGAAACAGAAGTAGACAACAGAATAGCAACCAAAAGTAATGAGAACCTCACTACAGCTCCTCCCCGGCCAAATCTAAATTTTGTGAAAATAATGCCTGCAGTCTCTGCTGCCTAACATTGTTGTTTATTTGAGCAACAGCTTGTTCAACTACTTGACCAAAACGCCTTCGACCTGGATAGATAACAGTCCTAAATACTTCTTTATTTTCATAATCTACCCATACAACACTACCCCATCTCGCAGAGGGCCTCTCATGAACAGTAAGGTTATAATCAAAGTCTGATAGATTGGACGAAATATAAAGAGAAAGGGAGCGTGCAAACTCATGCCCTATACCGCTCACTGTATTATCTATAACTAGTCCAGTAAGAATGGACTCTTCGCTCTCAGAAAGTACTGACTCCTGAGAAATTGATGAGACTGGCAAGACCCCTAAAGAAAAAACCAATAGAAGCTTAAAGCAAAGTAAATAAATTTTTTCCATATCACAAATTCTGACTTGCCCAACTACTTGCTTCCAGCCTGTTCTTACAACCAATCTTCTTATAAACTTTATACAAATGGCTTTTTACAGTGTGTTCACTGACACATAAGACTTCAGCAATATCAGCATTTGTTCGACACTCGCAGATAAGCTCTAATATCTGCCTCTCCCTTTGAGTGAGATTTGAGGAGGAACTCATCCACCTTTTGGGACGCCTGTGCTGCCGAAGGAAATTATGTAATACCTCTCTAGGAAACCAATACTCTCCAGAGAATATCCTGCCTAACCGTTCCATTATGACACTAGGTTCAGACCTAGCTGGCATGAGCCCGAGCACTCTCTCCCAATGTAGGACAAAGTCAACTTCATTAGGGTCATCAACATTTAAAAGAATAATGCTGGGTGGATTAATAGAGGCGTGAATGTCTCGCAATAGATGATCGAGATCTGACTTCAAAAGACCCACGCAGTCTAGCAACACATAATCAGCCTTTAGTCCATCAATAGAAAAAGATGGGGTACGCTGTACGATGGAACATCTCGTATTAAACTCTTCCTCAATATGTCCCGCAAAAATTGAACTCTGTAAGTTGACCGAAGAAGTCAAGAAAGCAACTGCAGGCCCCTTACAAACTTTTTCCGGTGAAACAACTTTGAGACGCGCATAATCCTTATGCAAATTCATCTGGGTTCCCCCAACACGCATTCCTTTAAGATTTAATCTGACGTTCTCTTACTTTTTTATTATTTTCTTTCCGTAGCATATTTGGTATGAGCTAAATCTATTCGATCAACCCCAACACTGCAACAGGTAGTGAAGCAGATAACAAAAATTCAATCTTAAGTGTGCCAACAACTAGGACGAAAGTCATCTTTTAATACAAAGTTACTACAATTTCACAGAATTACATCGCTGGAGGACATGCTTTTGTATAAAGCTAAAAGAATTTTTAGAGCATAGAAATAGCAAAAAAATTGTACTAATCTGCATATTTAATAGATTTATTTTAACTAAAAGGTAGCCGAAAATTTCCAGCTGGAGCATCAGAATGCCCCCGCTTACCGACACAAGCCAAACTATAAAAAAATTGAAAAGATGTATATCCAACTACTTTCAAATAAAGAATATGTCTCTCATAAAGAAAACGATATTGTTTTGAATAAACTACATACGAGTTTTATATGAACCATAAATTATTCATGCTCCTTATATATCTCATCGAAATCGATCAGTGTTTAAATAACGTACAAAGGTAGGCTATTTTATAGCTTTACATTGGTAGTATCTGATTATTAATTTCATCGGGAAACTGGCAAATTTGTACCAAATAGACCGAGCCTAGAAACCTTACCCCTCATATTTGTAAACCCTAGAGGCCCTGATCATGAGCGATCAACTTCACCCCTCAGCCCATGCAACTACTCATCGCGTAAACAATCAAACCCCACCCCTATGTGGACACAACTTGTATGCTGGCGATCAAGCTCTAATTGATTCAATGCACCTCAATGGTGGTCATTGGGCTGAGGATGATTTGCAGCGTTATGGTGAGGTTTGCGGAAGACCTGAAATGATAGAGCGGGGTTATGCTGCCAATGAGTTCAAGCCAATATTTGAAAGCCATGATCGAACCGGTAACCGCATCGATCTGGTTCGCTACCACCCGTCCTACCACCAACTTATGCAACTTGCTTTATCAGAGGGCCTACACAGCTCTCCATGGAGTGCCCCCCGCAATGGGGCCAATGTAGCTCGAGCTGCAAAGAATTATTTACATTGTCAACTTGAAGCGGGTCACGGCTGTCCTATAACAATGACTTTTGCCTCTATTCCCTCGATAAAATTAAATCCAGAGATAGCGGAGGAGTGGGTTCCCAAGATCCTCAGTCGCGGCTACGATGGCAGTAACCGCCCATACTTTGAAAAACACTCCCTCACTATTGGCATGGGTATGACTGAGAAGCAGGGAGGCTCGGATGTACGGGCAAACACATCCACTGCCGTCCCTATGGGGGATGGTTCCTACGAGCTTCTCGGCCATAAATGGTTCATGTCTGCGCCTATGTGTGATGGTTTTCTGATTTTGGCTCAGGCGCCTGGAGGCCTTTCCTGTTTTCTGGTTCCCAGATGGCGTCCAGATGGAAGCAAAAACCCACTGGAAATCCAAAGGCTCAAAGTAAAGTCTGGTAATGTATCCAATGCTTCATCAGAAGTTGAGATGCGAGGTGCTTTGGGGTGGCTACTGGGTGAGGAGGGCCGAGGGGTCAACGCAATCATCAAGATGGTAGCGATCACCCGTTTTGATTGTATGGTCGGATCTTCTGGGGGTCAGCGACAGGCCGTGGTGCAAGCAATTTATCACGCAGCACAAAGAGAAGCCTTTGGGAAAAAGCTAATAGACCACCCCCTAATGCAAAATGTCCTTGCGGATCTTCAATTAGAGGTTGAGGGATCTGTCGCCCTTACAATGCGTATGGCTAGGGCGATGGACCATGAGGATCAAGAACATGAACAAATGCTACTCCGACTGGGAGCGGCTGTCGGCAAATATTGGATCTGTAAGCGCAGCCCCCATCACGCCTATGAGGCTATGGAGTGTTTGGGCGGGAATGGAGTTATTGAGAGCTTTATCACCGCCCGTCTCTACCGAGATGCGCCAATTAATGCTATTTGGGAGGGGTCCGGTAATATCCAGGCCCTTGATGTACTGCGGGCTATCATGAAAACACCCAGTGTGGTTAACCACTGGTTGGATGAAATGACAACAAGCATTGGTGTTGATGTCCGGTTCGACAAAGCGGTAGATTCTCTAAAAAAAGAACTTTCCGACTTGGATCAATTTGAATACCGAGCACGCGGTATCGTAGATAAAATGGCAATCACAATGCAGACACATCTACTACTGCAAGCTGGCAATCAGTCTGTCAGTGATGCTTTTATTCGTTCAAGGCTGGAATCAAGAGGAGCACATAGTAGTGGAAGCCTACCAAAAGGTATAGATATCGAAACACTACTCAGACGATGTGATCCACTTACAATAAACAATTAATCAAGCTCAAAAAAAAACAAAATGTTCGGCTAAAAAAACTGTAGCGAAAAACCAATTGTCCACGAATTCCGCAATACTCTACCTGCTCGGACCTATCTTTATCGCCTACTTTATCGCCTATATAGTAAGTTAAGGAGCCTCTGAATAATTCTGAGCCAATTTGGTAATATTCACCTACCCATCAAGATTACGATGAATCATGCACCAAGTCACCTTTGCCGAAGCAGAATATAAGATAAAGCGCCGTATAACTCGCCGAGAGAAGTTTCTTTCTCAAATGGAAGCCCTCATCCCATGGCAGCGACTAGAGGCTCAGATCACTCCTTGTTATCCACAAGGCAAACGTGGCCGACAGCCATATCCATTGAGTGTCATGCTCCGTATTCATTGCATACAGCTATTTTACAATCTCAGTGATCCCGCTATGGAAGATGCACTGTATGAAATTGAATCCATGCGTAGTTTTGCTGGATTGACTTTGAGCGGCCCAATTACCGATGAAACAACGATTCTTAACTTTCGCCACTTACTGGAGCTAAATCAGCTAGGTGCAGCTCTTTTTGATGAAATCAACAAGCATCTTGCTGAGAATGGCATGGCACTGCGTGAAGGCACGATTGTAGATGCCACTATTATCTCTGCACCAACTTCAATCAAGAATAAAAAGAAAGAACGTGATCCAGAAATGCATCAAACAAAGAAAGGTAATCAATGGCATTTTGGAATGAAAATGCATATCGGGGTTGATGATGTGCTCGGTGTAATACATAGCATAGATACAACAGCAGCGAATTCACATGATGTCACAACCACAGAGCGAGTCCTCCACGGGGAGGAGAAAAGAATCTGGGGAGACTCTGGGTACATTGGTGCGGAGAAACGTGAAGAGTTGAAAGAGCGGGAGGCGGATTGGTACATAGCAATGAAGCCGAGCAAGCTAAAAACTCTTCCAGGGCGTGACGCACTCCGTAAGGCGGAAAAGATCAAGGCGCAGATAAGAGCGAAGGTCGAGCACCCCTTTCGCTATATCAAACGGGTATTTGGTTATGACAAGGTTCGCTATCGGGGGCTGACAAAAAATACTGAGAGGCTGTGCTTGCTAGCAGGCTTTACCAACTTATTAATAGGGAGAAAATACTTGGCTACCTAGGGATGGTTCGCCTGAAACCCGCCTATTGAGGGTTTCAGGTGAAAAATTAGAAGACTATTACGCGAAAATTAAGCGTTTGTGCGTAATAAAATGAATTTTTCAAGCGGGTCGGCTTAATTCTAGAAAAATGCTTCGTTGATCAGAGGGTCCTTAATAGTTCATTAATAATGATTTAAGGCTTCAGCAAAGACAAGCAGCTTGTCACTCAGCGTATAACTATCGCTCACATCCAGGCTAGTATAAGCCCCATAGTATTGATCTTCATTTTTACTGGCACCATGCTCCTCAATATACTCGTCCTTATAATTTTGAGCCAGGCAAATGAAAAAAAAGCACCGTCGTCATAATAGATAGAGAGAGAGATTATGCAATAAATCGGCTTGACGAGAAATTGCTACAGATTTATCTCGACCCGAAATATGCATTTCTGAATCCATCAAGGTAACATTTGCTGATACCCCAATATTCGACAGGAGTCCTGGCATGAAGCATGAAATCTAACTTGTGAACCAGGTTAAATTCCAAGCCTCTCAGCGAGGCATTATCACCGTTATACGGACTATAAACCTCAACTCCAGAAACCCCATTACACTCCCCCTCTTTCATATCTGTAAAAATTGGATCAGTAATATCTTTATAGAAAAGACCCGAAGATAATATCCCCGAATTGTTGAAATAATATTCGTACAACACATCAAAATTCCAGGAGTATGTGGGTTCAAGACCTGGATTACCGCCTATAAACTCATTATCGTGCTCGGCATAGTAACCACCTGGATTGAGATCACAAAAATCTGGTCTCGCAAAGGTTCTAGTTAGTGCAAACCTGAGATAACTTTCGTCTGAGAGCGCATACTTTAGATGCGCCGAAGGCAGAATGGACAAATAATCTTTACCCCCATTAATAGCAACTTCTTATCCGCAGATCAGGAACAGGCAGGCTTAGTTTTAAGTGGTCTTTCCGGTGCAGATGTTACCGCACGCGCTATAAAGAAATTGGACTGACCACACAGGCTTTCAGGGCACTCTAGATTATGTACTCGTCTATAACGATACCCTAGTCGCTCTGCGTAAAAGCGCCCTGGGGATTATGCCAACCAGATTGTCGCTGCCTTTAAAGCCAATAGTGATAAAGGTTATTTCTTCTTAAAAGATGGACGTTACCTGCGTTACGACCTCTATGATGATCAGGTGAACTCCGGCTACCCCAAACTCGTGGATAACAATAGCTGGTCAGGCATGGCTTCCTACGCATCAAAAATTCGTGCAGCTCTGAAGTGGCCGAATAGAAAAATTTATTTTTTTCTAGATGACGGGAATTATTTGCGCTATGACTTGGAAGATGATCGGCTTGACAGTGGTTACCCAAAACCAATCAATGATAATACCTGGCCGGGGCTCGGCGCCTATGCCACTGAGATTACTGCGGCCCACCAGTGGAACACATTTCACGCTTATTTCTTTCTAAAAAATCAACGCTATATACACTATTCCATCACTACCGATCAGGCCAACAGCGGGTATCCGCGAATAACAGACGATAACACCTGGCCAGGCTTGAGAGCCCCTGATTACCTACCAGGGTAAGCGACTACCATCCCAAAAAAACAGGTTACCGCTATCGGCAGGGGCGAGTTGTTGCAGTACATCTACAATACGCCCGGCACTCAGTGCCGGGCTGTATAATTTGCCCGGAGCAAGGTTACTTTGGAATGGTTTCGAAAGTGCCGTATCCGTCGTTCCCGGATGGATTGCCACCACACAACTCTGTTCCAGGCGGCGCCCCCATTCAATAGATAGGTTTTTTACCAGCATATTGAGCGCTGCTTTGCTGATACGGTAGCTATACCAACCCCCTAGAGCATTGTCACCAATACTCCCCACCTTAGCTGAAAGGGATACCCACAGCAGCGGCTGCTTTCGCAGTAACTTCCTGTCCAGGGCCTGGGCCAGGTGCAAGTGAGTCAGCAGGTTGATTCGCATGGACTGTATCAACCAATCATCCTCACATTGAGCCAGGGATTTTTCCGGGCCATGGAATGCATCGTGTAACAGCCCACAGCAATGAATCACCCAGTCGGGCGGAGAGGAAAACTCAGAGAGAAAAGTCTCAACGGATTTAACAGAGTGCTCATCAGCGAGGGAAACCGTCAAGTGCCGGCGCTCACCGGCATGCCCCGGCACCCGATCCACAGCGGCGCGACTCAAAGTTACCAGTGTAATATCGGGATAGCGCCGAACTATTTCGGCGCCTATTGCACGAGCCAAACCGCCCGAAGCACCAGCAAGCAATACCATCCTTGGTTGATCAAACATACCGGCCTCCATGCCGGATAGCTCATATCGTTTTATTTAGCCTTTTTAGCGCTGGGCTTCTTGCCCTTGGCTTCCTCAATGCCTGGCACATCCTTAACCACGCGCAGCATAGGTTCATCGGAGCGGAAAATCAGACCGTGAATCTCCGTGGTATTTTGCCCCTGTAATAACTGCTGTAGGAACTGCACGATCTGTGCAGAAATTTCCTGCCCGGGAACCAGTACTGGAATACCCGGCGGGTAAGGCACTATCTCATCCGCGCTGGTGCGGCCAACCAGATTCTGCGTAGCGTTAACGCCGTTATCCATCAACGGCAGCTCTTCCGTCTCAGCAAAGTAGGCATCCGCTGGCAGACAGGTAAAGCGGGTGAATTCAGGCAAACGACGCGGTGTACCCACATGGATACGCTTATGGGTATTGCCCGCCAGTTGTTTGAGCGCGTGAATCAGACGCAGCAATTTACTCTCGGTGCTACCCAGAGTTACCAATACCGTGATGGTATTGTAGGTGGTCTTTTCCACCTGAATACCATACTGGTCAAACAGCTTGATCTGCATTTCATTGCCCGAGTAGCCACTGCGGGAAATATCGATCGTTACCTTGGTGGGGTCCAGGCGGATGTTGTCGCCAGCCAAGGGCTCGGCAATCAGGTCGTCGCGCGTCAGGGCGCGGAATACGCCTGTTTCGTTCACTGCGCGACGCAGGGTTTCCACCATCTGCAGACACTGCTTGAGGCGCCCGTAGCCCTCCATCGCCATCTGCTTGCGGGCCACATCAAGGCTGGCAATCATGGCATATTGCGGACTGGTGGAAGCGTGCATGTTCAGGTTTTCGCGGAAGCGGAACTCGTCAAAGTCCGGGTCCTGCACATGAATCATGCTGGCCTGGGAGAAGGCCGACAACATCTTATGGGTACTCTGGGTCACGTAGTCAGCGCCACACTCCAGCGCTGTCGGACGCAGTTCCGGGTGGAAGAAACCGTGGGCAAACCAAGCCTCATCGACCAGCACCTTAACCCCGCGCTCATGGGCGTAATCGATGATGGGCTTCAGGTCGTAACGCAGCCCGTCGTAGGTGCAGGAGGTGATAACCAACAGACGCGCATCACTATGTTCATCCAGGGCCGCCTCAATATCTGAGCGTTTCACCGGGCCATAAATGCCGAATTCTGGGTGCAACACCGACTTTAGGTAGACCGGCTCACAGCGGTTCATCACTATCGCATGGTGAACCGATTTGTGGCAGGCCTGGTCGACAATAATCTTACCGCCCCCACCGAGGATCTGTTGAATCACTACCTTGTTGGCGGTGGAGGTGCCATTGGTCAGGAAAAAGGTATGGCGCGAGCCAAATGCCTGGGCCGCGAGATCCTGTGCTTCCTGGATTACCGAGTGCGGTTCCAGCAGGCTATCCAATATCTGCACCGAAACAGACAAGTCTGTATTGAAGACGTGCTCGCCCATAAAACGGTAGAAATCCCCTACCCAGGGGCTATTGCGCAGACTATCGCCACCAGAGTGACCGGGGGTATGCCAGGCGTCACGTGCGGAGAAAACGTACTCTTTCAGGGTATCGGCAAAAGGTGTGGAGGCTCGACGGGCAATAAACGCCTGCACCAGGCGGAACATATGGTTAAAGTTGCCTTCCCGGCGGTCAAACAACTCATCAAAACGCCTGCGCAGACTGGCCAGTGACTTAACGCCACTCTTACCCGCCAAAGGTGTGCCGCCAGCGACATCACTCTGGGCCACCAGAAAAATATTGAGCTGGGAACGAAGTGCATGTATCTGGTCGGCAAGCATATCAGCGGCTTCCAGCCCCTGAGCATCAGTACCACCATCCACGATCATCGCTTGCAGGCGGCCTTCCTGCAGCGCCAGATTTTCAACCTCCGCAGGAACCACCGCCTCAAAAACCAGACCGAAGGGATTCTCATGCAGAGCTGCGGTATTGTTGAGGGCGCTAACCCAGTCTCCCGCTAATTTGCTGTCTGCGCTCACCAGCGCTACGTGGCATTCCAGCTTCTGTACGCTGTGCTTCAGGTTGCCCAATTCAGGCATCTTCATGTCCAAACCCATATTCTTATCCACCAGCATAGCCCGCAACTTCTCGAGGGCCGCTGCTTTAATTATTCAACTGTTTGATTTTATTAACTTTTATTAAGTCCCCCGGCAATAGCGGAGAATCTGGAGTTCTTGGGTAAAAAACCAGGGGGCAAATACTAATAGAGAGAACTAGGGAATTCCGCGATGTCAGTGCTTTTGGCGAAAATCGCCAAAAGCGTGCTGACCGACCAGATCTATTGCCAAGGAAGGGGATAAAGTTAGAACTTTGCGCTGCGAACAACGCCATCGAACTCGAGGCAGTCCCTGACTCTCTGCCGCTGCACCTCGGAGAGGCGCTCAAGGGGAAAATACGCTACCTCTGAGTGCTCACTAGATAGGGTGATGTGCCTTCTATCGGTGAAGCGGGCGCGAAAAATAAAAACATGGGAGTTATAAACCTTGTGGTAATAGACACCACTGAGGTATTCGATACCCACCTCCCGGCCCAACTCCTCACGGCACTCTCTCCGCAGGGCCTCGTGGATAGTCTCTCCCGGGTCCAGGGCGCCACCGGGAAGCCCCCAGCTGCGATTGGCATATGTTGCCAGCAACTGTAAGACTTCCCCCGCATCATTGGTAATCACCGCATGCGCGCTGAGTCGGTAACTGTCTTCAAATCCCATCGGTCCCTTCCCTGAACCACCTCTCCCTGAACCACCTCTCCCTGAACCACTTCTGACTCACCCTTTAACAGGGGCTAGAACCCCTGAGCCAGGGTGAAACCGAAGCCAAGAGTCTGCACTGACTCATCGTAGTCAATCAGGCTTTCTCCGTAACCGTTAAAGTAGCGAATATAGCCATCCACGCGGTCACCAAGGGGGAAGCCCCAGGTGAGCTCAAAGGCACCGTGGTTATCTGAGCGCAAATTGTTGCGCACCATAACGGCTATGGTGTGATCGCCATCCCGGTAACGCCCACCCAGCTCAAAATGCCCCATGTAATGCTCTATATCCGGGTTGTCATCATCGTCACGGTCCTCCGGGAGGCGATACCAGGGCTTGATGCCAAGGGAAAAATTATCCTTCTCAAACAGGAAGTTAGCGTATACCCGGTTCCAGCTTCGGGAATAGGGCTCATTGCGGCCATTGGACTGGTGATTGAAGGCAATCTGGTTCGCCACATTTTGCCAGCCAAACAAACTCCAATCATTGAGCCAGGTAAGAATCAATTCCGGTTCGTGGTTGGTTTCACGAAAGGGTGATGAGTTATCGGAGTTATAGGCCTGCCAAAAACTGCGGTTGGTGTAGGCCACACTCATAAATGAGGCACTGCCGAGAAAGCCCCGCCACACAGGTACCTGCACCGACAGCTGGAATTGCACCTCGATATTATCCAAGTCTTTGCCTTCACCTTCATAATCCGACAAACCGCCCTTCTCGGGAGACGGGTTATAGGTAAATGGCAATATATAGTTGGTCTTATGGGAGGCCAGCGTAAAGGGATTGCTGGCAGCATCGCGAATAGCTTGGGCACGGCCACCGAGCAGGACCTTATCCGTCGGCAGTTCCTCTGAGTACTCCTCCACCACCGGATCGACCTCAAAGAAATCCTCCTCCAGCCCCAGCTGAGCCCTGACCCGGTCAGCACAGAGCAAGCGAATCTCCCTCAGAGTGGTCTCGGCAGAAGAAATCAACAGTTGCTCTTGCAAACACTGCTCCTGCTGTTTTTCCGGTGCTTTATCCAGCTCCTTGAGCTCTACCTCTGTCTCTTCATCGATACTGGCCAGAGCGACATTAAAGGGTAACTGTGAAGTCACAACTAAGGCAATCGCCAGTGGCATCCCCCAACGGGAATTGGATTTGATAAAAGGCAAAATGGCTCCCCCATTAGCACAATAGTGACGCAAGCTTACACTGCGGTTCTGAAAAAATCCCGCCGTATAAATTTGTCAGTACTTTCTCAAAGACCTGTTACGGGCGGTTGACTAGGATGCCCACTGGAGACTAAAAGTTCAAAACACTGGGGAAGGAAGGCATTTTGGGATAATTTTCACGAGTCGTAGAAACCCTGAAATCTTATCAAGATGAATGAGACGTCAATCAATATTCATTATTCACTGGACTGATAATTCAGTTGTGTTCACAAACTTCAGCCTAAGTGAACACAACCACAGATAAGAGAAGGGATATTAAAAAAGCAGGCTGGTTAGACTGGGGGACCACTCCAGGTCTCTGAGCCGAACCTGCCACAGGCGACCAGTACTGGAAGGCCAATCATAACCAACCAGCAAACTGCGGTTATCGACATAGCAGTGCGCATCCCGCTCAGCTTCATCGCCCTGATAAATATAACCGCTAATATCCGAACCCAGGTCCTGGGTGCGCTGGCTAGCCTGGTCTCCGGCCATAATTCGTGCAGTGCGGTGACTCACTCTTGGGGACAATAATTTGCCCCGCTGGGAGGGATCCACAATATCCGGAGAAACAACCTCTAGGCCTGCTGGGTGTTTTATCAGTGTTTTCAATAGCGGCCCCATAAAAACTCGCATCAGAGGAAACAGCAGACGGTTATTACCACCCACCTGCAATTCCTGCGGGCCATTGGGCCCACTCCAGCTTGCCTTTATTTCATCACCTAAACGGGGAGAGTGCCCCTCAGGAGAGCATAAACGATACTGGGCAGTGACTTCGTCAACCTCATCGCGCCAGCTCACTTGGCACTCACTCACCAAACCATTACTTAAGAGCGCAAAGACCTCTATGCCGAAGCCCTGATCGCCCACCAGCCTCTGACTGACCAGAGAGCGGCGCCCCTGGGCGTCAAAGCCCAACTGCCAGCTGTCCTGTACGGGCATTTCGCGTCCGTCGCAGCTGTAGTGATAACGCCCTTGTGCAAGGGTTGAGTTCAAACGCATTACAGATTTCCTCCCTGCTCACTGCATGCACTAGACCAATGGTTCAGTACCCAAAAAGTATTGCACAAGGAGTATTGGGCACACCGGCTTTGGCACTTTATTCAGCTATATATTTATAGTTTTTTTAAGAGGTTATGATCACAAATAAGGGGTTTTAAAATAGATATATCCCAACGCTATCAAAACGAAGAACTTGAGGATTTACTGAGACTATTCAGCTCTCACCTAGACCATTTCCAGAGGAAATACAGAAATAATTGATGAAAAAATCAGCCTTTGAAAGAATTCGTTAATAAACTCCAAGTTAATGACAAGCTTGGAAACAGGAAAAACAATCTCAAAGGCCGAGCAGTGTTTTTAAACAATTGCTTTAATTGCGATTAAAAAACACAGAAGTTAAGTCCGACATTTACCACCAGAACCTGAAAGTGATTTTTCAGCCGTCATAAACGCTTTGAAGATCAGTCAGAAATCCTGAGTTAAAAAATAATATCGCGCCAATTTTTAGCGAAAAATGCCTGGACCTACCAAGCCATATTTACAAAGAAGGCTGGCTTTTCTTATTAAGAAACGGTATTAAAGAATAAATCTGATTCGACGATTCAATAAAAATGAGTAGCCGATATGCCAACCTTTGCCTACCAATCCATTAACTCTAACGCCAGTACCAATCGTGGTGTGAGTGCCTCCAATAGCCAACACTTCACTCGCGTCACCCACAATCACCAAGCTGCTCAACAAAGCCCCTGGTTTTTGGTAATGCCAACAGCCGAAAGCCTGGAACCCCACATTCCGATCTGTGGCCCAGCCCAGCTGGTTGCTCAAGCACCACAAGGTTATATGGCCAAAGGCCAACACAATAACGGTCAGTTTCTTAGCATGATTGAAGGTAAGGCGCGGCAAACCCACCAACATCTCTATCGCTCACTCAGGAAGCCTTGTGACCTGCTGGTATATGGCGAAATGGATGGAGCCCATAGCGAATGGGGTTCCATGCAGCAGCACGCAGGCGATTTGGTAGGATCAAGCTCTACCGGTAAAGCCTGTAACAGCTTTAGCGTTCATGCTGCCAATACCACTCAACACCAGATTCTGGGTTCGGGCATGGGCTGGATCGCGGTAAAGACAGGTAATGTGAATGCTGTATTTGTGCATGTCCCCAACAGCATTGCCAAAAGTGAAGGACAGGCAACATTGTTCTACCAAAATATTAATAAATTTTTATTACAACAAGGGCACGGTGCTATTGATCTCCTGATGGGAGATACCAACCAAGGCAGCAACAGCTTTACCCCATCAGTAATTAGCCGAGCAACAAACAATATATTTCGTGACGCTCACCCCGCTACTGAGTTGACGCCTTCGGACTCTTATCAACGCAGTTTTTCCGGCACCAATAGTACCGCTAGTCAAAAATATGATGTAGCTGTCTACAACACTGCAACCATCAAAATTGTTAATGTGGACTATCTATCTCAAAGCACGGTGGTCAGCATTAATGGAGCCAATAAAGCCGCTGCGGTTACTGACCATATGGGTATTTTTATTGACGTTGCCAAATGATACTTGGGACGATGATATTCAGAGGAAGGATTGTAGAAAAATAGTTCTTCCGTGACCGGCCTCTCTGGTGGGCACCAGAAGGTCGGTCACGGTTTCCCCTATAAACTTACGCTACAGCAGCTTGCTGAGTTTGAGGGGTAACCCATTTCATAAAGTTGCTGGTTTGCTGGTTGTCATACACAGCACTGCCATGCAAGTCATTCACCACTTGCGCAGCACGCCAGGACGATAGACTCAGCTGTGGTTCAGCAATTCCATGGCTGGTACGGCCCGTGCCAAGGAAATACAAACGGCGACCACTCTCATCACCGCTGAGTTTTGCCGCAAAGGCATCATCCAGTAACAAACGACCCTCTGCATCACGGGCGATATGTTCCTGTAAGGGCGCCAGGCAAGGGGGCAAAGCCTCGCAAAGGCCGGTGCACAAAATAACGATATCGGCATTTATCCATTCGGTACCGTCCGCCTCTCCCAGCAGGTGATTTTCCAGCTGCAACTGGTAGTCACCACGGTGAGACATATCCATCAGTTCGCGGTTAGGCATTAATGCCACTCGCTCAGCATCTTTTTCCAGGTGCACAAGGCGATAGAATAACTGGTAAAGCTCCTTGAGAGTCTCCGGGGAAATACCATCGGAAGCCAGCTTTTGCTCTGCGACAACTTCTTCACGACGCTGTGGGCTCAATTGACGGAAAACATCGACATATTCCGGGGTAAACCAGTCATTGGTAAACGGTGTCTCATCCAACGGCAAGTAGTTGCTGCGGCGGGACACCCAGGTTACCTGCTGCGGGCGACCCCAGTGTTTGCTCAGAAGATTAATAACCACTTCTGCACCTGTCTGACCGCCACCGACCACGGCTACACGCTTACCACTGACATCTGGATTCCGCAGGGCAATTTCCAGTGCATGGAAACAGTTGTCTGACAGGAATGGGCGACTGCACTCCGGGATATTCGGTTTTTTACCAGCGGCAACACATAAATTCTTGGCAAGCACTTGCTCGCGGCCATTGGGTCCATGTACATCCAGCTCAAAGTATTCACCATTATCCACTACGCTTTGGACACGGCTACTCATTTGAATGGAATCCAGGCGACGCGCAGCCCAAGCCAGGTAATCGGCAAACTCACGGCGAGTTACGGTGCGCTGCTCCGCATGCAGGAAGTCATAGAAACGCTTATTTTCCACCAGGTACGCCAGAAAGCTGCAAGGGTTGGTGGGATCGACCGGTGTCACCAGATCCTTCAGATAAGAAGTCTGCATCATAGCGCCCGGCAACATTAAACCCGGGTGCCAGGAGAATTCCGCTTTAGCATCAAAAAAGCGATGGCTCAAAGATTTGTTCCGCATTAGGGCGGCAACGGCCAAATTAAAAGGACCGGCTCCGATACCGGCGAGATCTAGGATATTACTCATAATTAAGCCTCTAAAGCGGAAGCGGTTTCAGGTTGGTTTTGTTGTGACTCTTGTTCAGCGAGCCAAAGTGGATTGGTCAGGTCTCCACCGACAATGGGGACAGGACGCTCGGCACTGTCATCGTAGCCCTGGCGCAAACGCACGCGATTAATACAGACACGTTCAATATGGGGACGGAATAAATTAAATTGCTGGAAACGCTCTGTCATATCAGCGTTATCCTGTTGCGCAGATTTTTGATAGCGGCGCAAAACCTTAGCTAAAACGCCGTAGAACTCCAGCTCACCCAAACCGATCTCTGTCATCAATTGGGCAGATAAATAGCGCAGCACTGTGACAAAGTGGCCAGTGAACAGGTCGTGAATAATATAATTCGCTGGCAACTGATCGAGGACCTGTGCCGCAGACTCTGGCAGGTCTGCACGGTCCGGGAACTCACCCTGGGCTAGGCGTAGGTCTCCCTGGAAATCTTTTAAAAGAACGCGCACCACTTTGTTATCGCGCAATACTAGTGTCAGATTTTGTGAGTGCGCCACCAGGCCTATGCCATAGCGGCTAAGCAGGTGATAAAGCGGCACCACCGTAGCGTCGAACAGGTGCGTGAGCCAGGCTTCTACAGAGAGACCGGAAGCCTCTATCAAAGCGGCAGCCACAGATTTACCGCCAGCATCTTTTTGCAGTAGCGCAGCCATTAAAAGGTGGCGCTCACCTTCTGCACACAAGCCCGCCGGACTCTGCCGCCAAGTGGCTCCCAGTAATTCACGGTAACGATAAGGCGTGCCCTCAACCGACTCTTGATGTGAGTGCGGCACATGTAGTCCGGCTACTTCCTGTAGAATCCCTGTACCGCGCAACTGCAGTTGCTCATCACGATCACAAAGTGACTGCATCCACTCTGATAATGCCGGCCCGCAGCGCATAAACTTGCCCGGAATCCCACGGTAGCAAGAAGTATTTAATACCGTTAACGGCAGCTTTACATGCAAGGCGCGCGGGCGCTCAAGGTTTGACAGAGTGCGCAGTGATACCTGAGGCAGGTAGCTATCGCCAAATTCACCGAGCAGGACCAGATCGCCGCGGAAAATTTGTTGTGCATAATGCTGGCGGATATGATGCTGCCACTGCCATGGATGTACAGGCAATGGCAAAAACTCTTGCCAGCTGACCCCTTTTTCACGGCAAGCACGATCCAGCTGCTGCAGCTGTGCCTCATCCAAGCTCTCAGCTAATAGCTGTGGCCAATCCCATTGCTCACTATTGCCACTCACGGCCAAATCCCGACGAACGGCTAACCATAAAAGCCGAACCCCCTGAGCCGCCTCCGTGCCGTAAGCATTAAATTCCTGTGCTCCCCAACCGATACGCCCTTTATTCACCATGGCCTTGGGGTGCCCATCCAACAGGCATTGCAATTGTTCATCTGGCAATGTGGCCAGAGCCTGAGCATCCAGCCCTTCGCGCTTTTGCAGTAGGACGACATCAGCAACCAGAGTATTGGCAAGTTCGTGCAATAAATTGCCCAGTGTGCTGGAAGTAGCCTCTAAATCTTCGCTAGCATCGATAAAAAACTGTGCCGCATCATCTGCAGGCAATGCCTGCCCTTCAAATTGCCGCTCGATGGTTTGCGCGTCAATCAACAGCCAGTCCCAAACTGTCAGCTGGCCCTTAAAGCTATAAATAACACCTGATTTAAGAGTCACAGAGTAACGGCCTGCACCCTCGTCCTTAGCGATAAGTGCCTGCTCGTAGCAGAGCTCCGCTAATGACTTTACCAACAGAGTCCTGTTGACCTGCTTCCAGTATTTATCCGTGCTCATACTCCCCCCATGCTCCGGAAAAATTCATCCCGCTTGCACATCACCAGTGCAGCGCGCTTGTGCGGAAAATCAAACTCTTTAATTTTTTTCCAGCCAAAGGTGCCGTTGATATACTTGAGTAAGGCGCGGTTATCTGCGCGCGGCTCTCCAACTAAACTTTCGGTGCGCGCATCGTCCAGAAACATAAAATGACTAACACCATTGAACCAAGCCTGGGCAAAGCGCCCGCCCAAAAAACGCTGGTTGCCAACTAACATATGCGCGCCGCGATCAAATGGCTGGCAGTCGTAGTAGGGTGCAATACGATCTTCGAGAGCCCAATAAATTTCAAAGTAGGCAAAGGGCTCATCGTCAAAGCAGGCAATTAACGGGTGCTTGTGGGGGTCCTGCATCACAGAGTCGATAAACTGTCTCTGTTTCTCGGCATCGCCCTCTTCCTCCCAAAAAAGCGCAACACGTTCCTGGTTCATCCAGTCCGTAAAACGCTCCAAATCCTCCTGGGGGTCCAGATGACGCAAACTAAAATCCACTCCCAAGGAGTGGAAGTGGCGACGGTAAACCTCTCCTTTTGGCGGTTCTGCACGGAGAGGGTGACGAACCCCCTGCTCATTCACCACCCACTGCAGTGGAAACTTGCCACCATTGTTGCCGCAATACCAAAGCTCGGTCCGTTGATAAAAGCCACTGCGGGATACACGGCTAACGACAGTACCTTCTTCAGCGATATCAATAGCTTGTAGTGCCGCATTCAGTGAAAAAAACCAGTCGAACCAAAGGTCCAACTCTGCCAGTTGATTATCACCGGACAGCAGAATAAAACGCGCAGTTTCTTGTCCGGGGGTATATTCAATCTGAAAATAATTTTCGCCACTTGAATGGCAACGATATCCGCCCGCAATAGTTTGCCATGCGCGCCCATCGGGGAGCTGACCGCGCTCCCCTGAAGAAATTTCAAGCGCAGCTGTTGAGCTGGTCATAATTCTTTCCTTTCAATTTTCATCGACACAGGTTTCAGGCTTCCGCAGTTTCAGCTTCTACTGCCGTTTGCAGTGGATTCACCATGGTGTGATAGATGGAAAGCGGGTCATCGGTGGTCGTTTCATTCATACCGATCACCGCACATTGAAAATTGCCCTTAGCCCAAATTTCATCGGCGGTGAGCAAATACTCCAGACAACTGCGGTCACGTCTCTGCCCCTCATAAAGCAATTGCAGGCGTTCACGCAACTGACGTAACAACGCATGCTCAGATAATAATCCCGCAGCGGAAAGCGCACAGATCAAACCAAAGCAGCTATTAACAATCAGGTAATAAACAAACAGGCGATTGGCCATCTCTTCATCAATGACATTCTCACTGTCCTGGGCCAGATCAGGCAAGTAAGGTTTAAGCAGTTCCTCGCCCAGACGGCTATAGCCACTGCCCTGGCAGTCTCTGAAATAACCTGCCACAGGCAGAGCACCATCGAATGACAAAATCAGGTTTTGCTGGTGAGCACCAAATAAAATGCCAAAATCGGCCTGGGCGATTAGCAAAGGTTCGATCACTGCATCGAGAAAAGCGTTGAACCAACGCTTGGTAGCGGCTTCTGTGGAAATTTTTTCCTCTTCAGCAAGACGCTGCACCAACTGTGCAGCCCGACAGGGATCACCATTGGGATGATCCTGGGTCAGAGTGGCCAGCAAGCAAGTATTTTCTGCAGAGGATTCCAGGAATGGGTTTTCCCTGAACATTACCAGGCTTTCTATAATCTGCTCGCCACTGCTATCCGCAAGCATCAGATAAGCGGGTTCCGCCAATACCTGAAAGCGCGGGTAGCGGCTGGCAAACTCCTGTCCCAGTGGCGTATTGCGAACTTTTAAAACTTCGAGACCGCGCACCATTTCTTTTGGCTGCAAGGTGCGCACCGAATTTGTCAGTCGCAAGCTGAGGGAAAACTTCAGCATATAAGGGCTTTTGCCACTATAAATAGCGCGCAGTGAGGAGGTCGCCCGCCATGGCTCACACCCTTCGCCCAGCTCAATAATTTTTCCGCTCGCAACTAACTCTGCAACACGAGGATCTTCACCGAGTTGACGCCACTGCCAGGGATGTGCCGGGATAGCTACAAACCCCTGCGGGGCTGCCGGAGCAGCATCTGTTGCACGGACCAGTTCGGCAAACTGCGCTTCACTGATTTCCGCCCCACTGGCTCCGCGTAAATAATCCGGGTCCACCCCCAACCACACCAGGGCAAAGCTATTGCCAAATTCTGGTGCAAAACGTTCGGCATCCTCATCGGTGAATGGATCACGGCTTTTAGGGGTCGGGTGAATAGAGTGGCCACACAAAAGTGCCTGCTCCGCCTCGGCAAAAGTCAACGGCTGCGTAAATAGCTTTTCAGTATCGGTTCTGCGTGCTGCCAGCGCCTGAGCCATGTTTTTTACGCTGGCCGAGACCCGGCGGGTAAACTGCACTCTCGACTCTGTGGTAGCGCCGGAAAAAAACGCGGGCTCCTGTGCAACCAGCTGTGCCGCTTCGGCTAGCTCAATAGCTTTGCTGGCGCCATCCGCAGTTTTCCATACCATAGGCAAGGCGAATTGATGCCTGCCACATTTACTGCGGTAAGAGGCATTCAACCAAAGTTCTTCACCACTGGCGGGCAGAGGAATACTCACCGCTGGCAGGCTGATGCCTTCGGGGAGTTGCTCGCCAGTCAGCTCATGCCAGACAGCACTATCCGTTTCCCGGATTAGCGCATTGAAGAAACAGTTGGCTGACATTCTTTCCGCAGCCATATTGACCTCGGTAAGCCCGGCAGTCATAACTGGGTTTTGAGCAAAAGCATCGCCATCAATGCAGCCGGCATTAGCCGCATCGGATTGAGGATTATTCATGGTGGTGATTCTTTTTTGAGCTAAATCTAAGTGAGAATGGTTTGCATTAGCCTTATGATGCAGGTAAATTTCTCGCACTTCAAGCCCGCTGCTAGAGAAATTATCTGGCTGTGAACTCATGCACAGGAAAGGGTCGCACTTTTTGTGCATTCTTATTTATTTGTTGTGGAGCCCCGGATGCGGAAACCCCAGAACCGCTCAAAAAATCACCAGTGTAAAATCAATATGGTGGTGGCCAGCCAGGGAGCCGCCCAGGTTGTCCTTCTGACTCAAATTCCGCTCATAGTCGAGCGCTGCGGCCTAAGCCTGGCCAGTATTGGGGGGCTTGTAGCCCTGGGGACTTTTTGCCTGATGATTGCCGGGCCACTCTGGGGGGAAATGGGTGACAGGATTGGCCGCAAGCCAGTACTACTCGCAGGCTTAACCGGTGCCCTACTGGCCCAGTGCCTTTTTGTTGCACTGCTAATAGCCATGTCCCAGGGATATCTTGACGAAGGCAACGCTCTTATCGCACTGGCGATCAGCCGAATTATTTATGGATTAAATGCCGCGGCCATCTATCCCTGCTGCCAGGCTTGGGCCATCGACTTGGGAGAAGCGGATAAGCGCTTATCCATTCTTTCAGGCTTGAGTGCGGCAGCCAATCTGGGACGAGGTCTCGGCCCCCTGCTTGCCCTGCCGGCACTTCTGGCTGGTGCACTGTGGCCGTTGGCCTGGTTAATCCTGTTACCGTTAAGTGCCCTGCTGCTAACTGCCGGATTACCCAAAGGCGAGAGTCATGTGCCGGAAGTACAATCCCCTGATAATTCTTCTCTTCCCCCCGGCGCTATTGCGCTTTTTGCCACCGCTCTGCTGGGTACCGTTAGTGTCGGTCAGCTACAGGTGGTTATGGGCCCTGCTCTTCAGGATCTCTATGGTCTCAGCGCTATGGGGGCTTCGTCGACCACCGCCGTATTGTTGGCTGCGGTGGCGATTTGTGGGTTCCTGGTTCAAGTGGGGTTGGTGCGAAAGCTCAAAGCGCCACAAGTGAGTTTTATGCTAGGAGTGACCTCCCTGTGCACGGGCACTATATTGCTAGCTAGTACTTTGGGTAGCCTGTTCGCCGCTGCCGGACTACTGATCTTTGTGGTGGGGGTCGCTTTTTTGGTGCCGGGCTACAGCGCGCTTTTAAGCCAATCGCAACAGCGTGGCGGCAGGCTGTTTGGGCTGCTGTCACTGATGCATACCGGTGGCTACACCATCGGCTTTGCTGTCGGTGGCTGGCTGTATGAGAGAGAACCACAGCAACCCTTACTTGGATTGCTGATCAGCGTCTCCTTAATCGCGCTTTTTGCCGTAGTCGCCAGCTTGATCGGCAAGAGGAAAAAACTGCAGCAGGCGCAATACGATTGTTAAATCTGTATCTAATGGATCGAGAGGAGGGGTGGCTAGATGCCCCCCCAAAACTTACCAAAATTTACTAAAGCTCAAAGGTACCGTTGCCAAAATTCTGCCTGACCAAATTCTTCCTCTAAGGTGTAGGGTTTGAAGCCCACCCTGCGGTAAGCATTCTTTGCCGCAAGATTTTTTTCCAACACCTCCATCGTCAGTTTGCAACACCCTCTCTTTTTTGCCTCTTGCGCCACAAAATCTATCATTGCGGCACAAACGCCCTGGCCCCGGGCACGCTCGCTAACGATAACATCGTGAATATTCACCAGGGGCAGACACGCAAAAGTCGAAAAACCAGTAAAACAATTCACCAGGCCTAAGGCTTTATCATCGTCATAGGCCAGTACACTGAAAGCACCGGGAAAATCCGCGAGTTTAGATACCAATTCATTGCGGCACTGCTCCGGTAATGGCCCCCCGCCACCAAAGGGATGACGGGAGTATTCTTCCATTAAAGTAATGATATCTTCAGCATGGCGGCGGTCTGAATAATTCGCCAGAACCACGTGAACTGCAGTGGAGGTCTCCTGGGTAACCAAGGCCATTTTTATTTCTCCGAAATTTTTTCTGCAGGAAAAGCGCGCAACGGCTCATTGGACCCTATGTAAACAAATTTCTGATAATTTGGCGATTAATACTCAAAATTTAAGTTGGTCGAGCTTTTCTGCTCATTTCTTTCTTTTCTGGAATCCAACAGAGAAGAGAAAATCAAACCAAGGGCTCCCTTTCCAGCTCTTGATTAAGTGGAATATCCACCTCGCCCGCAGCATCAACAACATCTGTCTCTTCAGAGTTAGAGAGGTAGCCACGCAAGCGGGTTCGCCGGGCCTGCAGCTGTCGCATACGCAAACGGTGCCGATCGACAAATCCAGAACGCACGGGTCTACGTTGTCGTCTGCTGGGACCCGAGTGATTTCGCCTCGCCATTATTCTTCCCTTTATAAGACCCAAACCTAAAAACTAGTCATCCTTGAGGTTAGTTCAAACCCCCTTGGCCCGCAGGAATAAAGTCGCTATCCTGCCAACATAATGTCCAATTGGTCATCTCAGGATACAACAGCATTGCACCCGCTAGATCATCTATTAAAAAATAACCACCACTGGTCCGAGGCCACCCGCAAGGAAAACCCGGACTTTTTCCTCAAGCTGTCTAAGCAGCAATCACCAGAATATCTTTGGATAGGCTGCGCAGATAGTCGCGTGCCGGCTAATGAAATTGTCGGCCTGCTGCCCGGTGAACTGTTTGTACACCGCAACGTCGCCAATGTAGTGGTGCATTCAGACCTCAACTGCTTATCTGTTTTGCAGTACGCCGTAGAGATTTTGAAGGTGAAGCACATTATTGTTTGCGGCCATTACGGCTGTGGCGGTGTACAGGCAGCCCTACACAACGAACAACTCGGTTTAATCGACAATTGGTTACGCCACATTCAAGACGTGCGCGACAAGCATCACACTCTGGTCGACCTATTCCAGGAGCAGCAGCGCACTGACCTACTGTGCGAGCTCAATGTCCTTGAGCAAGTCATCCATATCTGCCAAACCACAATCGTGCGCGACGCTTGGCGCTCAGGGCAGCCACTCTCCGTCAACGGCTGGGTCTATGGATTGAAAGACGGCTTGGTACACGACCTGGGAATATCCATTCGCCACCCCGGAGAGATCGCGGATGTGTATCAGAATGCGCTGGCCACTATTTCCCAGGGCAATAACGAATAGCAGCGCCCTCCTACAGTCTCCCTTATATTTGCCTAGGGTCTGTTAACAATAAGTACCCAACCCCGGCTGCCTTAACAGCCGGAGACTGCCAGTTAACGCGGGGGTGCCATGCCTAAATATCGCCAGTGGGAATGCCAAAACTGTGGCTGGATCTATGATGAGGCCAAAGGCTGGCCGGAGGACGGTATTGCTCCAGGAACCCGCTGGGAGGATATCCCCGAGGACTGGTGCTGCCCCCAGTGCGGTGCCAGTAAACAGGATTTTTCAATGCGCGAGCTGGGTACACCGGAAGGTGGCGCAGCTTCCCCTGAAACATGCCCTAGCTCCCCTTCGCCATCCCATAAAAGCACCATCACTTTTCGCATTTGGGAGTGCATGGTTTGCGGGTGGGTCTACGACGAAGCCCAGGGCTGTCCGGAAGAGGGCATAGCGCCCGGCACCCGCTGGGAGGATATCCCGGAGGACTGGTGCTGCCCGCAATGTGGTGTGGGCAAGGAAGACTTCGATATGGTGCTGGTATCTTCGGCACCGGAGCAAATAAAAAGCGACAAAGAGCCGAGCCGCCACAAAGCCTCCACCGCTCTTACGGAAAATCGGGGCCCACTAGTGATTATCGGCACCGGCCTGGCCGGATATAACCTGGCACTGGAATTCCGCAAACACGACCGCACCAGCCCCCTAATGCTGATCTCCAGTGACGATGGCACCTTTTACTCAAAGCCCCTATTGTCCGCTTCTCTTTCCCATGGCAAAACAGCCTCGCAATTATGCCAAGCCAGTGCCGAGGAAATGGCCCGCAGGTTGAACGCGCAAATTCTGGTGCATACCCATGTCATTTCCATATCTCCCCATTCCAGAGCACTGACCCTGCGGCAGGAAGCCGGGGGCCACACAGCAAACATGCATTACGACCGACTGGTATTGGCCACAGGAGCCCAGTGTCGCAAACTGCCAGCTATCGCTGGTGATGCCCACGCGCGGCTATTTCGAATCAATAACCTGACTGACTACCATCGCTTTCGCACCGCGCTCGTCGGGTGTCAACGGGTGCTATTGATGGGCGCAGGTCTCATAGGCTGTGAATTTGCCAACGATTTGGTACAAGCTGGCTTTAACGTAACGGTAGTTGACCCACAAGACTGGCCACTCGCCTCTCTGCTGCCAGAGGCCGCTGGTCGCGATCTTCAGGGGGTACTGAGTGATAATGGGGTGCGTTTTAATCTGGGCAGGTCCATACGTTCACTGAGTCACAGTACAAACGGCATTGAGGCCAAGCTCGATAACGGTAAAATATTAGAAGCTGATATTGCCCTGGCAGCATTGGGCCTGGAAGCCGATACCACTTTGGCCAAAACTGCGGGACTCAAAACTCAACGGGGAATTACCGTCGACCGAAGCTTACAGACCAGTGACCCATATATATTTGCTATCGGCGACTGTGCAGAACTGGAAGGCCACCAGCTCTTTTATGTCGCCCCTCTAATGACTTGTGCCCGCGCACTGGCGCTAACTTTAAGCGGTGAACCCTGCCCTGTATGCTATGGGGTTATCCCCGTTGCGGTTAAAACGACACTGCGCCCAACTACCGTATGTCCACCCCAGCTAGGTGCCGAGGGCAGCTGGCAAATTTCTTCTGACAATGATGGCGTCTGCGCCGAGTTTCGCAATCACCATGGAGAACTGCTGGGCTTCGCCCTAATAGGTGCCGCAATCGCAGAGAGAGAGCGGCTCGCCAGCGAATGTGCGCCACTTATGAACGATAAGTCATTTGAATAGCTGTATTCGAGCATCTTTCACTAGCTTGCGAGGCAAGACGCGCAATCAGTGCGCTTTTGCCGTAAAATGGTCGGCTAGCACAGTTTTTGTACAAGCAACCATCGTATGTCGACAGAAAGAAGCCCTATTATCACGCCCTCCCCTCAACAAAGCCGCCTGTTACGCGATACTCTGGGGCAATTCGCTACCGGAGTCACGGTGATTACCACCCGGGATTCAAAGGGCCAACCTGCGGGAATGACCGCCAACAGCTTTAATTCTGTATCCCTAGACCCCGCTCTAGTGTTGTGGAGTATCGACAAACAGTCTCTAGGCTATGAGGCCTTCACCACTCGCGAACACTTCGCCGTACACGTACTGCGCGCTGACCAACAGCACGTTTCCAACCTGTTTGCCGGTCGTGGGGCCGATAAATTTGGACAGATTCAATGGAAAGAGGGCCCCGATGGCATACCTCGGCTGGAAGAGTGCGCCGCCTATTTCCATTGCCGTCGAGCCCAATGTATTGAGGGCGGTGATCACACCATTCTATTGGGAGAGGTACTGGAGTTTTGCGCTTACGGCGGCGAACCCTTGGTTTTCCACCGGGGGCGCTACCGCGCCTTGGCTGGGGAATAGGAATCTATAGAAGGATTCCACAAGCAATTTTTCGAAGAGGGCCAAGGGCCCTCTTCCTTTATCCTGTTTCTATTCATTAAGTTTGTACAAAATATTTAGAATCCTACCAAAGTTAGCAGCCGATAAACTTTGGTACCCCAATCATCCCATCGTCATAATTCCATGACAGACTCAAAAAATTCTCCGGGGAGTTTAGCGACAGTGAATCCAGGCACTCTTTTTTGCTTCGCCCATCGTGGATACCAGCTTCGAGCCAGTGAAAACACGCTGCAGGCCATAAGCCAGGCTCTGGAATTAGCCATCGGCGGTATTGAAATTGATGTCTGGAATATCGGCGGACAATTGCTAGTTACACACGATAGGCGCTTGGGAAGGCTGCTTTCCGGCAACGAATTGATAACCGATCTTCACCCGGATACTTTACGTGAGCGTACCTTACCCTGTGGCAACAAAATTCCGACCCTACGGGAGGTATTGGAATTAGTCGGCAGCAGTGCCCAACTCAATATAGAGATCAAGGGCCCCAACTCAGCAGCGCTGATAGCGAAAGAAATCCGAATGTTCGTCAGCGACGAAGGAGCGAGCTTCGAACAATATATTGTTTCCTCTTTTGATCATCGCCAGCTGCACGAGTGCTTACATCTAATACCAGAGGTGCGCCGCGGTGTTTTATTCAGCGGTATTCCCCTGGATCTGGCCGCGAGTACAGAGCCTCTCAAAGCTTACTCATTACACACCTGCCTGGATTTTCTCGAGGCCGATTTGATCGCCGATGCGAAACGCAGGGGTTTAAAAAACTATGTTTTTACCGTTAACAACCCAGACGACTTATTACTGCTAGCCACCCAGGGTGTGGATGGTGTCTTTACCGATAAGCCACAAATAGTACTGGACTTCAATACGCAGGTTCTTGCGGGTACAAAATCCAGCTGAGGATTTCTCCCTAATGAGGGTGACGAATCGGCAACAAAAAACCCGGCATCCGCCGGGTTTTTTGTTGCCGATTTGAAGCTATGGAAAAGTTAGATTGGCAATGATCATCCTTTAAAGAAAACTAGGGAAACCGCCCCAATAAAAACACTCTGCCTCGTTAAAATTCTGCACTCGCACGCAGATACCAGAAGCCTCCGTTAAAACCAAACGGTGAAGTCAGAGCATGGCGTATGCCCAAGGATTGCATAGCTTCGTTTCTCTCACTATCCGGCTGTATATCGAAGATGTTTTCACCACCTATAGCTAATTTATAATTCTCATAGAGGGTAAAGGTTGCCTCTAAATCCACCAAAACTTCACTACCATAGCTATAGGTATCCGAAGCATCAGTTGGCCCAAACAAACCAGCGGTAGACTCCCAATCACCATAACGATTCAAACGCAAATAACCGCTGAATATAGCGCCAGTATCAATATCAAAAGTCAGTGTAGTGCGGTCACTGGGAACCTGATTTTCCAGATCGAAAACTCTGGAGGCATTAATAGTATTAGCAGCGACATTACTGACTTCCTGCTTATTGTGATTGTGACGTAAATCCACAACCAGTAAATTGCCTGCCAGCTCAAAGTCACTGGTAATGGCAATATCAATACCGGAAACTTCTGAGTCATATGCATTAGCAAAATAGTTAGCATTGCTGTCATTCAATAACGCAGCATCCTCCACCCCGGCATTCTGCAGCAACTCGATTTCTTCTGTACCGATTTTGTTATTTCGCAGTGCAAGGCGATCTTCGATATCAATATTGTAGTAATCAAGGGTGACGCTGGTATTGCTAAATGGCGAAAACACAGCCCCCAAAGTAAAACTGGTTGACTCCTCGGGGGTTAATTCCTTAGCCCCCAGAGCCATCGCTATCGGATGGTCCACCGGGTAGGTACCACTCGGAATTAAGTTACCGCTGGAGTCCGCCGTAGTGGTGACATTGAGGGTGTTCATCTGACCTGGCGTTGGCGCTCGGAAGCCAGTGTTCACAGTGCCACGCAGAGCCAAGTACTCATTAAGATCGTAGCGGGCTGAAAGCTTCCAATCGGAAGTAGAACCGAACTCATCATATTCCTCTAAGCGTAACGCCACTCCAAGCGTTAATGCATCGGTTACATCCGCTTCTAGATCGATATAAGCGGCAATACTCTCACTGCTATAACTACCTATAGCTTCTGAGGGGAAACCTTGGAACCCATCCGAGCCCACGCCAAAATACATCGCAGTGGGGCCTACTTCTGTAGATGCGCCATCACCGCCACCGATTGAATAAGTTTCTTCTCGCCATTCAGCACCAAAAGCGATATTCAATGGCGAAGCGAAGGCGGCGATATCGATGGGTTTCACAAAATCTGCATTGAGGCTGGACTCTTCCTGGGTGAGAGTACCAGGTTTAAAGCTAGTGGGTGACAATAACCCAAGGCTGGGGTTAATAGAGTCTTTTAAAACATATTCTACTTCGTTCTCTGCAACCCGAGCGCGCAGATCCCAGGTTAAACCATTCTGAAATTCTCCACGAGCACCCACAACAGCGGAAATATCATGAATTTCTGCCCCAAATTGCGGGTTGTAGCCACCGGGGAATTGGGTATAGATTGGGTTACGCAATACAAAGCCACTGGGACTGGAATCATCCGCTACTAGATAATCGGACGGATTTAAGCCTTGACCGACGATATAATCAATCAGTGACTGTGGTGCTGGATCTGGAATATAGTCGATACTTTCTGGATTACTGGGGTCATTGGGCATATCAACCTGCAAAGTACCCCGTGCGGTGAACTCGTATTCAGGATCTAATACAGGGCCACGATAAAAGAAGTCAGAAATAGTTTCATTCGTGGAATAACCGAAGTTTCCGTACAGTTCCACATCGTCGTTGATATCCAAACCGCTGTTGACAAAGAATTTTAAAGCCTCCACATCTGGGTCACCCCAGCGTTGGCCAAGGCCATCTAATGGCACCAGATTTTCACCAACTACAGAGCCCACAAACGCTGCATCTGGACGAGCAACACTTCGCCAGGTTTTATCTGCCTTTGAATATTCCACCGTGGCATTGACAAAGCCCCGATCAAAAAGGCTAAAACCTGCATTGGCGGCAAAAGAATTGCGGGTCCCATCTCCCTCAAAGTATTCGCCGGTCTGAGCGGACAGCCCAAAACCCTCGGCATCATCCTTTAGGATGATATTAACCACACCAGCGATAGCATCAGAGCCGTACTGGGCCGAAGCACCATCTCGCAGTACTTCCACCCGTTCGATAGCCATGGATGGCAGTGTGGAAAAGTCCACCGCCTGGGCCCCCTGGTTTACAGTGCCCAGAGGAGCGAGCTGCAAGTTCACCAGAGCAGAACGGTGCCGGCGAGTGCCATTGACCAATACCAAAGTCTGATCTGGGGATAAATTGCGCAGAGTCACCGGACGGATAAAAGCGGTACCATCGGCGATAGGAAAACGCTGGGTATTAAAGGAGGGAGCAATTTTTGCCAGGGATTCGGTGAGATCGAAGCCTGCTTGATCTACTAGCTCCTCCCCTCCCACAACATCGACCGGGGAAAGCGTTTCTGTTGGGGAAACCCCTTCCTTTCGAGTACCGGTAGTAATCACCTCTTCCATTGTACGATCATCGGTAGTCGAGGCTTTTTCACCTCGATCCTGAGCAAAGGTACTTGGAGCCGTTAGTGCGACAGCGATTGCCAACGATAATGGTTTTAGCAAATGGGTTTGCATATTGCCCGTCCTCTCTTCTCATTATTGATATGGACAGCACACCACCTGACACCCCAAGAAGTGATGCACAGTAATTTTCACACGCAAGTAAAATAATCGAGCGCTCTTTCTTATTAGGGAATAAGTCAGCTCGCCCCAATGATTAAAATTTTGGCCTCAACGCAAAAGCTTCTCAGCTGTTGGCATTTCCCCTCAGCTGATTAGACAACAGTTACTCAAGAAACCAAAACCCATGGCGTTTAAATTTATTTAAAACAATAGCTGACACACCCAGCTAGCAGTCATTACTGCCAGGTATGCCATTTCTCAGACTATAAGTAAAATCAAGAATGGAATTAAAGTGCCCAGGGTGAGGTTTACCCCGGGCGCTCGTTGATTATTGTGGGGTATAGGTGACATCCAACTCAAAACTAGAAGTCTGCCGGCTGTATCCGCGGACCATGATATAAGCCTCGCTAT
This sequence comes from Microbulbifer sp. THAF38, assembly GCF_009363535.1. Taxonomy (NCBI): domain Bacteria; kingdom Pseudomonadati; phylum Pseudomonadota; class Gammaproteobacteria; order Cellvibrionales; family Microbulbiferaceae; genus Microbulbifer; species Microbulbifer sp. THAF38. Next base: position 3,640,346 of record NZ_CP045369.1, read on the forward strand.
CACCAGTTGGCACTTGTAACGTGCAATTTTCAGCAGAACCATTGTCGTAGGGCCGACAGTCATAGTAACGCCAGGTTGGAGCAGCCCCAAATCGCACATATAAATCTGCGTCATATGTACCGGTCATATCCGCCACAAAGCTGGTGCCGGGTGTTACGCTAAACGGCCCGTAATGCTCTTCACCTCCTCTCGATACGCTACCGGAGAAACTTTCAGTTTGCTCCTGGCCGGGATCGGGATCTGGGTCTGGATCAGGGCCGGGATCATCACCAATCGCTCCCTTGGCTAACTCTGCCACATAAGCTGCCGCCAGCTTGCCAAACTTCACGGCATGGTTGGCATCGCCGCCGCTATTGGCCAGGGTGTCGTTGATAGTATGGATGTAGGGATTAGAACCATTAAAACTGGCCTCAAAAGGGAAGGAAGCCGCAAAGCCCTGGTCATGCCATGAGGCATGATCGGAACAGGCATAGCCACAAGTAGTCGTGCCAACACTGAGGTTACCCTGGTAAGTCTGCACCAGATCTTTCAGGAAAGCATTCTGTGAACTGTTTGTGTAATCACCAATAATATAGATGTCACTATTGGAGCCGTAATAGTTGGTCATATCTAACTGCATAACGCCAACCACATTTTTATTCTGGCTCTTATAGTCCGAAGCAATATCATCAGAGCCACGCAGGCCGACTTCTTCGGCCGCATACCCCATAAATGCCAGGGTTTTCGCCGGTTTATAGCCTGTTGCCACAATGGCATTCACCACATCGGTCAGGGTCGCGATACCCGAAGCATCATCATCAGCACCCGGCGCCCTGGTGCCCTCTCCTGTACTCCAGCCAACGGTGGAATCCAGGTGTGCTCCCAGCACCACGATTTCGTCGGGGTTTGTTTGCCCCTGAATCGTGAGAATAACGGAAGGCTGTGCCCAGCTATGGCTATAGAGCTGCACCGAAGCATCGCTGCGAGAGCTCGTCAAGGCCTGCCATTTGTCCCGGATCCACTCAGCCGCATCGACTCCTGTAGAAGTGGTGTAATAGCGATTGGTAAAGTTGGAAAGGCTGGTAATTGTCGTGCGAATATTTGCTTCAGAGATTTCTGCCTGCAGGGCATTCACAACATCCGCATTATCAATGGTGTAGCTGACAATACTCGACACAGTATTAGCCAGTGGGGAAAGCTGCGCATTTTGCGCCTCCTCTAAAGAATCATGCACCATAAAGCCACCACAACGATTGTGACTGTTATGCATTATTGTAGAAATATCGGATAAATTATCTTCATTTACCTTCAGTATGGTTATACCATTGCGCTCTCCTTGTGCATCTAGAGCCTCTTTAGCCATTAACGCACTGTTTTTTTTCAAGGATTGATAACCATCGCTGCCGATCGTTATCCATAACTCCTGCGCCAAGGTTGTAACGGGCACAACCAGCAACCCTAGTAGCGATGTACAAATCATTTTTTTCATTATCTTCTCCACATTGATTGATTCTCCCTGCGCAAGCCGGCAATTCCCCAAGAAATACAGGAAGACATCAAAGACTCATGCAAAATCCTTGCACAAACTGCAAGATTAAATACCGGCAATATTTAAAAAACCCACAAAAACTGACTTTAAAGACGCAACCTGACTCAAGAGGATATACTGCAAGACATATGGATTTATTTTTATTATTTAAATTTTGGAAAGCGCAGTGATTAACAGATATAAAAACTCAAAAAAAATCAAAAAACCAGTACCAACCAACGAATGGTACTTGAACAATTTAGCACCATTCCCAAAAAAACAAATAATAATTTTTAAGACTTAAGAGAACTTAAAAAACACTGGATAGGCAAGTATTGCTATTGGAAATATATAAAGAGAAAATCTAAGAAAAATGAAATCCAATAAGGAGATATTAGGAAAGACTCTCCCTTGACAGCCATAATAAATATAGTTAGATTAGTAAACCTTGTTTATCCTCCTGAGTACCCCCCTTTACCTTTGCATAAAAAGCGATCACCGCATAATTTGTTCTGTTCTCAGTTGTAGATACTCACAGTGTTGTTACGCCATGCCGATGAGATCTAGGTGCCGAACGACCATTAAGCGAATTAATGACTCCAACTGATGCAGATTGGCCTCTTATTGGTTTTCTTCAGCTCGCAGTCAGGTTGATTCCTGTAAACTGCCCTTTTCTCCCAATCACAGGAAGTAGCAGTGAAGCTAAGATTTGGAACCCTCTCTCTAATCACCTTTATCCTCTTGAGCGCTGGATGCGCCACCATGAGTGAAGATGAGTGTCATGTAGCTGACTGGCAGGCACTAGGTTATGAAGATGGGGCCGAAGGAAGAGCACTCAGTCACATGGGTAAGCGGCGGGAATCTTGCGCTAAGTATGGTGTTCAGCTCAATACCAGCACCTACCGTATTGGTCGGGATGAGGGCCTGGAGCTATTTTGCACAGAACTGCGCGGCTTTTCTGAGGGGCGCTCAGGGGAAAACTACGCCGGCGTCTGCCCAGCAGGCCTGGAAGGACTCTTCTTAAAGGGTTATGAAACCGGCCGGGACCTTTTTGTTGCCAAAAGTGCAGTAGAGGAAATAGAGGCAGCTATCCACGATCGGGAGCTTGAGCGCGAGCATCTATTAGATGATCTGACTGAATTAGGTACCCTGCTGGTGGGAGATGAGGCTACACGAGATGAGCGAGTTTCAATGCTAGCCGACATTGCGCGCTTTAAAGTACGCCACACGGAATTAGGACTGGAGATTGACGACCTGAGGTTCGAGCTGGCGCAAAGGCGTATGGAATACCAAAATTTGCTAGCTAGATCCCCCTACCCTCAATAAAAAACTGCATTTAACTGGGCAGAATAATCTGGCATCCAATTACATTGCGAATATTTCCTGGCCACCTGTAATAGATGCCAAGCAAGTATCATAGGGTTTTGAGTGCGCGATTTACTCTCTTTTCCTCTTCTACAAATTTTGGATGTGTAGCCTTACATAATTTATTTACGAATTTACTACGCTAGTAAGAGTACTTTTGTACATCACAAGTTAATACCGGCTCCTAGCGACGACAAGCTATCGATGGGTAATTGTCTTCAATTGCCCAGACTCGCTATACAAAAATTACTATAGAAAAGTTACCTAAAAAACCCTCTTCCGATTTAATCCTTGATCTTTCCTCGCATAGCTTTTACTTGCGAGCGGCGACTTTTGCTTTGCAGACGCCGCTCCTTTGCTCCCCGGCTGGGTTTCGTTGCTATGCGCGGCTTATGCACCCTAGATGCCTGTTCAATCAACTGTTGCAGGCGCTCCAGGGCATCCGTTCGATTCTTCTCTTGGGTGCGAAAACGCTGCGCCTTAATAATCACAATGCCATCGGCAGAAACTCTTTGGTCCCGCAACTGTAATAGCCGGGATTTTATTTCCTCTGGAAGTGAGGATTTTTTGATGTCAAAGCGCAAGTGAATCGCACTGGAGACCTTATTTACATTCTGGCCTCCCGCCCCCTGAGCACGGACAGCACTGATCTGCACATCAGCCGGATCGACCTTTAACCGGGCATTTAACATATTTTCAGATCCAAGATTGAGTCCATATCTACCAGGGAGAATACCCATATTTTACCGGAACTCCCGATTCATTGGGGAGAAATACCTTGCGGTACTCGGGTACCTGTCACTCAGGTGAAAACACTTGCCCTTCCTCAAAATAAATCGCACCATGCAGCGAGCGATTAAAAAGCTGTAGCGCATTTACCTAAAAACAATCATTCAGTACTATTGCGCCACTTTGTAGCGTGCCTCAAGGCCACCTCATGAAAGAGGTGACCAAGCAGCCAGCCACTTAACCCGTGACTTATTTTATTGTTCGGGTCAATCCGCTAGTATTGCCGAGCTTCCTTGAGGTACAGGAACAAAAAACAATAAAAGATGCACGCCCAGTTGTTTCCTCTGGATTCCTCCCGATGTTTCCGCGGGTGTGCGATTACCGCGACTAGGAGAAAACCATGCCCAACGCCAAGCGCAGCCTTGCGGCGGCTATTGCACTTGCATCCCTCACCAGCGTTTCTGCAATTGCAGAAGAATCAGCCTTCAGCCAGGTTATTGCTTTTGGTGACAGCCTCACTGACGTAGGCAACTACGATGTATTCACTAATGGTGGCGATGCGAACGATATCGCTATTAATATCCTGTCTCAGAATTTGGGGCTGAGCTCTTTAGCAGCATCCTGTGCTGGTATGCAATCCTCTCTTTGCCTTCCCAGTATTGACCCTGCACTGATGACTGACCCCGCCGAGCTTGAAGCAGATGTTTCTCTACAGGTTTTGAGTGGAACCAGCAACGCGGGAAGCGTATGGGCCGTTGGTGGCCATAAGGCTGCAGATGTACTGATGAATATTATCGGTACCGAGAGCTACATGACTTACCTTCAGGCAAATGGCTTGGACGCTGATGTCAATCGACATAATCTTCTCAGTGCCTTTATGCCGAAGGCAGGTACTGATGGCAGCCCAATCTATCCAGACCAACAATTAGCTGGTCTGCTAAAGCAGAAGCTCACTGAAGCTGGAACCTATGCGGCTATGGCAAAAGCTGCATTCGCACAAGGTGATTTGGCCGCCGCTGCCGGATATCAACAACAAGCAGAAGATGCCAAAGTTGAGGCTGATCAAGCTCTGCAGGAGTTAGGCACTTTTGGTAACCCTCACCCACTGGGTAAAGGTTACTTAGAAACTAGGATTAGCGCAGATACAAACGCCCTTTACTGGGTAAATGGTGGTGGCAACGATCTGCTCACAGGCTTCAAGAAAGTCTCTTCTGGTGATATGACCATGGAAGAGGCCACTGCAGAAATTGGCGTCGCCTCTGCAATGATGGCAACGGCAGCTAGCGCACTCTCTGGTGCCGGTGCCAACTATATATTGGTATCTAATGTTCCAGATATCAGCAAAACTCCAGCTATATATGCAGGCGTTTATGAGAAAGTTAACGCTGAGTTGACTCAAGCAGTTGCTGCGGGCCAAATGACCCAAGAGCAAGCTGATGCAGCTTTGCCTGCCGCTATTGATGAAGTGCTTATAGAGGCCAGCAAAGCCTCTGAAGCCTTTAACGCCAGCCTGCTAGCCCAAGCTAAAGATATCGACGGCGTGCTGATGGTGGACCAGGCTGGCCTGCTTAAAGTCGCTCTGAACAACGCCGGTCAACTGGGCCTGTCTGCCGAATTCGATCAAAGCCAATTCTGCTATGACGGCAGTGGCGGTGAATGCATCGAGCATCCTGTCTACGGTATTAGCCAGGACACTGCCGACGCTTCCAAGCTGATCTTCAACGATACCGTACACCCCACCCAGGTTGGCCAGCAGGTTCTCGCCGACTACTACACCGCTATTGTGAATGCCGCCCAAGTGGCCGGCCAGCTTCCGGACATTGGCGCCCAAGCTGCCCGCACTCATATCAACACGTTGGATGAAAATCTGGTTGGTGTCCGCTACAGCCAGGCTCAAACTGCGGTCTTCGCTGGCAGCGTTTTCGGTGATATTGACTACGACAACAGCTTTGCTGCGGATATGAGCGGCGATAGCAATGCCAATCTGATCGGTATGACCTACGCCCTGCGTAACAACCTGGAGCTGGGCTTCGCGGTTAGCCGCTCCGACATCGATGTGGATAATGCCCGTTCCGATATCGAGTCCACATCCACCAACTACAGCCTGTTTGGCCGCTTCCATCACGATGTCTTCTTCGTGGAAGGTAGCATGACTCTGACCGATGTAGACTTTGACCAAGCAAACCGCGCTCTGACCCTCGGCAACAGTTTTGCTTCCGAGCTGGAAGGGGATACCACCGGTGAGAACACTACTCTGAGCCTGACTGTTGGTGCCAACCTGTTCAGTGAATCCAGCTACCAGCTTGGTCCCTTCATTGGAGTCACCCGAGCTACCATGGAAGTTGACGGTTATACCGAGAAGGCTATTGAAGGCTTTACTTACACCGATACCCAAAGCAATGAGTACGACCCTCTGGGTATGAACTATGGCGACCAGGAGCGCGACTACAATACACTCCGCTTTGGTGCCTTCGCCAATAAGAGTTGGAACACCGTCAATGCTTACGCTCAGATTTGGTATGAAGATACCAACGGAACTGATGAGGACACCCTTGAGGTTGGCGTTAAGTCCATGGCAGGTAACATGAATGCTATGCCTAGCTACTCCAGCGTCGATCAGGGCCTCTTCGATGACGGCATGGGCCTCATCGCCGGTATTCGCTGGCAAGCGGCTGATTCTCTCGCTCTGAGTGCCAATGTGACCTCACGCCCAGCGGCTGAGCAAGCATCTGTCAATGTGACCTACCGCTTCTAATCCGGCTAGTGCTTCACAGCGTGCCCCCGCAAGGGGGCACAACTTTCTAGATACCCGTCCCTGCCCCTTCCCAGTACCCTCGCCAAACATAGCTTCCATAGGCAAAATAAACGCCTTAGGATCTCTCTGCACGACCAAATTCATGTTCCAACTAAATACGCCTAATTTAATACTGCGTGAACTCCGTGAGTCCGATGCTGAATTTATCCTTCAACTTCTGAATGATGCCGATTTTTTACGAAATATCGACGATCGAAGAGTCCGCAACCTGAAGCAAGCACGCCAATATATCCAAAGTGGCCCTATGGCGATGTATCAAGAGCATCAATTCGGCCTCTATAAAGTCTCACTTCCAGACGGCACCGGAGTTGGCACCTGTGGACTGATCAAACGGGAAGGACTCGAAGACGTGGATATTGGCTTTGCTTTTCTGCCGGAGTATCGGGGAAGGGGTTATGCACAGGAAGCCGCCCAAGCGATTATAGATTATGCCCGCGAGCAACTGGCACTGAAACGCATCGTAGCTATAGCGCGCCCCGATAATACTGCCTCTGTGAAACTTCTGGAAAAAATAGGCTTAAAAGCGGAGGGAAGAATTACTTTGCCTGGCGAAACCATTGAGTTGCTATTGATGACCTGGGAGGCATGAGATATCAGTAATTCGCAAAACCTATAAAAAATCTTTTTTATAGATTCGAGGGTAATTGAAACCATCCACCACACTAACAACAGTAAGCGCTAGTATTATTCGCCACCATACTGGTTAATTAGCAATGCTAAATACCTTATAAAATCTATGGTTTCTCATTGACAGAGGATGGGGCTGGACTAGTCTCCAACTGACTAACCAAGAGAAGACAGCCATGATTATCGCGACAGATATGCCTGAAGTGAGCAGATGTGCCGCAACTCAATGCGCATACAATGCCAACGACGCCTGCCATGCCAGAGCTATTACTATTGGTGAAGGCGCGGACCCGGATTGTGACACTTTCTTCACTAATTCCAGACACACCCGTAGTTCCCGCACCGCCGGTGTTGGCGCCTGCAAGATGGAAGACTGCAAGTTTAATGATGACTTCGAGTGCTCCGCAGATCGCATAGAGGTCGGACGCAATGGCAACTCAACAAATTGCCTGAGCTACACCCACTGAGCTGACTACTTTAAATAGTAAGCCCTAATAAAAAAGCCCGATAGCAGCTTGCTATCGGGCTTTTTTATTTAGAAATTAAGCCGCCTTAATCCACCGCCTGCAAATCCGGCTGAGTTTTTTGTGGAGTTAAAGTATCTCGAGATTCCCAAACTACCCCCTGGGTATCAGCATGTTGCTTAAACAACGGCTGATAATAGGATTCCAGTACTTTTCGCTTAATTTTAAGTGTCGGAGTCAGGAACTCATTGAGAGGGGTCCATTCCTCTTTACAGATAAAGATTGCACGAATTCGCTCATGGTGTGGTAGGCGTTCATTCACTGATTCGAGCACACGCCGAAGCTGTTCATTGACGTCAGCTCTCGGCAGCTTTTCCGCAGACTCTGACAGGGTTGCCAACATCACCGGTTGATCCATACCATGCCCCAACACACAAAGTTGTGCCAGAAGGGTTTCATTACCAAAATGTCCCTCCAACAAGCTGGGCTGGATAAACTTGCCTTTACTGGTTTTAAAGGTTTCTGAGATGCGACCGGTAATATGAAGCAGCCCCTTCTCATCGATAAAACCTGAATCCCCTGTGTGGTAATAACCATCACGAATAGCTTCAGCGGTTTTCTCCGGCTCTAAATAGTAGCCTTTCATCAGAGAGCCACTCTTGAAAAGAATTTCACCCTCATCAGAAATTTTTACCTCGCAACCGTGATATGGCTTGCCTACAGTGCCCGGTACCGGATCCTCACCTGGCATAACAAAGCAGCCATAGATAAAGTTCTCTGTCATCCCGTAGCCATCGGCTATCTGCATACCCATGCGCTCATACCAGCGCAGCAACTCGATAGAAATTGGCGAGGCCCCACTTACCAGCATTCGCGCTTGATCCAATCCGAGCCCGGCACGCACCTTATTTTTCAACCAGCTATTCAAGCCAGGGATGCGCAGTAATACGTTTTGCAGCGCAGGCGGAATCTTCTCATCGATTCCCTCCTTAAACTTGGTCCACAGCCTAGGAACCGAGAAGAACATAGTCGGCTTGGTACGCTGCAAGTCTTCCAGGAAGGTATCCAAGGATTCGGGAAAGTGGACTGGCGTACCCGAGTAGAGACAGTGGAATTCCACCAAAATTCGCTCGGCGGCATGGGCCAAGGGTAAATAGGAGAGCACACGGTCGCTCTCATTGAAGCCATAACCGCGGATCATATTAGGCACAACAAACACCACAGATGACCAGGTGTGCATCACACCCTTGGGGTTACCGGTAGTGCCAGAGGTGTACATGATAGTGAAGAGGTCATCCTCAGCAAAAACAGGACTCTCTTCATAACGCTCATTAGAAGCAATAACAGCTTCGAGTTCTTCATTACAATGTATTTCACAGCGCTGTATTGCCACAGAAGGTAGGGTGTCCGCAACCTCCTGTAGGGCGGCGTTGTTATCGGTCGCCCCACAAAATAGCAATTTCGATTCGGAGTGCTGCAAAACATAAGACATAGAGGAGGCGGATTGCCCCGGATACAAGGGCACGCTGACCATACCGGCGAGCATGATACCCACATCGACAATAATCCAGTCGGCACAGTTCTTACCGTGAATAGCAATGCGATCACCGGGTTCGAAACGGCTGCGCAGGTAGCCGGCGATACGCCTGGCCCTATCCATTACTTCACGCCAAGTATAGTCCTGCCACTGACGACGCTGCATCTGTCGAAGAAATACCGTCTCTGGCTCTTCTGCCTCTCTCTTATAGAGAAGCTCTAAAGGCTGCAGGCCCTTAACCTTCTCGTATCGCTCTTCCGGGGTCATCGCTTTCTCTCTCATTATTGTGTTTATAGTGGTTTGATACTGACCAGCACTGCAGGAACCTGTACTCAGGTACTCGCAACAGCTTAATACCAGATAACCGGCTCATTAGACCGCAAAAATGAATCACCTTTTTAGTGCGCTCTGACCAGCCCCTTTCTTTGAGTGAGAACTGCTACAGAAATGAGGGCCAATCCCGGCTTATCGTAATTATTTGGCCTAAAGTTACTGAATATGTCCTTCCAGTGCAATTCCCAGACGCCAAAGTAAGGTATACCACCCACACAAGAGTGTAGACTATATAGTCTAATCGCTGGGAAGGTTATATTGGTCCGCCTTTTTAAAAGATTAGGTAAAAAAGTATCTACAAATCCTTGATTTAAAGGTATACGCAAAATAAGAGTGAGCTTAGGGTTCTGCTATCTACCTCTGCCCTAAAAAGTGAAGTGTTTTATCCATATACACTCGCTCTAAATAAAAAATTACCTCAATACTGCCTAAACATTTCAACAAGCCTCTATCCGCAAACCCAGTGTATCGTTCCAGATTAGGGCAAAGCCTTTTCTCAGCCTTTAACTGAACCTAAAGATTTATACTTAAAAAAATAGTAAAAAATGCGGAAAACCAATTAACCTGCATGGTTGCTTGAGATAGGGGTACGGCTTAAAAAGATGGGCGAATGCCTCCAACACGCATCACCAGCACTGCGGATCTTTACCTTTTTCCACTGAAAATAAATAGGGTATCGCGAGTGAATAATTCCACAACAATCAAAAAAATTTTTTTGAGCTGGAAGTAACTGCCGAAGCCTTCAATATATTGAAAAAATATATACGGCGGAATTGAAAAGATAAAAGTGAGGGGAAACTAAATTAGATATATAAAATTATTAAAAAGGGGAAGCGCACTGCGGTCCCCCTTAATTCAACTTTAACTCACCTTCTCTCCGTGAGCCTGCTTATCCGCATGGTAAGAGGAACGCACCAGCGGGCCGCAAGCGGCGTGCTTAAAGCCGATTTGCTCGGCGTAGCGGCGGTATTCATCAAACTCATCGGGGTGAACATAGCGCTGCACAGGCAAATGTTCCTTACTCGGCTGTAGATACTGGCCAATGGTGAGCATATCAATATCGTGCTCGCGCATATCGTCCATTACCTGGAAAATTTCTTCCTTCTCCTCACCCAAGCCCACCATCAAACCAGATTTGGTCAGTACATCCGGGCGACGTTTTTTGTATTCCTGTAGCAGTTTTAGAGACCACTTGTAATTGGCACCTGGGCGGGACTCGCGGTACAAGCGTGGCACAGTTTCCAAATTATGGTTGAATACATCCGGTGCCTGCTTTTCAAGGATATCCAGAGCGATATCCATTCGTCCGCGGAAATCCGGGGTGAGGATTTCCACTTGTAAGTTCGGGGAGAGATCCCGTGCTTCGCGAATACACTCGGCAAAATGCTGGGCTCCGCCATCACGCAGGTCATCTCGATCTACCGAAGTAATGACCACATAGCGCAGACTCATCGCGGCAATGGCTTCCGCCAGATTCTTAGGCTCTTCCGGGTCCAGAGGGTTGGGCTTACCGTGGCCAACATCGCAGAAGGGGCAGCGGCGGGTGCAGATTTCCCCCATGATCATAAAGGTGGCGGTACCGCCACTAAAGCACTCGCCCAAGTTCGGACAACTGGCTTCTTCACATACCGTCGAGAGCTTTTGAGAGCGCAGAATACTCTTGATACGATCCACTTCTTTAGAGGCAGGCACTTTTACCCGGATCCAATCTGGTTTACGCAGCACAGTATCACTGGCAATGACCTTGACCGGAATACGCTCTACTTTATCGCCATCACGCAGTTTTTCCCCCTGCTGGAGGCGGCGGGTGCGCTTTACCGGCACCAGATCGGGTTTATCAGCCATTACTCAATTCCTGCTGTTCCGCGCTCAGTTGCGCCAATACGTTTTCTTCTAACGGCTGCCACTCCGCTGGGGGCAGCTCCAAAGTGCACAGTAACTCACGCACAAAATTCTCAGCTACCTGTTTCCAGGTAGGGACCTGCGGCAACAACTCGGCCATTTGCACCATTTGCATGCCGGCATAACCACAGGGGTTGATTCGAAGGAAAGGGGCCAGGTCCATATCGATATTGATGGCAATACCATGGAAACTACAGCCACGGCGTACACGCAGCCCTATGGAGGCAATTTTGTTGCCACTGCGCGGCCCTTCTAGCAGATAAACCCCTGGCGCATCAGCGCGGGGGGCGGCCGCAATCCCAAAGGTGGCCAGCATCGCTACGGTGGCCTTTTCCAGGGCAGTCACCAAATCGCGTACGCCAATTTTGGCGCGGCGCAAATCCAACAGTGGGTAGACAACCAGCTGACCGGGGCCGTGATAGGTCACCTGGCCACCGCGGTCTACCTGTACCACCGGAATATCGCCGGTATTTAACAGGTGCTCCGCCTTGCCGGCCTGCCCCTGGGTAAATACCGGTTGATGCTCCACACACCAAATTTCATCCGCGCTGTTTTCATCGCGAAGGTCGGTATATCGAGACATGGCGCGCCAGACAGTCTCGTAATCCCGCCGGCCAAGGTTGCGAACAATGGCCATCAAAGCACCATATGTACCGCAGGATGCACTTTCAGCTCTTCAAAGAGGGCTTTGAGCTGATCCTCACCGGTAGCGAGGATAAAGAAAGTCATAGAAGTAAACTTCCCCGTGCTGCTATCACGTAGGGTAATGCGCTCTTCATCAAGGCCTGGGGCATGGCGGCGCATGACTTCCAGCACGAACTGGTGCGCTTCTTCATTAGCGTCACGCACTACTTTGACCATGTAGTCTTCGCAAGGGAATTCTATCTTCGGGGGATTCTGATTGGGATCTTGACTCATACCACTCTCCGGGACCGGCCTATAGACATAGAGAAAAGCTTAGGTGCAGCCGGGCGGCGATTATACAGCGAGCGCAGAGCAGTGGACAGGGAATGGCGGAGGAACTGGTCAGAGATGCGGGCGAGCCGGCCAGGGAGGCAATCTTGCCACCCCTAGCCAGTCAATTGAGCAAATTTAATTGAAAAAGCCCATGACAAAGCGCTTGATGGAGTCCCATATACGCTTAAAGAAACCGGCGCGATCAACCTCTTCCGCAGCGACTGCTTTCACATCGGCAACCGTCTCGCCATCGAGAGTCACAACGACCTTACCAACTGGCTGGCCTTTCTCGACCGGAGCTTCCAGCTCACCGTCTACGATCAGATCCGCCTTGATACCCTCTTCACCACCGCGGGGGATAGTGACAAAGATATCCTTCTCAACCGCGATGCCGACGCTGGGCTCTTTACCGCCCCAGACACGCTCGCTCTGCAACACTTCACCCTGACCATATACCTTATGAGTCTGGTAGTAGCGGAAGCCGTAGGCCAGCAACTTCTGAGTTTCGGAGGCGCGCTTTTCATCGCTATCGGTGCCTACCACAATGGCAATCAGGCGCATGCCACGTTTCATTGCAGAGGCTACCAGGCAATAGCCGGCCTCTTCGGTATGGCCAGTTTTGATACCGTCCACGGCGGAATCACGCCACAGAAGACGATTGCGGTTGGGCTGGTTGATACCGGAGTAGCTGAAATACTTCTCAGAGTAGATATCGTAGTGCTCGGGGTGGTTGGTGATCAGAGCACGCGCCAAAATACTCAAATCGCGGGCAGTAGTCATATGCCCTTCTGCCGGCCAACCGGTGGCATTGACGAAGTTCGTATTTTCCATACCCAGAAGCTCAGCCTGCTGGTTCATCACCTCGGCGAAAACTTCTTCACTTCCAGAGACATGCTCAGCGAGGGCGATACTGGCGTCGTTGCCGGACTGGATAATCACGCCACGCATCAGGTCCATTACCGGAACCTGATCACCGACCTTAACGAACATCTTCGAGCCGCCCTTGCGCCAGGCTTTCTCAGAGATACGCACCTTGTCGTCTTCTTTGATACTGCCTTTGATCATCTCCTCCGAGACAATATAGGCCGTCATCATTTTGGTCAGACTGGCGGGTGGGACCTCTTTATCAGCCTCGTGTTCTACCAACACCTGGCCGGTATTGGCATCCACAAGCAGGTATGAGGTGGCTGCCAGCTGAGGCGGAGCCGGAATGAGTGATTGCGCCTGGGCCAGGCCCGCACAAAGCAACAAAAAAGAGCAGGCGATAATCCGTGTGATCATAGGTGAGAGTCTCATTAATCCTCGTGTTCGTTGGCTGGCTGTTAACCCATTACTTATTTTAAGCGATTAATTCACGGTAAAGGTTTGTCACCAAATGCCGCGAGCCAGTAATACATACAAAATACAAGAAAACTCGCGCCAATGCGCAGTATTTTGTGAACGGCCATTCCTGTGACCGTTGATTTCAGTAGTGGTCACTTACCACCGGGTAAAGGCCCTGCACTACATCTACAATTTAAGACTGGTTGCATAAGGCCTTTCAATAACCTGTAATAACTTCCGACAGCCTGTATAACATGTATAAATAGTACATCTCTACAAGCTTGAATATTCACCGCTCAGCCCGCTCGTTTTTGGAGCAAGACCTTACTCATACACTATCTGGGGGTCTCCCAGTTGATTCTCCTGCACCGCTTCCCGGGCATTGGCTAGGGCTCGCTGCTGGGAAATCGGCCCTATACGCACCCGGTAAAACTGCTTGCCACTGCGCTCAACCGGACTGACAGAAACAGGATAGTCAATTGCTGCCGCCAAGCGAGCTCGAACTTTCTCAGCTTGGGCTGGGTTACTGTAAGCCCCCACCTGCAGGAAAGTATTTTCCGGCAGTCGGATGCTTGCGTCCTGCGGCAGGCCTCCATTTACATCGCCGGCCAAAAGAGTTTCAGTGACGGGCGGCAGAGTGTTGGGGTCCAGCGCCTCAACTTCGACACGGGCAACGCCCTTATTCACATAGCCCAACTTCTGAGCGGCGGTATAGCTCAAGTCAATAATTCGACCGTGGACAAAGGGGCCGCGGTCATTGATTCGCACAATAATACTGCGCCCATTATCCAGGTTGGTCACCTTGGCGTAACTGGGTAAGGGTAGAGTTTTGTGAGCCGCGGACATGGCGTACATATTATATATTTCGCCATTGGCAGTGCGCCGACCATGAAACTTGGTGCCGTACCAGGAAGCCTTGCCACGCTCTTTATAGCCTTTGACCGCATTACGCACGTGATAGGTAACACCGTTGACCTTGTAGGGGGTTTTATTCCCGGCCGGTCCAATTGGCTCACGCACTGGTGTGGGTTCCGGTGTGGCAAGCATATTCACCGGTTTAGCCGGGCCGCTATCTTTGACCTTGTCAAAGTCTCGTTCGCCCTGTTTGGCTGGTTTGATTTGCGGGCCGCCACAAGCGACCAAAAACAAAGCGGCGAGTAAAAAGACTCGCCGTATATTGCGCTGAAACATAATCCCCCCGGCGCGCGGCAGCTTCAGGCTGCCGTCTCCCAGCCGCTGTTATCTATGACTGCTCAGTGAAACAGAAAAATTTCGATTACGACTACCGCCATTAGTTCCCCAATTCTGGCAAATTTTCTCGGGGATTATTCGTGTATTAGTTAGCTTTTTCCGCCACGTGCTTTGACGATTTCCTGGGCCAACTCATTCACCGCCATAGCGTAGAGGCGGCTGCGGTTGTAAGTGGTAATGGTGGAGAAGTTGTTGAGCCCCAGCCAATATTGTTTGCCCTGCTCTGTCTGCAGGGAGAAAACGATCGCGGGCATTTCCGGCGCAACCTGGCTGGTCGCATTAAAGCCCTTTTCCGCCAACTCACCGACAGTCCATTCGGGCTGCAGGGTATCGTTGACAATGGTCATATCCGCATTGGGGCGCGGGTTGGCCAACACGGTGGTTGGTTCGCCAGGTTTCCAGCCGTGCCTTGCCAGGTAGTTGGCGACACTGCCGATCGCATCGGTGGTGTTTGTCCAGATATCCACCTTGCCATCTTCACTGAAATCCACCGCATAGGCGCGATAGCTTGAGGGCATAAACTGACCAAAACCCATGGCGCCCGCATAGGAGCCCTTCAGTGCGAGGGGATCCATACCCTGCTCGCGAGTCAGAAGGAGATAATTTTCCAGCTCTTTGGTGAAGAATTCAGAGCGACGAGGATAGTTGAAGGCCAGGGTGGAGAGCGCATCTAAGACCCTGTAGCCCCCCATGTTGCCACCGTAGCGGGTTTCAATGCCGATAATCGCAACGATCATCTCAGCTGGCACACCGTATTTTTTCTCGGCCTCCGCCAGCGCCTCGGCATTCTTATCCCAAAAATCCACACCACCGGCAATACTCTGCGGCGTCAGGAAAAGCTTTTTATATTCATACCAGGGCTTGGCCTTTTCCGCGGGGCGCTTGATCGCCTTGAGGATGGAGTCCTTGCGCTTGGCATTACGCATCAATTCCTGCATCTCTTTGCGGTCAAATTGATGCTCTTGCACCATATATTCCACGAACTTTTGCGCACCGGCATTATCGCCGTGGCCGGGCTCCTGCGCACAGGCTGCCAATACCAGCCCCATTCCAATCAAAAGTCCCGAGGTCCACTTCAAAACCACCGCTCCTATCTTCATCTCGCGTCTCTACATCCAGTTTTTTATTTACGCCGCATGTCCATTAAAAATGCACCCTGCGTCGCTCGGTCCCTACGGCCATGAGAATACCGAATCCCGCCATCAAGGTAATCAGTGAGGTGCCACCGTAACTGATTACTGGCAAGGGTACCCCCACCACTGGCAACAATCCCGTAACCATACCAATGTTTACAAACACATAGACAAAAAAAGTTAGGGTTATACTCCCCGCCAGCAGGCGCCCAAACAGGTGTTGCGCCATAAAGCTAATATAGATACCGCGGGCAATCACCAACACATAGAGCAAAAGCAGCAGTAAAACACCGCGCATTCCCCACTCCTCCGCCAGCACCGCGATAATAAAGTCGGTATGGCTCTCCGGCAGGAAATCCAGCTGCGACTGGGTGCCCTGCAGATAACCTTTTCCATAGATACCCCCGGAACCGATAGCGGCTTTGGAATTGAAAATATTCCAACCGGCCCCGAAGCGGTCATCGTTGGGGTTCAGTAACGTGAGGATACGCTGGCGCTGGTAGTCCCTGAGTCCCCACTGCCAGATTGGCCAGGCGGAAACCACCAGGCCCATGGCCGCTGCCCCGATCATTTTCCAGCTCAATCCGGCCAAATAGAGCGCGAACAGGCCGGAGGCAGCGATCAGGATAGAAGTCCCCAAGTCTGGCTGGCGCACAATCAAAGCGGCTGGAATCGCCACAATGGCCAGAGCCCCTATAACAGTCACAAGAGATGGCGGCTGGGCGCGCTGATGCAGGAAAGCCGCCACCATCATCGGCACCCCCAATTTCATCACCTCCGAGGGCTGGAAGCGAAAGCCGGCAATCTCCAGCCACCGCTGAGCGCCCTTGGCGCCGGTGCCAAAGAGCAACACTCCCACCAATAGGGCACAGCCCCCCAGGTAAGCCCAGGGTGACCAGCGCCGATAAAAATCCAGTGGGATTTGCGCAACAATAAACATGCCGGTAAAAGCCAGACACATAAAAATAGACTGGCGTCGCACGTAAGTCATATCGCCGCCAGAGGCACTGTAGAGCACCCCCAGCCCCACTGCGGCCAGAACCAGCAACAGCACCAGTAGCGGCACATCGATATGCAGGCGCCGCGCCAAGCTCACCGGTTTTCGAAGGCTACCGTGGGCATCGGACAGCCGGTGGGAAAAATCTCGGCTAGCCATTATCCGCCCCCTCAAACAATCTGGTTTCCTGTGCCGTCTTCTGCTGGGTATCCGGGCGCGGCACCCACTCGGCAAATACTTCACGAGCCACCGGCGCCGCCACTTTGCCGCCGCCCTCACCGTTTTCCACCAGAACGGCCACTGCGATTCGAGGCTCATCCACAGGCGCAAAAGCGACAAATAAAGCGTGATCCCGATGGCGCTCTGCCAGGGCTTCTGAGTCGTAGCGCTCCCCCTGGGCAATGCCCACCACCTGGGCGGTACCGGACTTACCGGCAACACGGAAATTCAGCCCCTTGCCGGCACGTTTACCGGTGCCAGTTCTGTGGTTTACCACCGCTTCCATTCCCTCAAAGACCAGGTCCCAATTCTCCGGGCGCGCCTCCAGGTTATGTAAAATTTCCGCGGGTTGTTCCACACCGTTGATGCTTTTCACCATCTGTGGGCGATAGTGAGTGCCGCGGTTGGCGATGGTGGCAGTCATCACCGCCAGCTGCAGTGGTGTCGCCAATACAAAACCTTGCCCCAGAACCGCATTCAGGCTGTCACCGGGGAACCAAGGCATACCTCGCGCACCGCGCTTCCAGTCCCTCGAGGGGAAAAGGCCCGCACGCTCCATTGGCAGATCGATACCCGTCTTGGAACCCAAACCAAAGTGGGTAGCCATATCGTGCATGCCATCGATATGCCAGCGGTGGGCCATATCCCAGAAATAGACGTCGCAGCTCTGCGCCATAGCCTGAATCAGATCCACTTTTTCTCCATGCCCCCAGCGCACATGGTCGCGGTACAGACGCGGATCATTGGGCAGCTTGTAGAATCCCGGATCCTTAATTTTGGTATCTCGGGTGATCAATCCAGCCTCGAGCCCCCCTAATCCCATCAGCGGCTTCAGAGTCGAACCCGGCGGGTATTGGCCCTGCACGGCGCGGTTAAAAAGGGGCACATCGAGGGAATCGCTGAGGGCGCGATAATTGGCAAAACTGATCCCGGTCACAAACAGGTTGGGATCGAAGGAGGGTTTACTCACGAAGGCCAATACGCCCCCGGTATTCACATCGATCGCGACAACCGCACCGCGTTGGTCGCCCAAGGCATCAGAGGCCACCTGCTGCAAATGGGCATCCAGGTGTAGGCTCAGGTTCGAGCCAGGCTTGGGGTCCTGGCGTTCCAGCACCCGCAACACCCGCCCGCGTGCATTGATCTCCACATTTTCATAACCCACTTCACCGAGCAGGGTTTTCTCATAGGAGCGTTCCAGCCCCACCTTGCCGATACTGCGGGTACCGCGATAGAGGCGCACGTCCTCTTTGGTGAAATTGCTCAGGTCGCGATCACTAATACGCCCCACATAACCGACACTGTGGGCAAACAGATCCCCCAAGGCGTAGTAGCGCACCGACTCGGCTTCTACGGAGACCCCGGGCATACGGAACTGGTTGACACTGATGCGCGCGATTTCCTCTTCACTCAGGCGAAATCTCAGAGGTATCGGCTCAAACGGACGGCGGCGTCCCAGGCGCTTGCGAAATTTGGCCACATCGCTGTCGTCGAGGCGGATCAGGTGACCGATCAATTCGAGGGTCGCGTCCAGGTCCTTCACCCGTTCGCGCACGATGGAGAGGTTGTAACTGGCGCGGTTATCGGCCAGCAGAATTCCGTTGCGATCGTAAATCAGTCCGCGAGTCGGGGCGACAGGGCGCACCTGGATACGGTTCTCATCGGACTGGGTGCGGTAGTCGTCGTAATTAACCACCTGCAAGTTATAAAAACGCGCAATCAAAACTCCCAGCAGTGCAATCACGCCTACAATGGCCACCAACATACGGTTGCGAAACAGTCGCTGTTCCGTGTGCGGGTCCTTGAGGTGATGATCGTGGGGCATTGGCGTTTTTTAAACGATTATGACTGGCGCGGGAAAAGACTAATTCGGACTACATTACCACAGCGAGCGCGCGGAGAGAGAATCCCAGTTGGCAAATCTCTCCGCACTTGGTCTCAAATGTCCTATTTGTGATAGGGGTGGCCGGCAAGCAGTGTCCAGGCGCGATAGATTTGCTCAGCCAAAACGACACGCACCAGAGGGTGCGGCAGGGTCAAAGGCGACAGGGACCAGCGCTGCTGTGCCCTGCTCAAGCAGTCTGGAGAGAGCCCATCCGGGCCACCAATCAACAGGCTGACATTTTCCCCCAGCAGCTGCCAGTCGCGCAGCTGATCGGAAAGTTGCTCTGTGCTCCAGGGCTTACCTTTAACATCCAGTGCCACCACGTGATCACGCGGACCAAGGGCGGCGAGCATTGCCTCGCCCTCTTTCTTGCGCGCCTTTTCAATCAGCGCCGCGGAGCTTTTCTGGCCCCGCTGCCCCAGAGGGATCTCCACCATTTCCAGGGCAATTTCACGGGGCAGGCGCTTGGCGTATTCGGCATAACCCTCTTGTACCCAAGTGGGCATTTTGCCTCCGGCTGCGAGGATACGTACCTTCACCCTACTCAGCCCTGGTGGGGATCGCTGCCATCCGCCTCGTCGCGGGTATTCGGTGTCATAGACCAGAGTTTTTCCAGGTCGTAGAAATTCCGTACGTCTGCCAGCATTACGTGCACCACCAGGTCGCCGTAATCCACCAATACCCACTCGCCCTGTTCTTTGCCCTCAACACCGATCGGGCGCACGCCCTCTTTCTTGAGTTCATCGACCACATTGTCTGCCAGCGACTTCACCTGGCGACTGGAGGTACCGGTGCAGATCACCAGGTTGTCCATCACATCGGAGAATTCAGAAACATCCAAAGCAACAATGTCTTTGCCCTTGAGATCTTCCAGAGCGTTCAGCGCGATATCTTTAATATTTGTCATAACACCTTGATTCATTACTGGTCACCACTGGTGACCGATTCTGTATAGAGTTGATGGTCTTCAATATATTGCAACACAGCTGCTGGCAGCAAAAAGCGCGGCGATTGGCCGCTGCCCAGCAGCTTGCGAATCTGTGTGGCGGAAATTGGCAACAGGGTTTGCTCGCGCAAAACCAGGCGGCCGTAAGCGTGTTTGTGTAAATCGGCCACAGTGCCGGAATGCTGCTGTAGTAATTTCGCCAGTTCAGCATTACCACCCGGTTCACCCACTTCCGGCAAATGCCAGCCGGGTCTGGTCACCACGACCAAGTGAGCTAACTCCAGCAGCCGATGCCAGCGATGCCAGCGATGCAGGGTCAACAGGGAATCGGTGCCCATACAGAAACTGATGGACACTTGCGGCCCCAATTCCTCACGCAGTGCTTCGAGAGTATCCACCGTATAGGTATCACCGCCACGCTGCAGTTCCCGTTCATCCAGCTGCAATTCATCGCAACCCACCAGCGCCAATGCCAGCATTTCACTGCGCTGACGCGAGGAAACACCTGGGCTCTGTCGGTGACGGGGCTGGTGGCTGGGTAGCAGACGCATTTCATCGAAATCCAGAGCCTGGCGCAGCTCCAACGCCATACGCAGGTGGCCGAAGTGCACCGGATCGAAAGTGCCGCCGAATAAGGCAATGGTCTGCCGCTTAGTTGCCAAAATTACCTCTTTGTTGGCTGCCGAACCCGGATATTATCGGCGGATATGCCCGTCACCAAACACGATCCACTTCTGCGAAGTGAGCCCCTCAAGCCCCACCGGTCCGCGGGCGTGGATTTTATCAGTACTGATACCAATTTCCGCCCCCAGGCCGTATTCAAACCCGTCGGCAAAGCGCGTGGAGGCATTGACGATCACCGAACTGGCATCCACTTCGGCGAGAAAGCGACGGCTACGGCTGTAGTCCTGGGTCACAATGGCCTCGGTATGGCCTGAGCCATAGCGGGCGATATGGTCCATGGCGCCATCCATATCCGCCACAACACGGACAGCAAGAATTGGCGCCAGGTATTCCTCACTCCAGTCGCCATCACTGGCGGCGTTGATCTGCGGCAGTATCTCGCGAGTGCGCTCACATCCACGCAATTCGACGCCCTTCAGCGTATAAGCCTCGGCCAGGCGCGGCAGCATTCTCTCGGCAATGGCCTCGGCCACCAATAGCGTTTCCATGGCGTTGCAAACGCCATAGCGGTGAGTCTTGGCATTCAAGGCAATCTCAAAGGCCTTCTGCTCGTCAGCAAGATCATCGATATAAACGTGACAAACGCCGTGCAGGTGTTTGATCACCGGTACACTGGCCTCGCGGCTGACCCTTTCGATCAAACCGGTGCCACCACGCGGCACAATAACATCCACATAGTCGGGCATGGTGATTAGGGCGCCCACCGCAGCGCGATCGCTGGTATCCACCACTTGTACCGCGGTTTGCGGCAAGCCCACTTCACGTAAACCCGCACGGATGCAGGCAGCGATAGCCCGATTGGAATTCAGTGCCTCACTGCCGCCACGCAAGATGGTCGCGTTACCGGATTTCAAGCAGAGACTGGCCGCATCGATAGTCACATTGGGGCGGGACTCATAAATGATCCCCACGACACCAAGGGGGACGCGCATTTTGCCCACCTGAATTCCGCTGGGCCGATAGCATAAATCCTCAATTTCCCCTACAGGGTCCGGCAGATCGGCCACCTGTAACAGGCCCTCAATCATACCGTCGATGCGCTCATCATTGAGTTCCAGTCGATCAAGCAGCGCCGCATCCAGACCGCGCTCGCGTCCGGCCTGCATATCAGCCGCATTGGCCTCGGCTAACTGAAGGCGCTGGGCCTCAAGCTCAGCGGCTATAGCCTTGAGAGCACGATTCTTGGTCTCGGTATCGGCGCGTGCCATCACGCGAGAGGCCTCGCGGGCAGCTCGGCCCATTTGTTCGAGCTTGTCGCGGGTGGATTGCTGATCAGTGGTAGCAGTCGTGGTCACTTGGCTCTCCGTGCGAAATCCGGTCGGCCGCGCAGTATACCCCAGCGGCCGGGGGTTTAAACGGCATAAATATGGAGCTGCAGGAGGATTGTTACAGTCGGGTCACTCCCGGCTCCAACGATCCAGGTTCTCGGCGATATTGGCGAGACGCGCTAGCGGATCTTCCAAACCCAGCAGATCCACCCTGGCTTTATCTTCAAGAGGTAACAGCTGGGCCAGCTGCCAGGACAGCGCATCGGCGGAATCGACATTATCAAACTTGAGCGAGAGGTCCTTAGCGCGCTCCTTTAACTCCTCCAGCACTGCCAACAGGCCATCGCAATCGGCAGGTATCGGCCGGGGTGAGCTGTCTGGCAACCACTCCACATCGCCGAGCAAAAGACCGTCCTCAGCGCGCTCGGTATGATTTATGCGGAAACGCCGCCGTCCCACCACCTGCACATGCAGCAGCCCCTCCTCACCCTGACTCCAATCGACAATATGCACGTAGACCCCCAGGGGCCAAACAGAGGCATTACCCACCTCCCCGCCAGAGCGAATCAACACCACGCCAAAACCGCTCTCACTTTTTAGGGATTCGCTGACCAGATGTAGATAGCGCTGTTCAAAGATACGTAGTGGCAGGGCAACCCCTGGATATAGAGGCACACTTAGGGGAAAAAGGGGAATCTGTTGCAAAACGCTCTCTCGTCGGCTGTGTTTGAACACTAAAGATACCATTGCCA
This sequence comes from Microbulbifer sp. THAF38, assembly GCF_009363535.1. Lineage (NCBI taxonomy): Bacteria > Pseudomonadati > Pseudomonadota > Gammaproteobacteria > Cellvibrionales > Microbulbiferaceae > Microbulbifer > Microbulbifer sp. THAF38. The sequence continues at coordinate 3,663,040 of NZ_CP045369.1, forward strand.
ATAGGCTGACCGAGATGGCTGGTGATACGTTTTAACGCCAATCCGGCAAACTGAGACCTAAATTCACCCGTATCCCGACAATTGTCGGTGGCAAGAGCGGCTTGCAGCCATTAAGCTGCAGCGGTTTATCAACGAATGGAGACTATTCATGCCCAAAGCAACAGCCCGCCATATCTTGGTTCAGACTGAAGACAAGTGCCTGGAATTGAAAGACCAGATTGAGAATGGCGCCGATTTTGGCAAAATCGCCGAGCAATTCTCCCAGTGCCCTTCCGGCCGTTCCGGCGGTGACCTGGGCGAGTTCAGCAAGGGTATGATGGTACCGGAATTCGACAAGGTCGTTTTCTCTGAGGAACTGCACAAGGTACACGGTCCAGTGAAAACCCAGTTTGGCTACCATCTGCTGGAAATCACCAGCCGCCAGGATTAATTGCTAAAGCGCAATTAGCCCAAAACTATCAAGCGCCGGTTAGCTCAGTGATTATTGCTGACTGGTTGGCAAAAAAAATCCGGAATCCCTCCAAGGGCTCCGGATTTTTTATATTTCTGCCAGCCGGTGGTTGCAAACTACTTTGTCATACCAGAAGAGTACCGAGTAATACGAGCATCTGTTTGCATCATTCCCGCAATTGGAGGTTGCCCACAATAGGAGGCTGACAGAAGCGAGGCCAGCGTTTATATCTTGCGTAAAACGCTTTCCCTAAGCATGGCATCGCCCCCCAAAAGCTGGGCGATATTTCGACTATCATCTAATCCTGAATGCTGCCTACCTTTAAATTCAAGTCTCTCCAGCTGAAGAGCCCTGCTGAGGCCGACGCGCTGCCCCCTTTTCCGAGAGAATAGCTCTTTGATGTTTATATGAGGCAAATACTCCAAAGGGTTAGACAGCGCCTTGGCACCGGTCTCCATTTGTATTTGCTCAGCATCGAATGCTCCCCAGCTTCCCCATGCAGATAAATCATAGAGAGAAAGCCAATCACTAAACAAATTCAGTACCTCTGCCAGGGGCGGTGCATGATCAACTTCGTCCTGGAGAATCCCAGTTAAGTCGGTACAAAATGGGGTTAATTTGCTATGAATCGAAGGACTGACGTAAAACTGCCTTTCATCCAAGATGAGAAATGAGTCTCCTGACAATTTAGCAATAATGGCGCCCAGCTCGATAATTTCCATCTCTTCACGCGCTATAGCAGGTGCATCATTACAGGTGCATTCGAGATCGACGATCAGAATAGAGACTTGGCTTTTCATTAGAAGCAAAGATTTTTTCGACACACTTATAAGTAAAAAGGATACAGCCTTGCCTGCAAACTCAACATCCAAAAACTGCCAATAGATGAGTTTAAAAATAGCTTTAAAACGCCATGTATTTCTTCAGCCCACGGCACAAAAAACAAGCAGCCGACAATAGTGTTGCAGCCTAATAAAAACACTTCCGACTCAAACTGCAGGCCCCTTGCCTCACCGCAATACTCCACCTCCCCCCTCTAGCGCATTATCATTTTTGACTCACTAGAGAGATAAGCGCCCATTGACATCCAAAATTTACTCCATCGCCACTCGCACCACAAAGTAAAAATCCCGCACCCTAATGCCCGCACCCCTTACAGTAAGACTATAATTTTCCCCTTAATGAAAAGGGAAAAATTATCTACTCAATAGCGCGATCTTTTACAAAAATGTAGCGGAAATATTCACTAAACTTGGCACACCGCGGCAACACACAACCAGCACAGAAAATTCAACATCGTGTCGCAAAATATTTTTCTTTATGGAGCCGGGAAATTGGACACCGACAACCGTATAAATAGCTGGCAACCACCAGCGTTAGCGGACCCAGCCAGATATTTAAAGCTGACAGAGAACCCCTGGTTTAACCTATTGGTAGATCTGCAAGACATCATCACCCGAGAAACTGCAGCATTCTGGAAAAAACGGAGCATTGGAACCGTTCACCTGCCAGTGACCACGGGAAGCATCTCGAGCCCAAATGGATTGGGCAGCGATTCAATGCCTGTTCGCATTCAAATGGACGGCCATGAAACTTATTTGGCCGACTCTATGCAGTTCCACCTGGAGCTGTGCTGTCGAATGAAGCCTCAGGGGGTTTATTATTTGATGCCCTCTTTCCGCGGAGAGGACTGGGATACCACGCATTTATGTCAATTTATGCACAGCGAAGTAGAAATAAACGGCGGACTGCACGATGCCATGGCCCTAGCCGAGAGCTATATCCGCTCACTCTGTAACGCTATCCTCGCTGAACAGGCAGAACCTGTTCTGAATGCCGCCGGCAACTTAAGTCACCTAGAGGAATTAGCCTCAGGCAAGTTGGAATTCAAAGAGATTACATTCGATAAAGCTGCCGATCTACTTCGCGAAAAGCCTGGCTTGATACAGTCAACCAAATACGGTCGACATTTAACTCGAGAGGGGGAGAGGGAACTGATTAAAACCATCGGGCCTTTTGTCTGGGTTACTAAATGGGATCACGGTGTTGTTCCTTTTTATCAGGCGCTAGATAAAGATGGACACAAAGCGCTAAACGCTGATCTCCTATTCGGCTGTGGAGAGGTAATAGGTTGCGGTGAACGACATATCGATCACTTGGCCACACTCGAAGCCATGCAGGCCCACGGCATAAATCCAGAGCTTTATGAATGGTATACAAATATGAAGCAACAATGTCCAAAGCGAACGGCTGGATTTGGTATGGGCGTGGAACGGTTTCTTATGTGGGTCCTCAATCATGACGATATTCGTGATCTTCAGATCTTACCCCGTCGAAACGGATTCGAATTGACGCCATGAATTCACTGGATAACCAATCTCCAATTGGTAAAACCCTAGATCACAGCGACAACTTTACCTCGGAAAACAATACCCAAAAAATCCCGAAGCACTTACGCCCTATGTTTTTATTTGTAAATTCATGGATTGAGGAACAGGAGGGGCCGTTAACGGTATCTATTGGTGGAAGTATTGCTTCCTGTGAGGCCGATGTTTTTAGCGATCTAGACTTTACATTTATATTCTCCTCTAATCATGCACGCGATCTGGCCAAGATTCACTTCGAGCAATCTCTTAACAGACATTTTTCAATTTCAGTATCCTTTACCGCAGAACACGCAGGACTACCCAACCTACTTGTGTTCTACTCAACAGATAGCAACTGGGTAGTAAAGCTCGATGTGAGTTTTGAGACTTGCGTTGGGCCTCATTATTCCATTCCCGCGCCACAAATTTTCTTGCGCAAGGATATACCGGTCCAACTCAGCAAAAAAAATTACAACACCCCATTATCTGTGGAATATATATTGCGACGCTACTGCGGGTGGCTTTGGTTTACTCATACGAAAATCAAACGTGGTGAATATTTAGCCGCATGTGACTCCCTCGCTTTCACACGTAAACACGCAATTGTTCCATTAATCCAAATGGCCACGGGTACCAATTTACAAGGCGATAGGAGATTGGAAGAGCGATTACCCACTAGTTGGGTGGAGCAACTTCACCAGTCGCACCCCACAAGGCTTACGGAAGAAGATCTTCAGTCCAGCCAATTGACTCTTCATCAAATTTTCTTACGCGCACTTAAAGGAGCCAGACAGAATCACTTACTTATTAAAAACCCGCAGTACAAAAAAATTATCGATATTTTACGGCAGCAAGGATTATCCCTTGACTGGCCAAACTAAGATCTGCGGTACCCAACCCATGCCGTCACTTGTGTTGATAATATGACTATTGCGTTTCGCCCTCGTCTCACACCTGGAAAGGCAATCGCTGTTTTCTCACCGTCTTCCAATGCGGCTAGCAAATACCCAATCCGCTTGCAACAAGGTATTAAGTCCCTAGGTGCCGCGCTGAATGTCGAGGTTGTACTACCCGCACAAGTCACTTACTCAACGGGATTTACCGCCGGGAGTGCAGCACAACGCACACAAGTCCTAGAGGATTTATTACTGGACGACTCTGTTACAGCGATCATTTGTGCAATCGGTGGTTTTAATTCAGCAGAGATATTAGAGCACCTGGATGCAGAGGTCGTTCGCCGTCACCCTAAAGTGGTTGTTGGCAATAGTGACGCCTCCGCCCTACTCCTGGGCATCTACGCAATGGGTGGCTGGATCACCTACTTTGGCCCAGCAGTTTTACCGCAGTTCGGTGAATACCCTGATCCATTCCCTTTCACAGTTCACAACTTGCAAGCCGTTATATCCAATGAAACCGACCTTACGGAATTAGGTGATCCAAGAGCGTGGACTCAGGAATTTGCAGACTGGGGAAAGAATCCCCGTCAGCGACACTTGAAGACAGAAGGTAGTCAGCGGACTGTTTATCGAACAGGTAGTGGGAGTGGCATATTATTTGGTGGGAACATTGAAACACTCAATATGCTGATTGGAACTCCATACTTAAAGGTTCCAATGGATAGTATTTTTTTTTGGGAAGCACATGCTGAAGAGGCGCGCCTCGAACGAGTCCGACGGGCTTTAACTCACCTTCGCCAATCTGGTGTGTTCTCCCATGTTAGAGCCATGCTAATCGGCCGCTCCCCCCGATGTACAGAAGTTGCGGGGCTAACCTTAAAGGACATCGTACTTGAAGCCTGTGAGGATTATGATTTTCCGATTATTGCCAACCTAAGTTTTGGCCACACAGATCCCATACTCACTCTGCCAATAGGAGCGGAAGCCTATGTTGTTGCAGAACAAAGGGAAGAGGCTCGTATCACCCTTGTCTAATCTATCCTCTAAACAATCAGACTGCCCCTGTGGATATTGCTTTAACAGTTCAGAGGAAAAATCGCTGTTTACTGTATTCAAGAATGACTATGCAATTGCGATGGTACCAGAGCGACCCAGAATTCCAGGCAATGTGGTAATTATCCCCTATATTTATCACACTGACTTTACCTCTCTGAGCAAAAAGGAGTTTCACGGACTATTTCTCTGTGTCCGCGAAGCCACACTAGCGGTGGAAAGAGTTTATGACCCTGACGGCACAAATGTATGGTGTGACTGGGGTGATATCACAGGCCGATCTTATCAGCACTTGGTCTGGGAAATTGTGCCGAGAAATGATCGTAAGGAAGGCAGAAAATATCGCTATAAAGATATTCATTTGTGCCCCAAATGGACACAAGCACAACGTGCAGAAGAGGCAACACGGCTGAGAGAGGCCCTTCATCACTCAAGTTAATTTCTATACTTTTTTTAAATTTCAGAATAGCTCCTCGGTGTCTTTGGCTGTCAGTCTGGCTCGCAAAGAGGCTCAGCAGAGAAATCATGGATCGATTATTTGGTTACTCTAACTTACAACAATCTGCGTTGAGTTTATTGTGCCTTACACATTTCGAGTTCGAAGGCCTTGTCCATTATGCACTCTAATGCACTCCAATATCCCGCTGATTCAGGTCAGAAAGCATGCCTGCCTGGCAATCAATCCGCGACAACGCAGCAGAGGAGCACTACTGGTAATGCCTTTTGCTCACACTCACCATCTCACGGATTGTAATCCACAAGAGTTATCCGACATTAGTGATTTGACGCTAACTGGAATACATTTACTAAGGGAAACACTGGAACCTGACGGCATTCATACCTTCTGTAATTCCGGCATGGCAGCTGGACAGTCGGAAGATCACATGCATGTGCAAATCATTCCAAGATATGCTCAAGATCCATACTCTTTCGCACCCAGCGATGAAATACCTATTTCAAGCGACGATGAACTGATGAGCATTGCGATCAGTTTACAGAGGGGCAAGGAGAAGGTTAAGTAATTCTACTATTCATTGCGGCGGCGATCTGGGCGAGCTCAACAAGGTCATTTTCTCTGAGGCACTGCACAAGGTGCTCGGCCCGATAAAACCCGGTTTGGCTACCACCTGCTGGAAATCACCGGCCGTCAGGACTGACTCCCAGCGGGACAATCTGTCAATAAAAAGCCGGGCTATTGCCCGGCTTTTTATTGTTAGTTTTGTAGAGTGTCCCCTCAGGCCTTGGCCGCACCCTCTGGAATGTCTATCTCACCACTATCTACAGAACCGGCTCCCAGTGGCTTAACCATCACCAGCAGCAGTGGCAGTAACGTCAATGAGCCCAGCAGTGCCGCGGACATCGCCAAGGCGGTCAAGAGACCAAAGTAAATAGAAGGCACAAACTTGGACAGCGCCAAAATTGAGAAGCCGGCAATAATCGTGATGGCCGTGTAGAACATGGCACGGCCGATCGTGGCGTGGCTGCGATGCATGGTAGCCAGGTAATCGCCGTCTTTGGCAAACTCGGCGCGGAAGCGGTACAGATAGTGAATCGCGTGGTCCACACCAATTCCCACGGTAATCGCGGCGATAGTGATCGTCATCATATCCAGCGGTATACCAGCGAGGCCCATACCACCAAGCACCACACAGGCCGCCAACATATTCGGCACCAGCGCGATAATGGCGATCGACAGAGAGCGGAACAACACCAGGAACATCAGCAAGATGCCCACAAACACCGCACCCAAGGTCAGGATCTGGGACTTAAACAGGCTCTGCAGCATATTGTTGTAAAGCACTAGCAGTCCTGTTTGGTGGATGTTTTCCGGCGCTATGCCCATCTCGTTATGCGCGTAATCGTAAATGCGCTCGATCAATTCACCACGGCGCAGATTTGGATCTGTCTCCATCACCCTCAGGGTAATACGTGCCTGGTTGTGCTCTGCGGAGAGATAGGGATCTACCAATACACCGCGAATTTCCGGCGGCAGGCTGGTATTGGCCACTGCCAGTTCGAAATCATTCAGCTGGCCGCCTTTTAGATCCCGCGCCACCTTGTACAGGGTAGCCAGGGACTGCACCTTGCCAATCTCGGGTTGCTCTTCCAGGTAGTCGTGCAACTGCTCCAGCGTGGCGAGACCGGCTACGGTAAACCAGTAACTCTGCTGCGGGGCCGCTTCCTCACTGCCGAAGGGGTCTTCTTCGGAAGCGGCGAAGGGATCCTCCTCTAGCGCAAACGGATCGTCTTCCGCTTCCACGGCAAAGGGATCTTCCTCGCCCTCGAAGGCCACCGCCTCTTCTTCGGGTTTATCGAGGATGATATCCAGGGTTACAGTGCCGCCCAGGCGGCGGTCAATCACCAGCATCCCCTGATAAATTTCGGTGGAGTCATCGAAATAATCGATAAAGCGGTTTTCCACTTTGAGCTGAGACATGCCCACCACACTAACTACCGCAGCAATCAGGGAGACCCCCAGCACCACGAACTTATGGCGCTCGGCAAAGCTGGAGAAGCGCAGGGTGAAGGCATGAGAATTATCCTCACTCACTTTGCCCTGGCGCTTGGGCAGGATCATCAGAAAGCTGGGGATAATCAGGAAGGACAACACCAGGGCCAGTGTGACACCCATCGTCATCATCCAACCAAAGTCGATCACTGGGCGAATGCCGCTCACCACCAGTGACACAAATGCAACGATAGTGGTCAAGGCCGTGTACAAACAGGGCTTGGCCATAAACCGCACTGTCTGCAGCACCAGTGTCTCACGGCTCCAGTCGGGGTTTTGCGCAATATATTCGCGGTAGCGCACCGCTAAGTGGATGGTGATGGCCAGGGTGATAATCAACAGCAGAGCGACGAAGTTGGCGGAGATTACGGTCATACGCCAGTCGAGCCAACTGAGTAGGCCAAGAATCATCACTGCGGTGGTGACGCAGGTGAGCAGCGGTAACAGCACCCAACGGGGCTGACGGAAGATCAGTAACAGGGTAAGGATAATAAAGGCGAGGATGCCCAACCCGAACACCAGCAGATCGCTCTTGATAAACGAGATCATATCCGCGGTGATCATGGTGACACCGCCGAGGAAAAGCTCAGCGTCATCATCGTAACCGGCGAGAATTGCTCGCACCGTATCCACCCGCTGGTGGGCTTCCTGCTCTTGAACAGTGCGGTGTTCCAGGTAAACGGCACTCACCTCTTCCAGGCGCGCGGCCTCTTCCGGGCTCAGGCCCTCGCTATTGCGTTTGCGGCGCAAGGCATCGCGCTCGCGCACCAGTTCAATACCGCGGCTGTCCAGCGTCAGGTTGGCGAGCAGTGCCGTGGTCTGGCCGTCTGGACTCAGAATCAATTCTCGATAGATAGGGCTGGAGAGAAACTCCTGACGAGCCAGGTCCCGATCGGTGTCGGACTGGGACAGGGTGCGAATCTCATCGGTTATATCAGTTAGAGACAGTTTTGGGCTGTACAACAGCGGTACATCCAGAATGGACTGCACACTGGAAACGCCATCTACTCCGGCCAACTCATCACGCAGCCTGCCCAGCGCCTCCAGGGACTCATCGCTGAACAGGTCGCCATCTTTGTAACGGTAAGTCACTACCAGGAAATCACCGCTGGCGTAGCGCTCGGCGATCTCGCGGAAATAATCCAGCGATTTGTCTGCTTCCAGGGTGAGGGAGTCCGCCGAAGCATCGATTTTGAAGCGGGGCAGACCCATCGCTGCCAGCAGGGTGAGTAGGCCGATAACCACCAATACAGCCAGTGGCCGTTTGGTTACCAGGAATTCATAAGAGTTCTTCAGAGCTGACAGCATAGGTTTCCGCTTGTATCCAATAAATCAGTGGGCCGCAGTACGGCGCATATTTTGATCGCCTCGGCAGTGCTGGTGCAAATACAAAATTTGCGTTTACACGGCGCTATTGGAAATATTTTCAGGGAGTATCGATATGTCCCAGGTCGCGCTCGGGAAATAGCAGGTCCCGCACGCGCCGCTTGAGTTCTTTTGCTCCGGGAAAACCGCCATCGCGTTTGCGCTCCCAGATCAAATTTTCACCAATGCGGATTTCGAATATTCCTCCAGTTCCGGGTTGTAATGCAACCTGTTGAAGGTCATCCGCAAAAGTGTGAAGCAACTCTTGGGCCATCCAGGTGGCCCGCAACATCCAGTTGCATTGCGCACAGTAGTGAATAGTTATGCTCGGTTTCACTATTTTTTAACTCCCGGTGACCTACTCACCCCAGGGCGGTAATAACTTTTGTTCCACGCCCAGCTGGTCGAGTAGTCTCGCCACCACAAAGTCGACAATGTCCTCGACCGTGCGCGGTTTCTGATAAAAACCGGGGCTGGCCGGCAGAATCATCGCCCCCATACGGGTGAGTTTGAGCATATTCTCCAGGTGAATCTCCGAGTAAGGTGCCTCGCGCGGAACCAAAATCAGCTGGCGGCGCTCCTTCAGTGCCACATCCGCAGCGCGCTCGATCAGATTGTTGGAGGCTCCACAGGCAACCGCCGATAAGGTGCCGCCGCTGGCCGGGCAGATCACCATACTGGCCGACGCTCCAGTGCCGGATGCCACTGGCGAAAACCAGTCACGCTTGCCAAACAATTTCAACTGGCCCTCTTGAGCGCCGAAGCGATCGGCGAGAAAGGCCTGCAGTGTATCGTCGTCCCCCTCCGGCAGTTGCAGGTCGGTCTCGGTGTTGATCACCACCTGGGCCGCCTCGGACATCAACAGCCAGACGCGCACGCCGGAGGCGAGCAGGCACTGCAACAAACGCAGGCCGTATTGGGCTCCGGAAGCCCCAGTCATGGCCAGGGTAACGGTTTTATTAAATGTGGCTTGCTGCAAGATCACTTCCCCGATCACTAAAGTGCCGACTCTGTTCAGGTCGAATAGTTATATTTTTGCTCCAGGGCTCCGATCAAACGCTGATGGATACCACCGAAGCCACCGTTGCTCATCACTACTATATGGCTGCCTTCACCGGCGAGCTGAAGTACCGATTCGACCCCATTCTCGATAGTGTCAAAAATCTTGGCCGGCACCGGAGAGTGGTGAGCCACTTCATCCAGAGACCAATTCATGCCTTGGGGCTGATACCACAAGACCATATCCGCGCCGCTACAGGCATTGGCCAACTGGCCCTGGTGCACGCCCATGCGCATGGTGTTGGAGCGGGGCTCTATTAAGGCGATGATCTTGTCCTTGCCCACTTTGGCCCTGAGGCCCGTAAGCGTGGATTCGATCGCAGTGGGATGGTGGGCAAAATCATCGTAAACGCGGATACCCGCCACTTCGCCCAGACATTCCATACGGCGCTTTACGCCCTGAAAACGTCCAAGGGCAGAGGCGCTCAACTCCGGCACCACACCCACGTGACGGGCTGCGGCCATGGCGGCGAGACCATTGCGCACATTGTGCATACCGGTAAGATCCCACTCCACACGCGCCACTTCGGCACCCTCGAACAGCACACTAAAGCTGCTGCCATCCGCGGCAATATTCACCGCACGCCAGTCGCCCGCACTGATCCCCGGCTGATCCTCACTGGCAAAGCGCTGCACTTCACTCCAGCAACCCTGCTGCAATACCTGCTCCACATTATCTTCTGCGGCGCTGACAATCAGGCCGTTGCCGGGCACCGTGCGCACCAGATGATGAAACTGCCGCTGGATCGCCGCCAAATCGTCAAAGATATCGGCGTGATCGAATTCCAGGTTGTTGATAATCACTGTACGTGGGCGGTAATGCACAAACTTAGAGCGCTTATCGAAGAAGGCCGTGTCGTATTCATCCGCCTCCACCACAAAGAAGGGGGATTCCCCCAAGCGCGCCGACACTCCAAAGTTGCCTGGCACACCGCCGATCAGGAAGCCCGGCTGCATATCCGCCGCTTCCAGAATCCAGGCCAACATGCTGGCGGTCGTGGTCTTACCGTGAGTGCCCGCTACTGCCAGTACCCAGCGCCCGCCGAGGAAGTGGTCGCAGAGCCACTGGGCACCAGAGGTATAGGGCAAACCTTGTTCAAGCACCGCTTCCACGGCGGGGTTACCGCGGGACATGGCATTGCCGACAATCACCAGGTCCGGGGCCGGCGCCAGTTGAGCCGGGTCATAGCCCTCGGTAATTTGGATACCCGCCTGCTGCAACTGAGTGCTCATGGGGGGATAGACATTGGCATCGCTACCGGTGACCCGGTGTCCTTCGGCTACCGCCAATTGGGCTAGGCTGCCCATAAAGGTGCCGCAAATACCGAGAATATGGATATGCATGGCGAAAATCTGTACTCCTGGGGGTTGCGGCGCAAGCTTAACACGGCCAAACAGACCAGTAATTGCCAAATACCCCGTTTGCCATGCAATTTACTCGCTATTCCATTAGACTCCGCCCCCGCACAGATCGGCCTCACCCCCGTTAGGGTGGTAGGAGTTTTCCAGCTACGGCCGACACCCGATACGAGCTCCCGGAGTTCCCCACTGGCGCCGCCAAAGAGCGCTCGGCGGACAACCGGATCGGGTCACTTCCCAAGATCGCTATGAAATACAGGATAACCATGTCGAAGAAGAATGCCTTTTACGCGCAGTCCGGTGGTGTGACTGCCGTAATCAATGCCTCCGCCTGCGGCGTAATAGAAGCCGCCCGTGAAAACCAGGACAAAATTGGCAAAGTCTACGCGGGGCTGAACGGCATCCTCGGCGCACTGCGCGAGGAACTGATCGACGTGAGCCAGGAAAGTGTGGAAGACATCGCCGCACTGCGTCACACCCCCTCCGGCGCCTTTGGCTCCTGCCGTTACAAGCTGAAAAGCCTGGAAGAGAACCGCGCAGAGTACGAGCGCCTGATCGAAGTGTTCAAGGCCCACGATATCGGCTACTTCTTCTATAACGGCGGCGGCGACTCCGCCGATACCTGCCTGAAAGTCTCGCAGCTGTCTGAGACCATGGGTTACCCAATCCAGGCCATCCATATTCCCAAAACGGTCGACAACGATCTGCCGCTAACCGACAACTGCCCCGGCTTTGGCTCCGTAGCCAAATACGTTGCAGTTTCCACCAAGGAAGCGGCCATGGACGTAGCCTCCATGTGCGCCACCTCCACCAAGGTCTTTATCCTCGAAGTAATGGGTCGTCACGCGGGCTGGATTGCCGCCGCCGGCGCCCTAGCCCAGGAAGAGGAAGGCGATGCACCGCACATCATCCTGTTCCCGGAAGTGGCCTTCGATAAAGAGAAGTTCCTGGCCAAAGTGCAAAAGACCGTGGACGAAAAAGGCTACTGTGTAATCGTCGCCTCCGAGGGCGCCCAGTACGAAGACGGCACCTTCCTCGCCGATGCCGGCACCACCGACGCCTTCGGTCACAAGCAGCTGGGCGGTGTGGCACCGACCCTCGCCAATATGATCAAAAGTGAGCTGGGACTGAAATACCACTGGGCACTGGCCGACTACCTGCAACGCGCCGCCCGCCATATCGCCTCCGCCACCGATGTGGAGCATGCCTACGCCGTCGGTCGTGCCGCCGTGGAAATGGCGGCAGCCGGCAAGAACGCCATTATGCCGGCAATTATTCGTGCGGAAGGTGAAGAGTACAGCTGGTCTATCGCGGAAGCACCACTGTCTGAAGTGGCCAACGTCGAAAAATTTATGCCGAAAGAATATATTAGCGAAGACGGCTTCGGCATTACCGAAGCGGGACGCGAGTACCTGTTACCGTTAATTCAGGGCGAAGACTACCCTCCCTACAAAAACGGCGTGCCCCAATATGCCAAGCTGAAAAAGCAACTAGTAGAAAAGAAACTGGATACTGAGTTTAAATCTTAAGCGAAGATCTTATCGCCTAGAATAAAAAGCCCCCAACTAACAACGGGGGCTTTTTTATTGGGTGTGTTTCACAAATTTACTCTTACTATTCCATATCTGACCAAACCGCGAACTCATTGCCACTGGGCTCGGTAAAATGAAAACGTCGACCGCCGGGAAAAGAAAAAATTGGCTTAACCACATTACCGCCACAGCGCTCTACTTTTTGCAAAGTATCTTCTAAATCAGAGCTGTATAAAACTACCAGCGCTGCACCGTTTGCGGTTTTACTCTGCTGTTCGGCGAGGAAGAATCCACCATCGAGGCCTGCATTGGAAAATGCGATATATTCTGGGCCGTAATCGGTAAAACCCCAGGCAAAAGCCTCGGCAAAAAAATCCTTGGTTTTCTGTAAATCTTTGGATGGAAATTCTACATAATTAATTTTTTCATGAGCGTGCATCTTAGCTTCCCTTCCATTAATTGTGTGAGTTGTGGGATTTAGGTGGCTGGTTTAGCTGGAGTCTCCACCACCCGAAAACTGCCATTTGCTATTGCTAGCGGTCTGTCATTATGCACTATGACCGCTCGATCCAACATCAGGTCAAAATCCAACATCGCGTACAGTACAACACCACGACGCCCCTGGTAGACCTCTGGCCAGTAGATCAGTGTCGCCATACGCACCCCCATGGGTTCGTAACAATAACGCGCCTCTCCTACCAGCTTTCCCGAGGCAGTGACATAACAGCTGGAATCTGTGTCATAACTGACGATATGGGTGGACAGTTCGGGGAAATCCCCTTGCTTGGAATAATGGGTGCCAGTCCATTCCAGGCTCAGCCCGGTAAGACTTTCGTAGGTACGCGACATAAAGGATGCTGCCCTGCATTTCTATGTCTAACCATTATGGCTTCTCCGCCCAATTACAAAAGATGGGGATAGAATTTTTTCGGGCAATCAACAAACTGAGCAGGGAAAATAAAAAAGACCGCACCACCAGGGTGCGGCCATTCGCTTCTAGGGAAAAGCTATCAACTCAAAGAATCCTGGTGAAGCGACGACAGGGAACTCAAAACCCCAACGCCAGGGCAACCAGAATATTTATTATTAATCAAAAATTGACATATATCAGCGTGGCCAGGAAATTTTTACTAACTGGGAGGCGCTGTCTTCTGCACCCTCACTATCACTCACTGTGAGGGTAATTTCGTAATTGCCCGTTTGTGCGTAGCGATGTAACGCCCAACGTCCGTTGCGCTGCACTCCATCCCCAAAATTCCAGTGGTATTGCAGTTTGTTATCGCCACTGTATTGGCTGCGATCTTCCACCCACACCCAACGGAAAAAGCGATGCAGTTTAAAGTTGGCTTGCAGAGAAACGGTATCATCCTGCACTTCAACGATCTGCTCCTGTGTGGAGACCGCACCGCGATCATCTTCCACTTGCAAACGTACCAAATAGCTACCCGGTGCATCGAAGTTGTGACTGGGATTTTGCTCGGTACTGGTTACACCGTCACCGAAATCCCAAAGCCAGCTCAGCAGTTCACCATCCGCATCGCTGCTGCTGTCGATAAAATCAACCAACAACCCTTCGGATTCCCAACTAAATTCTGCCGTGGGTGCCAGGTTATCCGCACCCAGGTCCAGCTCGACGATTAAGGGATCGTGATCGGATGCGCGGAAAGGCCCAGTAGAATAGAGGTTTTCCTGCTGCTCGGCGCTCTTGTGCTCAATGTTGTAATCCAGCACCCGGGGTTCGTCCGCATTGATATGCCAGTCCACCGCGGCGGTAACCAGCGGAGCCAGTGAGGGGCTGGCGAGAGCGTGGTCCAAATAGCCAGACTGGCCGTCGTAGACATAGGAATAAGCCTCACCTGCTCCGTACCATTCGAGCAGATCGGTATAACCCGCACCCTTCAAAGTGGTAATGGGGTTTTCCATGGCGTAGCTGTTGAGGTCACCCAGTACCAGCACACGATTAATTCCGGTTCCGGTGGGGTCACTGTCGACCCAGCTCACCAACGCATCGGCAGCTTGAGTCCGCAGGGCATTCCAGCAGCCTTGACCATCCCCCTGATCACTATTCAGGCTGCCATCATTAGGGCAGCTACCCTTGGATTTAAAGTGATTCACCACCACGGCGAGCTCCTCGCCGGAGGAAAGTTCAGCGAAAGCCTGTAACAGCGGCTGGCGGTTACCGCCATCAAAAGGATAATCCTGCAGGGTAACGGCGCTGCCCATAGGCGCAACGCGGTCACTGCGGTAGATCATGCCCACGGCGATTTCATCACTACCCAGCTGCGTGAGATCCGGCTGCACAAACTGGTAGCTCTGCCCTGGTGCTGTAGCATTGAGCCCATTAACCAGATCCTGGATGGCGCTGTCGGCACCATAGCCGTCATTTTCCAGTTCCATCAGGCCGACGATATCGGCTTCCATACGCAGGATTGCAGAAATGATTTTATCTCTCTGGCGCTCAAACTCCTCCAGAGTATCGGCACCACGCGAAGTGGGGAATCCACCCCCATTACCATCGCCATTGAAATAATTCAGCACATTGAAGCTAGCAACGCGCAGGCTGCCATCGCCCGGCAGGATCGGCGCTTCATCGCGGAAATTGACCGGAGTAAATTGAGGTACTTCCACTGGGTGTACACGGTATGCACCAAAACCATAACCCATCACACCGGTGAGCCCCTCTAAGGTATCGCCACTGCGCAAGGTGTTAGAAGCGCTGAGACCCGAGGCCGGATAAGGCATTGTCTCGGGATTTTGCACAGTGGAGCCATCGTCCAGAATAATCTGATTGAGTGCATTGGCTTCCACTTGAGCAGCCGCCGCGGCGCCCGGCATATTGTTGTGGGTGGGGATATACAGGCGACCGTTGGACAAGATCACTTCGCCATAGCGGCCCAGGTTGTAATGACCGTTGACGGTGAGGCTCTGCGGGAATTCAACCAGCATGCCTTCGAGCTGCTCCTGCTCTTCTGCTGAGCCAAATGGCATCTGCACATTAGCGGGCGTTACCTGATAGCCGCTTCCACAAATGCTGACACCATCGATTTGGTTCAACTCGGTGAAATCAAAGAACTCATCGACGATACCGCCAACACGTACTAAGTCGCCAACCTGTACATTCACACCAAAGGCATTATCGTGCACAAACAGCCCTTCGGAAGTCGCATCCACGCCATCCTGATCGCTGTCCTCTTCCTGCAGGAAGAAGCCGGCCAGGCCGGTATTTGGGTCTTGGAAGTTGCCGACAACCACTGCCTCAATTTCGTGGCGCTCACCTTCAAGCGCACTGGCAGCACCGCTACCCTGAATCTGACTGATTAGGGTCGCAGCATCACCACAGGCTCCCAACTCGACTCCGTCATTGTCATTGTCATTTCCATCGCCATCTCCGTTGTCATCGCCTCCATCGGCACCGTGCCAACCGAGATGATCGAAGTTATTTAGGCCGGCGCTGGACCACTCCAGAGCGGGATCGAAAGCGCTGCTGCCATCGGTGCGACCTGTCTGCACATCCAGATTACGCACCAGTGTCTGATTCTGTGTTCCAAGGCTGCTATTGCCCCACTGGCTGCCGGGATCTGTGCCGATTTGGCCGATCACATCGGCAAAACCATTGGGGCCTACCAGCGCTACGGCATCGTCACCATTAAACAGGCCGCTGGTATAAATCTGGTCGGCCTGATCCAGCAAGGCTGCATCGGCACTGCCATGGGCCAGAACAAATACCGCACCGCCCTGCAAGGTGCCACTCAAAGCGATATTCGCTGAGGCACTATCGGAACCGTTGAAAAAGAGCTGGATTGAGTAACCGCTCAAATCAATCGCAGTTTCGCTGCCGTTAAAAATTTCCAGCGCCTTATTGTTACCACTGCCCTCGATGTATTCCGAAATAATGAGGTCACTGGCTTGGACCTCTGCAGCCATCAGTGGAAGACCCAGGGCTGCCAGAGCAGCCAAGCCAAATTGTTTCATCGTCGTTATTCCCAGTTGCCTGATACGGATTAAGCGGCGCACAGAGTGGCGGGGAATTCCTAAATTTCGATGAAACAAATGTTAAATTTCGGTTTCAATTCTGCGTGCTTAGAAACACTCGGCATTTGCTGATAGTGGAAAATGTGAGATCGCGACCAACTGAAAGGTTAACGGGATCACGAGAGTTAGGTGAAACCCCGCAGCAGAAAGAGATACTCTACAATTATTTATATAAGCACTTATATAAATTCGACACTATGAAATATAGCCAGCTGGGTACTCACCTCAGGCATTTAATCGAATTACTGGACAGCGATGTCGCAGATAGTTACCGCGTCTGCGGTATTAAAAACTACAAGCCGCGTTATACACCGGTAATGCGAGCCCTTATCCACAAGAGCCCGGTCACCATCAATGAAATAGCGGCCAGTGCCGCAATCTCCCAGCCGGCGGTTAGCCAGACGGTCAGAGATATGGTCCAGCAGGGATTGTTAGAAATCCTCACCGGGGAGGATGCACGCCAGCGCAAGGTCCGCCTCAGCCGTAAAGGCCAGCGCCTGCTACCAAAGCTCGAAATTCACTGGCAAGCCACTGCTGAAGCGGAACGTTCATTAAACCGGCAACTGTCTACACCTTTAACAACACTCGTTGAAGAAGCGATTACCGTTCTGCAGGAACAACCCTATCTCGATCGTATTCAGCAGTGCACTGCCAAGGAGAATAAAAAGCCATGAAACTGATTATCGCCTTCAGCCTGGCCCTATGCCACACTATCTCTTCAGCGACTTACGCAAGCGATGAGGATTGCCAGTTTAATCCCACCGTAGTTATCCAATCCGCCGCCAGCGCTATTGCAGAAACTTATGTACTCGCAGACAGAGCCCAGAGCGTTTCCTTGGCGTTGTCTGAGATGGCCAGTAGCCCTGAAGCTTTGCGCCTTTGTCGGGATTCCGAAAGTTTTGCCAAGCTAATTACCGAGAAAATCCGAACACTGTCCGGAGACAAGCATTTCTATTTGGAGCCGGTAAGCCCTGATGAAGATTCCAACAACTGGATAGCACAGTGGCGAGCCGAGGCGCCCAAGAGCAACTATGGAGTAAAGAAACTAGAATTATTGCCCGGTAATATTGCCTACTTCAAACTCTCTTCATTCCACACTTTTGAAAATGCCCGGCAAAGCCTGGCCGCGGCATTTACCCTTTTGCAACATAGTGACGGTCTGATATTGGACCTGCGCAATAATGGCGGTGGTGATAGTGATACAGCCACTGCCATCCTCGAATCCTTTGTGGACCCCACTAAGCCCCTGCCATATGTCATTGAAACCAGAGAGAAGCAACATTCCCCTGAACGCATCAAAGAACTTCCTTGGCCAGCCTATGGCACCCAGAGACCCATGGTAGTACTGATCAATGGGCGCTCCTTCTCTGCATCAGAAAGCATCGCCTTCTCACTGCAACAACTCGGTAGAGCCACTATTATCGGTAGTGCCAGCGCCGGCGGAGCCCATATGATGGATGTGCCTCAAACCCTGCCATTTGGCTTTGAAATTGGAATTCCCTCTAGTCGCCCGGTTTCGACTTTATCGAAGGAACTGGTTAACTGGGAGGGTCAGGGATTGAAGCCAAATATTGAAAGCAGCGAGCAAGAAATTTTACAGGTGGCGTTAGAGGTTCTTAAAAAATAAACTGTGTTTTAAAGTACCCCCAAACATTAAAGCAATGGAAATGTAGAACTCAACAATGCGTACTTCTTTACAACCTATAACCCAGAATAACTATGAGCCGGTCTACGATCTCGATGTCGCCGAAGCGCAGCAAGAATACGTCGCCTGCAATATGTGGTCACTGGTGGAGGCACAGTTCAATTCTGGATATGAAACTCGTGCGATTTATACAGGAGAAAAGCCCGTTGGTTTTCTTATGTGGGTTAAAGAGAGCCCTGAAAAAATTTCTATTTGGAGATTTATGGTTGACCAGAAGCAGCAGGGGAAGGGGATAGGTAGGGCAGCGCTTCAGCTAGCCCTACAAGAAATCCGGCAAACACCCAATATCGAGCAAATAGAAATCTGCTACAACCCCAAAAATCCGGTGGCTAAAGACTTTTATTCCAGTTTTGGCTTTACCGAAGTGGGCATGGATAAGGACAACGAAGATATGCTTGCCATTATCAACATCACCAACAAAACTCCTGAAGAGACTGATGCTATTTAAACGGGCAGGCGGGCTTAGTGCCACTCCAGACCGGTAAATCGAGATCTTCTTTATTGTCTGATGGCGCCCCTGTGCGACTCTTAAAAGAGCCTTCCTCTATGGTCAGGCGCATCAGGGCCGTACCCTTGCGCTCCTGTGGATTTGGAGCGCGCACTTGGTTCCAGCGGTCGGGTTCGATATCTTCGATAATGGATTTGAAAACTTCATCAAATTCCTGTGAATCCTGCACTCGTTCACCACGGCAAAACAAAACTGCCGAGCGATAATTTGCGCTGTGGTGATAAGCGGATTTAGCCAATACCCATTCGTCATAGTGGGCAAAGGAAATACACACTTGCTGCCCCGAATCAAGTAACTTCTGCAGGCGGCTTTTATTGGCCACATGTAAATACAAAAAGTCCCCATGGCGCCATACAGTCATGGGGATAACAATCACTTCACCATCCTGGGTAAAACCAATATGCCCCAGCTTCAGTTCATCGACCAAACGATAAATATCCTCGCGACGATAACTGGCCCTCTTGGCAGCACGGCGCACCCGGCTTTTCGCAGTTACCGGCAGTTTACTCTTTGCGGAATCTAAAACTACCATTCTTAAAAACTCCCACAACGATTTATCAAAAACAGATATCGCCAATATAGGGAGTTGCTGGTACTCTGATTAGATCCAGTTTTAATCAGTTAATGGTGCCAGTTTGAGCAGCCCCGATTTTGCCGACTTAACCCTGGACCCCAGGCAACCGTTACAAAGCCAGCTATACCGCAACCTGGTGGAGTGGATTTGCAGCGGCCGTCTCACAGCAGGGAGCAAGCTGCCCTCCTCTCGTAGACTATCCTCCACCCTGAATATCAGCCGTAATACGGTCACACTGGTGTTAGAGCAGCTCAAAGCAGAGGGCTTTGTTACCAGCCATGTCGGACAGGGCGTTTTTGTATCTAACACCCTGCCCGCTTACGTACAGAAACCACAGCACCAGGCATGGTATTCCCAAGACTCCGATGGCACAGCTCCCTTACCAGGGCTCTCAGCCCTTGGCCAAAAGCTGCAGACTGCCACGTCATTTAAAACCGACAGCGGTGTATCTCTACCTTTTTCACCGGGTATACCGGATCTCAATGCCTTTCCTTTAGCTATTTGGTCCAGACTCTACAGGCGCCACAAAGATAGGTTTCCACTGCTTGGCTATGGGCACAGCCAGGGCCATCCTCCCTTGCGCCAAGCACTGGCAGAATACCTGCGCAGCTGCCGCGGAGTGCTCTGTGATGAAAGCCAGATCATCATGACCAATGGCGCCCAGGAAGCCTTGAGTCTGTGTGCACAAGTACTACTTGAGCCCGGAGATACCGCCATCATAGAAAATCCGGGCTACCGACGCGCCCGCTGGGTGTTTCAAACCTGCGGCGCCAAGTTGGCACTGGCCGAATTGCAAAGCGGTTATTTAGACGTGGATGCACTGATTAAAAGCCAACTGCACGGCAAAGTCCTCTATACCACGCCAACCCATCAGTACCCTATGGGCGGAGTCATGCCGGCCAGCGAACGGTTGAAGCTGCTGGACTGGGCCACCAAGACGCAATGCTGGATTTTGGAAGACGACTACGACAGCGAATTTTCCTTTGAGCACAAACCCGTCGCTGCCCTCCAGGGAATGGCAGAGCATACTCCCGTTCTCTATATGGGCAGCTTCAGTAAAAGTCTGCAGCCGGGTCTGCGGTTAGGCTATCTGGTAGTCCCTAAACCCTTTGTTCAGGCATTTGCTCGGGCAAAGGAAATGCTCTCAGGCCACTCCCCACTACTCACCCAGGCAGTAGTTGCCGATTTTATTGCCGAGGGACACTTCGTGCGACACCTGCGCAGAATGCGCCTCAACTATCGGGACAAATGGTTGCATTTTTGCGATTTGGCACGAGATAAACTGGAACCCCAGGCGCAACTCATCGCAAGTAGTGCCGGAATGCACGTGGTACTCGCCACGCCCGGCAGGAATGACCTAGAACTGTCAAAGCAATTAGCTCTGCACCGCTTCGGCAGCACACCGCTCTCATTTTTCTATCCCGACAATCCATTGAATATGGGCTTGGTTCTGGGATTTGCCAATACCAGTAAACAACAGCGAGAGGATTGCATTGATATTCTAAAAGGCTACTTAATAAGCTGACGCAACCAACTCACTACTTTCACCTGACTTGTCTTTGGCAATAGCTTTGACAATAAATGGAGGCGATAACAACAATAGATAAAGTGCATTTGCCATCTTATCCAAGCTTCTTACGCAATATCTTCCTTTACCCACCGTATCAATCCTAGCCTTGACTGATCCGAACCTTTAGCTGTCGGCAATAAAGGTTAAGCTGTTCTAATACATTTAATCTACAAGTTTTTTTGGCATACGTATTGAGATGTAGTTGTCTGATTCAACTAGGCTAGGGTTTATGCACAATTCCAGCCAAAGTTTAGACTCAGGCCAAGCAAAAACGGAAACCTCGCCAACCGCATGGCTAGGCATGATAAGTCTGTTTTTAGGCGCCGCCTGCATTCAGCTAGTCATTATGCGCTACTTTAATGGCGAGATGGCACCGCAGGCCTTCGCAATAGGGTTAGAGCAGCTTATAAAAACCGAAGAAGCGCCGGCGGCCATTCAATCTTTAGCCATATTTTTCACTCCCCACATCAACAGCCTGACCGTCTCACTGCATTTTGCCATTCTACTTGCCGGGGTACTCTTAATATTGCGGGTATTGATAACTTTAGGTTCCCTATTAATGCTTATTAGCTTTATATTGTTATGGGGCTTTACTTATATGGGCGAAAACAGCTGGTTCTTTGAGTTCTTATCACCAGCTTTATTTGCGTTAGTCTTGGCTGTAAGCAGCTATAGCTTCACCCCAGATATCCAGACACCCTATCGCCAGCGCCTTTTGGGCAGCATTCTGGCACCCGACATAAGCCTTTTGTCGTGGAGTCTTTGGGTGATTTTGGCATCTGGCATTCTGTTTGCGATATTTTTGATGTCGCGCAATGGCGGCAATCACATACTACTAACCAGCCTTTTATCCAGCATTACCATTGCCGCCCTAGCAATACTTTCAAAATTTTTAGACCGATATCGCATGGTCGCACAGACAGAACAATCCAACCTACTGGTAGGGCGTTGGATTAACCTGTTCACCATCACCATTGGTGTTATGTTGATTTTCCAGGTTTATGAAGACAGCTTACTGAATTGGTTTACCGTAGAGGGCTATCAGGGCCTGGTGAGCTCCTATGTAGAATACGGAAACACACCGTTATGGTTTCGCAACGCATTAGCCTGGGTTGCAGAACATGCCAATCTTTTTATGCCGATTCAAAGAGTTTTCGAAGTCACTGCCGCAATCTGTATGGTCATATTAATTTTTCGGTTCCCTCTCGTTCTATTGACTACCGGACTATTTGCCATTCTTTCCTTTACCGAGTTCGGCGTGACCAACGTTTGGCCCCCCGCACCAGGCAACCCCCCGGCTTGGGTATTTGAGCTACTACTCACGACCTTAGTGAGTCTGACTTGCGGCCTTTATTATCTTTTCGACGCATTAAAGTATAAATCCTGGCGTTATTGGCTACTAGGACCCAGAGTATTCGATTCTCTATCCAGCCTGGATAAACGCTTATTATTTATCCTGTTCGTTATTCTAGAAATAATTGTATTTTCAGTGAACCCCACCAGTAAAGAAAACGATATACTAGCATTGCATTTTGTAGCGCTAGCACTTATCCCTTTGTTTTATATTTTGATATTTTTAGATAACTTCAGAAAAATCAATTCAAATCACTATTAAATACTATCTCTAAAAGCCTTCAAGCAAGATCTGCAATTCGCTACAACATTTGATCACCCCATAAAAATTCAACCACTCGTTAAATTATAACTTCACAATCTAAATAAAATTGCATAAGATCAAGAAAACTGAGCAGTTAAGTCAACATTATGAGAAAAGGCTATGGGATTTGAGTTACCAGATTTGATTGAGGGGGAACTTGAGGTCGAGATGGGTGGGATAATAACCTTCAGCAAGGACGGGTCTTTAGGAGAACAAGTTGGCTACTCAACATCTATCAATGGTGATCCATTATACGGACTTGATGAGGGAGACTGGCAAGAGTGTTGGTACGTTATAGGTTTTGAAACACTACTTGGCGATCCAATTTTTATAAACCTCAATAAAGGTAGCTTACCAGTTTACACTGCACCACATGGGATGGGAGAGTGGATAGAAACCTGTATAGCAGAAACCTATACTAGCTTCATTTCCACCCTTTCCTTTATTGAGAAATCTTTACAGTCTGGAGAAATAGAAAATAAAAACTCCACCCTCCAGCACATCAAGAGTCTGATCGGCTCTGGAGAAATTAACTTTTGGTCATTACTCATATATTCAAACGACCATTAGAAACCGATGCACTAACAAAATATTTTCTATCGAAAAATCTATCTCACCCTAAAAATCAATCAAACCAAGAATTCGCTTTTGCAGCATAAGAATTTTCTCGACAGTTGCGCGGGCTCCAATAGCCCCAACAAAAAAGAAATGATTTCCCGGCACCATCACTGAAAAATGATTACCTGAAGACCGGACAAATAACTGCAAACTTTCCCATTGGGAAGGTTTAAGAGTTTCCAATCCCTCCTTCCCCACTAACATCCTTATTAAGACTCGATCGCGAATAAACGCCCAATTGGAATTATTGAGCAGTATATTCTCAGCGTCACATATTAAGTTTCCATGAATAACCACAGGAAAAGGATAATCTTCATAGCCGAAAGTGTTGGCAGATTGGATAGTTTTCAATAAATCTTCTTCAAAGTGGCCATGCCTATACATCAATCCTGTACAAATCAATGCTACAGGAGTGGCGCCCAGAATCCTCTCTCGGTAAATATCCCTTGGAAGAATACTATGACCGTTATAGGTACTTTGATCCTCCAGAGCCTGGAAAAACCACGGATACAAGCTCTCACGATTTGCCAGTCCCTCCGGCGTCATAGTGATATTTTCAGCATTTGCCTTTGGTAAAAAGCCAGGGACAGCTGGATCTCCCGACATGGCGACGAACATCACTATTGAGAAGCTCTTACCAATCGCCTCCTTCCCAAGAGCTCCGGCAATCTTGCATCCCATACTCCAGCCACAGACGATCACTTCTCGCTGTAAGCTATTCTCAGAGACAATCTTGTCAATTACTTCCGCGACCTGCTTGCCCCAGTCTGCGATGGTGAAATTGGGGTAATATCCATCAAAGGCCATATTGGCTATGGGGAAGGATATCGCGAGAAAAGGGTGGCCTGAACGATGTACCCAATAACCAATAAAGTCTTCTTCCCTGGCCTCGGGGCAGCCATAAAAGATACGGGCCAAGTGAGAGTTACCCGGCACAAATACCATTAGAGGTTTGGATTTATCTGCAGCTATATAGCGATAAAGAACGGGAAACCCTGCTGTAATGCTCATTACCTCCCCTTCTTGCAATCTACCAGATTTGGTGTTCCCCATGTCTTTTACCACATCTGAATTGTCTTAGTCAGGAGAATAATACTCTTTAAATGCATCACTACTTGGGTGATCAAAAAACACTCCTCACTAATCAACTCTTGCTCTTACTTTTTCCTTTACCCCAAACTTCCTCAAGCCGTTGATCCCGCCCGCAGCGAAAGCGGTAGTATTTATAGCGTAGGGGATTGCGCTGATAATAATTTTGGTGATAAGCCTCTGCCGGATAAAAAGTTGCAGCAGGCTTTATCTGGGTGACAACTTTCTTACCCAACTCAGACTCTACTTTCTTCTTGCTCTCCTCAGCCAGCTTCTTCTCTTCTTCATTACCGTAAAAGATCTCTGCACGATACTGGTCGCCCCGATCACAAAACTGGCCGCCGGCATCAAAAGGGTCTACGTTGTGCCAAAAAATATTGAGTAACTCAGAATAACTCACTTTGTCTGCATCATATTTAACTTGCACCACCTCGGCATGGCCGGTACCACCAGCAGAGACCTGATCATAGGAGGGGTTCTTTACATGGCCACCGCTGTAACCCGAAGTGGTTTCCAGTACACCATTCACTTTGTCATAAGGCGGTTCCATACACCAGAAACAACCTCCGGCAAAAATAGCGGTGCGGATGTTAGGAGAATCCTGGGCATATCCAAGAGTGGCTGCAAAAAGAATAAACAGAGCTAAGATAACGCGCATAACCAATTCCTGTGAAAGATTCTACTGATAGGCTCTCTTCAGTCGGTCCTTAGATGAAATTTCTTACAGTGCAATATTGCCCTGGCAAGCTCGTAGGAAAATATCGCGATATTCCAGGGCATTGAAAGAGATAGGGTTACTACTTGCGGAGGGGTCTTCCGCGGCCATACAACCGATCTTATCGGCATCATCGGTTTTAATGCCGATTTCCATTAGGGTATTCGGGATACTCAATTGCTGGCGCAGACCAACAATCCAATTCAGCACCGCATCAAAACCACTTTCGAACCTGTCTTTGCCCGTTAATTGCAGTGAGAGGGCCAACTGCCCCATGGGAATCTCTATGGCGGGCCGGTTGGCTACGAGCACATAGGGCATCAATATGGCGTTGAGTAAACCGTGGTGCTTGTCATAGAGGGCACCGAGCGGATGTGCCAGGGCATGAATGGCTCCCAAGCCACGCTGAAATGCGGTGGCCCCCATACAGGAGGCCACCAGCATCTGTTGGCGGGATTTCAACTCAGTGCCAATCATGTAAGCACGGGGTAAATAGGTTTTAATCAAACGCATCCCCTGCAGTGCGATGCCCTCTGCCATGGGGTGGTAAATGGGGGAATAATAAGCTTCCAGGTTATGCGAGAGTGCATCCATGCCGGTGGCGGCAGTAATCTGGGGTGGTAACCCCAGAGTCAGCTCTGCATCCAATATAACGATATCCGGTAATAGTTTGGGGTGAAAAATCAGGCGTTTCAGCTTCGCCTGCTCATCGGTTATGACCGCCACCCGCCCGACTTCCGAGCCGGTGCCTGCGGTAGTGGACACGGCGATTACCGGGACCATACCGTCGGGGTCCACGCGTTTATAGTTATCGCCAATATCTTCAAAATCCCAAATGGGACGACGCTGCCCAGCCATCAGAGCAGTCGCCTTACCGGCATCTATGGCCGAACCACCACCAAAGGCGATTACACCATCGCAATTTTTATCTCGTAACAGCTCGACGCCACAATCAATATTCTCACCGTTAGGATTCCCTTTGATTGAGGAGAAAATCTCTATCTCTAAGCCATATTCCTTGCAAGGCTCTAATGCGCGTTGAAGCAATGGCATGCCTGCAATATCGGGATCGGTTACCAGTAAGGGGTGCTGCATATTGAGTTCAGAGCAGGCTTTGGCAAGGTCTGATATCCGGCCGGGACCAACCCAAATATTGGTAGGAAAATTCCAGTTCACCCGGTATTTATCCACATTAGCCTCCCTGCCTTTACCGCTTAAACATTTAAAATTTCTAGTTATCCACAGAGTTTATGCATTTTGCCGATCGGATAAGGATAAAAAACTGTCTGTTCATAACCTCACTGCTGTCTAACTATCTAACCTGTAAAAGCTCGGCGCTATTATCCATGGGCCAAACTCCAGCGGAAAAAGCACGATTTTCATTTTAGTAATTGGACCTATAAAATCAGCAGACGCATCATTAATCGACTACATCCTCAACAGGCTCGATAGATTCAATCACCTTAGTCACTGGTGTGAAATCTGCCGAATTACAGTCACCCTGAAAATGCGCAATTAGCAGATCATGCCCATTCCCCAGGAACCAATTTGCCAAACACCTTCCTTCCGATGAAAAAGTGACAAAGTAGCCTGAATATTTGCCAATCTGAACCGAAGATACTGGATGTTCCACCGGATGGTTTTTTAAAAATGCGCTGGGATCACCTCCACTACTCAACATTCCTTTTCTGAGAATGAAGGCCATCAGGTTACCCGTGTGCCCCTGACGAAAACCAACCCCTACATCATTATTGTAAGGATCTTTGTACCTCGACCAGCCATCAGGAATCTCTAAAGTAATATTTTCATAAAGGTAAGGTTCCGCGCTTGATGCCAGAGGATAAATTAAAAACAATCCATAAATACAACAAGTAATCCGCCTCACAAACTTTCCCTCTTTACTGGTTTACTAGCCCCCAACTTTAAAGTGAAATGATTTGGGCCTGGTTAGCTGCTCAAATCCAATTCTGGACAAGGTACATCCCCTGCCAGACTGTTTGACTCCAGTCCAGGCCAACTCCGGGTCCAGGTAGTCGCAGCGATTGAGGAAAACGGTGCCCACTCGCAAGTAATCTCCAATTGCCAGGGCAGTTTCTTCATCTCGTGAAAAAATAGCTGCGGTAAGGCCAAAGCGGCTGTTATTCATCAATTCTAGAGCCACACCATCGTCATGGACTTTTTGCACCCCCAAAACAGGACCGAAAGATTCCTCGCGCATTAGCCGCATTTTGTGGCGCACACCGGTGAGTAATTGCGGCGCCATATACTGAGTGCCGCGTTTGTCCTTGGAAAATTTATTACTCTGAAGGTGGGGCTGGGCGCCCTGTGCCAGTGCTTCGTCAATTTGAGCGCGCACTTTGTCGGCAGCCTCCGCATTGACCAACGGACCCAGGGTTGTTTGGGGATCATCGGGCCGCCCCAAGTGGTAGTCACCCACTAATGTAGCGGCACGCTCAACAAATTCATCAAACAGATTTTCATGCACATAGGCGCGCTCAATACCACAGCAGGACTGACCGGAGTTAAAAAAGGCACCATCCACAACTGCTTCTACCGCCTGTTCAAGGTCTGCGTCTACCCGCACATAAGCCGGATCTTTACCACCCAATTCCAGCCCCAGCTGGATAAATCGGCCAGCAACAGTGCGCTCAATATTCGCCCCCGCATCTACAGAACCGGTAAAAGCAATATGTTGAATTTCATCAGCACAGGCTAAACGTTGTGTATTTGAATGATTGAGATGTAAAAACTGAAAGACCCCGTAGGGCAGGCCCGCCTCCCTAAAAGCCTCCACCATGCGCTCCGCGCATAAAGGCGTTTGCGCAGAGTGTTTTAATATGACCGCATTGCCTGCCAGCAGGGATGGCACCACTGCATTAACCGCAGTTAAATAGGGATAGTTCCAGGGGGCGATCACCAGGGAAGTCCCCAGCGGCTCACGGCGTATAAAACGGGAAAACCCCGGCTTGATTGGCAAATGGATATCTTCAAGAGCCTCTTCCGCCAAGTTCGCCATGGCGATGGCACGCTCAGCAAAGCCATCTATTTCTCCTGGCGCATAGCGAATGGGCCTGCCCATCATCCAGCAGATTTCCTCTGCCAGTCGATGCTTTCGCTCAGTAAAAAATTCCACCGCACGGTGGACTATGGCGATACGCTCTACCATAGGGGTCAAACGCCAGGCCCTTTGCGAAGACGCCGACCTATCCAGGGCTACACGAATTTCGGCCTCGCCAGCCAGGGCCCGCTCTAGATACACACTGTTATCAACAGGGGAAATACAGCGCAGGTGGTGCATTTTATCTATCCGTTATCGCCGGTATCACCGGCATACATTGATATTCCTTCAATTTAAAAAAACCACTGAAGCGCACTGTTAGAATGCCATTTAAATAATTTCGAAATACCTATCCAATTCCCAATCGGTGACGTGGCGGCGATACTCGCGCTCCTCCCACTCACGGCTGGCGGCGAAGTGCTCAATAAATTCGCTGCCGAATAATTCGTGGGCGGTCTCCGAATTTTTTAAACGCTGGGTGGCATCCCACAAAGTGGTGGGTAATTCCTGCTGTGCCTCTTGTGCCAGGGCATAGGCATTACCTTCAATTGGCACACTGGGTTGCCACTGTTGCATTACCCCGTAAAGGCCGGAACCCAGGGCTGCAGCCAGCGCCAGATAGGGATTGGCATCCGCAGCGCCCAAGCGGTATTCCACCCGCTGTGATTTTTCACTGCCGGGAATAGCTCGCAGCGCCGTGGTGCGGTTTTCCACGCCCCAGTTCGCACCGGTAGGCGCCCAAAAACCCGGAACCAGGCGTCGATAGCTGTTAACAGTAGGGGCGAACAACGCCAGGAATTCCGGCATCAGGCGTTGCTGGCCGGCAATAAAGTGGCGCATGGTTTCACTTATCCCCTGGGGCTGGGAGCCATCAAAGAAAGCGGCACTGCCACTATCCAGATCTCGTAGCGACAAATGAATATGGCCACTCTGTCCCGGGTAATCACTGCTCCAGCGAGACATAAAGGTGGCCATCAGGCCCATACGTTGCGCCAGCACCTTCATAAAGGTTTTAAACAGTGCGGCTTTGTCCCCGGCAGCCTCTGCACTATCCACGGCAATGGCCGCTTCGAGAACACCCGGGCCGGTTTCTGTGTGGAGCCCCTCCAGAGGAAAATCCATGCACTCACCCATATCGAGGATTTCTCGGTAGAGTTCGGCGTGGACCGAGTTGCGCAACATTGAGTAGCCAAACCAGTCCGGTGTGAAGGGCTTCAGGTTGCGAAAACCCTTTTCCCGTACCGACGCGGGTGTTTCATCAAATAAAAAGAACTCATATTCCAGGGCCGCGAAGGGTTCAAATCCAATAGCCCGACACCGGTCTACCACGCGCTGTAAAGCCGCGCGAGGGCAGACTACCTGGGCTCGCTCATCAAACTCCGCCAGAAACAACAGCATATTGTCTTCAAAGGGAATATCGCGGCAACTGTGCGGCAAAATGCGTACCGGCGCATCCGGGTAGCCCGTATGCCAGCCGGTATAGCGGGTGTTATCGTAGAGCTGGTCTTTGACATCCCAGCCCAATACCACATCACAAAATGAGAATCCCTGCTCCAGGGAAGAGAAGAATTTTTCGCGACTCATATATTTGCCGCGCATCACCCCATCCAAATCAAACAGGCCCACTTTGACATGACTGAGGCCGCGCCCCTCAACGATGGCTCGAGCCTCCTGAACGGTTTTTACCTCCCGCGCTTTGATCATGGCCTTCCCTGCCCCATTGTTGTTATCAATGACCTACAGGATAGACCCGCCAGCCGAGCCTTGACGCCCCATATTTCCTTTAGGGGCGTGGCTTTCAGCCGTGCCGAACTGCATATATAATCCGCGCTCCAAATTTTTCGTTTTACCCAGTTCAGGAACAGCAATGAGCTTCGACAAGATCCCCGCAGGTAATGACCTGCCCAGCGATATCAACGTAATCATCGAGATCCCTGCCAACTCCGACCCCATCAAGTACGAGGTGGACAAGGACTCAGACGCCGTATTCGTGGATCGCTTCGTTGCCACTCCCATGTTCTACCCGGCCAACTACGGCTATGTACCCCAGACTCTGTCTGAAGACGGCGACCCCCTGGACGTGCTGGTAGTAGCACCCTACCCGGTAATGGTTGGCTCCGTGATCCGCTCTCGTGTGATCGGCGTTCTGAAAATGACCGATGAGTCCGGTGTTGACGCCAAGCTGCTGGCGGTACCTCACACCAAACTGACCAAGCTGTACGATCACGTTCAGGAAATTGGCGATTTGCCCGAGCTGCTGCTCAAGCAAATCGAGCACTACTTCGAAAACTACAAGGCTCTGGAAGCCGGCAAGTGGGTGAAAGTGGAAGGCTGGGCCGACGCTGAAGAAGCGCGCAAAGAAGTACTGGCCTCCCGCGAGCGCTACCTGAAAGAAGAAGGCTGATCACAGCTTCTTTAAAGCCCGGCACGATTTTGTATTGGCCGGGCTGACAGGCATAAAAAAACCGGCATTTAGTCGGTTTTTTTATGCCTGGGCGTTCCCTGTAATGGAAACTGCAGAAGATCTAATTGAGATCCCACTGGGGAATACTGACCGCTACAGCGGCTGTCTCAGCCCGCTCGCTCTCATCCAGTAACAACCCCTCCGCCGCACGTAGGCTGATATGTTCAGTGGACACCTGCACTTCCACCACCGGCTCGCGCTCATGATCTTTCACCAGGTTGCCCTCCATAGGCGCAAGCGTCCAGTTGGGGACAAGAGGCTCTTCTGATTGCGATACCTGCGTTGGCTCAGCAGTCTTGGATTCTGACGCACGCTTGGCGATATCAGAACCGCCCTCATTCTTGAGAACCACCTGAGCACCAACCTTGGCCAGGGTGGCTTGAAATTGCTCCGCCTGGGCGCGGCTGAGTCCTTTGCGAAGTACCAGCGGCCGACCACTAAACAGTTTTTCCACTGCCTGGGGGCTGCTCTTAAACAGGCGCGCCAAATTGGCCTTCACATCACCGGCGGTAAAGCCGGCAATCAGGTCGCCGTGAAAAATCAGGCTATAGGTGGCTTGGCTCATCACTCAATCCCTATGTGTAATGCTGGTTGGATAATGCTAAACGTGGCTACTTTATTCTTCGGAGCCCAGGGTTTGATCCATGGTCAGAGCGGGGGCGCCCTCTATACGTCCTCCCACTTGACGTGCGGGAACACCAGCCACCGTGGTGTGATCGGGAACGTCCTGTAGAACCAGGCTACCGGCGGCTATCTTCACATCCTCACCCACCCGCACAGGCCCCAGGATCTTGGCTCCGGCGCCAATCATCACGCCGTGACCAATTTTCGGGTGGCGATCCCCAGAACCGCGGCCGCTGCCGCCCAGAGTCACCGAATGCAAAATGGAGACGTTGTCGCCCACTACCGAGGTCTCTCCCACCACCAAACCCGTGGCGTGGTCAATCATGATACCGCTGCCAAACTTGGCCGCGGGATGGATATCCACAGCGAACTGTTCCGACACACGGCTCTGAAAATACAGCGCCAGAGTCGTGCGGCCCTGATTCCACAGCCAATGGGCGATACGGTGCGACTGCAGTGCGTGAAATCCCTTGAAGTAAAGAAAGGGGGTGAGGTATTGGTCGCAGGCGGGGTCCCGGTCATACCAGGCACAGATATCCGCCAACATACTGCGGGATATACTTTTATCTCCCTGTAGGGCGGAGGCGATCACTTCCTGCAAGGCGGTGGACGTGAGCGCATTGTGATCGAGGACTGAAGCTAACTGGTCGGCAATCGCGTGCTCAGGTGACTTGTGGCGCAGCACGGTATTGTGGAAGTAACTCGCCAGAATCGGCTCATCCCTGGCGGCTGCGGCAGCCTCTGCGCGCATGGCACTCCATACGTCTCTGGGCTCAGTTTGGCTGTCGATAATCTGTTCCTCACCTTTCTTACTCATTTTCCCAGCGCTTTCCTTCCCAGTGCCGCCTTATTGTATCTAATCTGCTTGAATCTAATCTGGGCCCCTGAGCTCGCGCAGCTTCGCAGGAATATCAGGGGCTTTCAAGCGCCACTCATTTTAGGAAACCACTGCAGAATCCAGTGGCGCAGATCTTTCTCAGAGCGGCATTTCTGCCGGATAACAGTGATCTGGAATCCACACAAAGCGCGTATAGATGTGCTCCAGTTGATCGCAAATCGTATCGCACAGCGCCAGGTCACTGGAGCGCAGCTGCACTTCCAGGCGCTCCAGGGTCAACAGGTGCTGTAGCTCCAGGGCTCGCGGTGCATAGCTCAAATGCCAGCGTTCCGGTGCCACGCCACCGCGATCCTCGGCATAGGGGCGAAAAAGGCCGTAACTCTGCCCTGTAGCTATGCGCTGGTCCAGCCACTGGTGAAAGGCACCGAAAACCCCATCATCAGACACTTCTTGTGGGGTTAGCTGTACCTGGTAGTCCTCTGCTACAGCAGCGGCATCGATAATATCGAAATCTGTACCCCAGTGATGGCGCGAGGCACCGGGTAATGCCGACCAACGCAGTATGGCCAGCACCAGCTCCTCCTGTGGCAGCTCGGAGATTTCAAGCGCTTCTCCATCGTTGTTAAGCACCGGGCGCTGCCCCTGGGCTTTGCCATTCCAGATGGTGCGCTGGCGCTCAAAACTGCGAAAACCGGAGACAACCTTGGGGTCAAAGCCGGCATCGCGCGCATCGCGCCGCAGGCGTTGAAAGGCGACCAGGGCCTCCGGGTGCAGCAGCTGCCCAGAGGGAGGATCGAGAATAACGTGATGATCCGTGAGCCCGAAGAGCATGCTCTTTAGTGGTGTGGATAACATTTGACTCCTATCGGCAGGCGATTCTTATTGGGCGGTCTAAAGTGAGTAAACACCCGGCTACTCTACCAAAGAGCGGCGTGGAATAAGTGAGCCCACCGCAATTTGCTAGATAAAGTAATAGGCGCTGTCTTAAAGCCCACGGCGGTAATCTTTGTTGGCAGTTTGTTAATGTATGTTAAGTTCAGTCCCGCGATTGAGGATTGATCGCAACCACTGGACGGAAAACCTTGCAGGGAAAACTGAATGCACCCCAGTCAATCAGAATTACTCAAGCTGAAAAATTTGGGGCTCGCCTCCGTCAACATCCTTCACTCCATTGGTATTCGCACCTACGAAGACCTCCATCGTATTGGCCCGGTTGAGGCCTTTATCAGTATTCGCAACCGCGGCATCAACGCCTCGCGTGTCATGCTCTATGCACTTCAAGGTGCCCTCCTCGACGTCCACTGGAACGACCTGGATCCGGATCTCAAGCAGCAGCTGGTCACTGAAGCCGATCGCCTGCTAGCCACGCAGAATTCTGACTAGGGCCTGCCCCTAAAACAATAGAAGGAATACACTGCCTACCGAGCTGTGGGAAGCCTGTGGTATGAGTGCCAATAAAGAGCTAAGAGGAAGCTGTTTCCGGCGGACCGCTAAATCAACACGTTTTTTATTATTTCCGCCCCGGCAGCAACACGAAATTTTGTCACACAAACCACCACACCCTATCTAAACTTGTCTAAGGGCAAAAAGACGGAGAGAGCCGATGTTGCGCATTGGACTATTCCTGCTGACTAACCTGGCGGTATTGGTTCTAGTCGGCATTATTTTCAATATTTTCGGCATTGGCGGCATCCTCCAGGCCAATGGTGTCGACCTGAATCTGGGTGCATTGCTGCTTCTCTGTGCGCTATTTGGTTTTGGCGGCTCTTTTATTTCCCTGTTTCTGTCCAAGAGCATCGCTCGTATGAGCACCCGCACCCAGATTATCACCGAGCCGCGCAGTGCCGACGAGCAATGGCTGGTGGAAACGGTGCGCGAGCTATCGCGCAAGGCCAATATCGGCATGCCGGACGTGGGGATTTTTCCCATGCCCCAGGCCAATGCATTCGCCACCGGATGGAATCGCAACAACGCCCTGGTCTCTGTGAGTGCCGGGCTATTGCAACGCTTTAGCCGCGAAGAGGCGCGCGCGGTGATCGGCCATGAGATCGGTCACGTGGCCAATGGCGATATGGTGACCCTGGCGTTGATTCAGGGAGTAGTGAACACCTTTGTGATGTTCTTCGCGCGCCTGGTCGGCTTCTTTGTCGACCGTGTGATACTGCGCAATGAGCAGGGCCTGGGTATCGGCTACTACGTGACCTCCATCGTGATGGATATAGTCTTTGGCTTCCTTGCCATGTTTATCGTCGCTTGGTTTAGCCGCCGCCGGGAATACCGCGCGGATCACGCCGGCGCCACCCTGGCCAGCCCCAACTCTATGATTGCCGCACTGCAACGGCTCAAAGTGGAATCTGAGCGGGGTCACGAGGAACCGCTGCCGGGCAATATGAAAGCGTTCGGTATTTTCGGCAATATGGGCGCACTATTAGCCACCCATCCGCCCTTGGATGATCGTATCCTGGCCCTACAAAACTTCCGCAAGTAATAGCCAGGTTGCTGTTTACACGCTTCGGGGGCGGGTTTTAATTCATTGCCGCGCCCCCATCTTCACTCCCTCACAGCGAGCACAGTAAACTTTTCAGTAAAGTGATAAAGCGAAGACGGCAACCCATGACACCGCTTAAAACTCTGCCCATTATTCTGTCGGCCCTTTTGTTCTTTTTCACCGCTCCCCTGTACGCAGAGGTACCGGAGTTCGCCACCGATGACGAGCGCAACACCATGCAGGTGTTTAATTTTGCCAGTCCATCGGTGGTGTATGTCACCAATGAAACTCTGGTTCGCGATCGCAGAACCCTGCGCCTGCACGCGGTGCCCAAAGGCGCCGGCAGTGGGTTTATCTGGGATGAGCAGGGGCACGTGGTCACCAATTTCCATGTCATCGAAGGCGCGCGCCAAGTTACCATCACCCTGCAGGATCGCAGTGAATGGCCCGCCACACTGGTGGGTACCGCACCGGAAAAAGATCTAGCTGTATTGAAAATCGAAGCGCCGAAAGGATTGCTCAAACCTCTGGTAGCAGGCACTTCAAGCAACCTATCAGTGGGGCGCAAGGTACTCGCCATCGGCAATCCTTTTGGCCTCGATACCACCCTAACCACCGGAGTGGTCAGCGCACTGGGGCGAGAAATCGAAGCCGCCAACAACCGCACCATCCGCAATGTGATTCAAACCGACGCCGCCATTAACCCAGGAAATTCCGGCGGCCCTCTGCTGGATTCCCTCGGCCGCCTGATCGGTGTAAATACCGCTATCTATAGCCCCAGCGGCGCCAGTGTGGGTATCGGTTTTGCCATCCCGGTGGATACCGTAAAGAAAATAGTGCCGCAGCTAATTAACTACGGCCGCCTGGTACGACCGATTCTCGGTATCGAATCGGCGCCGGACCAATGGAGTAGCCGCTACGGCTTTGAAGGTGTTGCCGTGCTGCGCACTGCGCCCGGCCTGCCGGCGGAAAAAGCCGGGTTACAGGGCATCTACCGCACACGCCAAGGGGGGTGGCAACTCGGAGACGTTATCGTGGAAGTCGAACAACAGCCCGTCCGCAGCTACGACGACCTGCTCAATGCACTGGAGAAGTACCGCGCCGGGGACCAGATTACCCTGGGAATAATGCGCAACGGGACAATCCGCTACACCTCTATTACACTCGCCGCTCCCCAGTAAACAGGGACAGAATCCGGCGCGTTTCTCCCCTGAGCAACACACCTGGGAGTGCGCGCCGTAATAACCAATAAATAATTGCGCCTAAGGCCGACCAGTTATGCAGAAATACTTCCTGTGTCGTTACGATGAGTTAACGGAAGGACAATCCAAGGGCTTTTCCCTCGGCGATACCGCCGCCGGCACCGACAATGTGTTTGCGGTAATGAAGGGTGGTGAGGTTTTCGCCTATAAAAACACCTGCCCCCATCGCAGTATCAATCTCGACTGGCAGGAAGACCAGTTTCTCGATCCCGATGGCGCATTGATTCAATGTGCATCCCACGGCGCACTGTTCACCATCGAAACCGGCGAATGCATTGCCGGGCCCTGTACAGGGGATTCTCTCACGCCTGTGCCAGTGGAATACGCTCAAGACGGCCTCTACGCCCTACTGCCGGAATAAACTGGCCTAAATAAAATCGCAGGAGTGAGATTTTATTGGCTGGGCGAATTCCGCCCAGCCAATAAAAACCAAGCTCTCTCAGCGAAATGGCAAAGCTTCGCTTAGAACAATTTCAGTGGCATTCATCTGTGCCTTGTAAGCGAGCACCTGCACACCGGCAGACAAAGCGCTGTCGAGAGCCTTGGCATAAACGGGGTCGATCTCTCTCGCTGCCTCTACGCTATCTATGCCACTGTGCTGTACACAGTAAAAAAGCACTGCACGCACACCGTTCTCAGCCAACTTCTGTAACTCACGCAGATGTTTGGCACCGCGAGCACTTACCGCATCGGGAAAATAACCGCGCGGCCCATCTGCAAGAGTGACATTCTTGACCTCCACATAGCAGTCGCCGGCATCGCCGGACAACAGAAAATCAATACGACTGTTTTCCTCGCCGTAACGCACTTCCCGACGCAGGGATTCATACCCTTGCAGCTCACTAACTACACCGGTGTTTATGGCCTCTTCCACCAGGGCATTGGCGCGCCCGGTATTGACTCCGGCCAAGGCGCCGTCTGGAGTTGTACAGATTTCCAGCGTGTGACGGTACTTGCGCTTGGGATTGCCCGAATCCGAATACCAACATGCGCCTCCTTCAACCCAACAGTTTTTCATAGAGCCTGTATTTGGGCAGTGAATCGTGAACATCTCGCCATCCGCCGTCTCCACATCTGCGAGGAAACGCTTGTAGCGGCGCAACAGGGTGGCCTTTTGTAACGGAGGAGAAAACTTCACTGGCTGGCACTCTTGTACATTTCGGCGCCACAAAATAGCAGACAACTATTTGTGGCGCGAATCGCGCATATTTGATAGCTTCCTCGCTCTCGGTCGCCGGGGGTCTCGGTAACCGGGGCAAGGATTAGCCTGCCACCGCAACTGCTTGAATAGGTGAAAAAAACATCACTCAAAAAGATTCCGGTCTAGGCTAGATTGAATTTGGTGGTATCGCCCCCATTAACGGGGGTCCGTAAAGAAAGAGAGGCAACGACTATGCCCAAAACTGCTGCGAGCACCGATTCTCTGCACGGCTTTGAGCCCTACAAGGAGACTAAGGGCGAAGAGTACATGAATGAGAAGCAGCAGGAGCATTTCCGCAACTTGCTGTTGGCCTGGAAGGCCGAACTGATGGCGGAAGTGGACCGCACCGTTTCCCATATGAAAGACGAGGCCGCAAACTTCCCCGATCCCGCCGATCGCGCGAGTCAGGAAGAAGAGTTCAGCCTCGAACTGCGCACCCGCGATCGCGAGCGCAAGCTGATTAAGAAAATCGACGCCACCCTGGAGCTGATAGACCAGGATGACTACGGTTTCTGTGAAGCTTGCGGGGTTGATATTGGTATCCGCCGCCTTGAAGCGCGCCCCACTGCAACCCTGTGCGTGGACTGTAAAACCCTGGCTGAGATCAAGGAAAAACAGCTTTCCGGCTGATTTTTTCCCTTCGCATTGCGGCGATCACCCCAGATCGCCCAGCTGGACAGGGCGGTCGACGGGACCGCCTCTACCATCTTGAATAGCAAGACTCCCTATATCGGTCGCTTCGCTCCTTCGCCGAGCGGTCCCCTGCATTTCGGCTCGCTGGTGTGCGCACTCGGCAGCTATCTGGACGCCCTCGCCCATGGTGGGCACTGGCTCGTGCGTATGGAGGACCTCGATCCCCCCCGCGAGGAACCCGGCGCAGCCACGCGCATCCTGAAAACCCTGGAATCCCATGGGCTGCATTGGCACGGTGCGGTTGAATGGCAGAGCAAGCACCACGCACTCTACGAAGAGACCCTCTTTCGATTGCGCCAGCAGGGACTCTTGTACGCCTGCTACTGTTCACGCAGTCAGATCCGCCAAAACGGTGGTCACGATAACTTGGCCTGCCGAACTAGGGGTACAGGGGATAAAAACGATAGTGTCTGCGCCCTGCGCCTGCATTGCGCAGGCGGAGAAGAGCGCTTCGAGGATATTTGGCGCGGGACACAAAGCCAGTCAGTACGCGAAGACACCATTCTCAAGCGCCGCGATGGCCTCTACGCCTATCAATTGGCAGTAGTGGTCGATGATATTGCCCAGGGCATCACCCATGTCGTGCGTGGTGCCGACCTACTCGACACCACCGCCGCACAAATCCGCCTGTTTCACCTGCTCGGCAGCGAAGCGCCGCACTTTGGTCACCTGCCGCTGGTCATGGGGCCGGGGGGAATGCAAAAACTCAGCAAGCAAAACCACGCACCGGCGATTGACGACAGCAAAGCCGCCAGCAACCTTTGCACCGCATTGGATTTTCTCGGCTTCCATGTTGCGGATGGTCTGGAGAGAGAGGCACCGGAACATATTCTGAAGTGGGCTGCGGCGCGCTGGCAACGCCATCAGGTCGATAAGCGCGATCGGCAATTGCACTGATCCTTGGAGGCAATTAACATTTTTGCGCCAGCCGAAACTCGGCCAGCCATTTACCTTTTCACCCTCCATGCGGATTTACATAACAACCTATGAGCAACCGCACCCTGCTAATTCTGCTCGTGCTGGTGGGCTATGTGTTCTCCCCCACCATATTTACCTGGATGATCAACCCCGTTGGCGCCTGGTATCGGCCCTTTATTCTCTGGTTCGCTCTGATCCTGCTGGCGATTTTTATCCAGTGGAGGCGCAAGTCGAATGAGCTTTGAGATAGCCCATATCGCACTGATCGGGGTCGCCTATATCGCCACCCTGTTCTTTGTCGCTTTCGCCACTTCCAAGGGCTGGCTGCCCTCGCGCTGGGTGCGCCATCCTCTGGTGTATGTGCTCTCGCTGGGGGTCTCTCTATCCGCCTGGACCTTCTATGGCATTGTCGACCTTGCCTGGCAATACGGATACGGAGTGCTCGCCTACTACCTGGGCACCGGTGCCATGTTCCTATTCGCGCCGGTGGCGCTGGAGCCCCTGGCTCGCCTGGCCCAACGCTACCAGCTTTACTCCCCCGCTGATCTCTTGGTATTCCGCTACCACAGTCGCCAGGTAGGTACCCTGGCCACCCTGTTTATGCTGCTGGCGCTGTTACCACTGGTGGCTCTGCAGATCCAAGCGGTGTCAGAGACCCTGGCACTGCTGTCGCGGGACAGTGTCGCCGCCCTGGGCCTGCCGGATAGCGGCGTCTCCAGTAAAAACCTGATCGCCTTCTTCTACTGCGTGCTGTTAGCAGTGTTTACCAGTATGTACGGCGCCACCCGCGAGCGTGGTGAGGGCCTGGCCAGCGCCATGGCATTGGAATCCCTGGTTAAGCTGGTAGCGTTAACCGCGGTAGGAGGCTATGCGGTTTACGGTGTATTCGGTGGATTTTCGGGACTCGACCAGTGGCTGCTGGAAAACAAAGATATGCAACAGCTGCTCTACACCCCCATTGAGCAGGGCTCCTCCCATACGCTACTGCTGGTCTTTATCGCCACCGCCGTGGCCATGCCGCATATCTTTTATCTGAGTATTGCCGAGCGGCCCACCGGCCAGGCCCTGCGCACCGCCAGCTGGGGATTCCCGCTATTCCTGTTGCTGATGGCGCTGCCGATCTTTCCGATTATGTGGGCGGGTTTCGCCCTGGATGTGGCCGAACCGGTGCAGTACTTCTCGTTGGCAGTGCCGCGAGCCAGCGGCTCGGCGCTGCTGACCACACTCGCCTTTATCGGCGGCCTCTCCGCCGCCACCGGCGCACTGATTATGATGACCCTGGCGCTGTCCACCATGGTGATGAACCACTGGTTACTGCCGGGCACCCGCTGGCATTCTGAAGACAATATGTACCGCCAGCTGGTATGGCTGCGTCGAGCATTAATCGCCGCGTTGTTTATCGCCGGTTTCGCCTTTTACCTGCTACTGGACAATCGCCTATCCCTGTCGGATCTGGCCCTGCTGGCTTTTATCGGCTCTCTACAGTTCCTGCCAGGTATCTTCGCCGTTATTCACTGGCCGCGGGGCAATCGACGCGGTCTGATCGGCGGACTTCTGGCTGGGATGCTGATCTGGGGTTGCGGCTTGCTGCTGCCATCGGTATTTGAGATTACTGGTATCACCCTGCCCGGTACTTCTCTTCAGATCCCTTTGGGGATGTCCATCTGGACCCAGATCACCACCCTGTCGCTCGGCGTCAACATACTGCTGTTCGTCAGTCTGTCGCTGTTCACTTCGACGAGCAGCCTGGAGCAATACGCCGCCGACCTGTGCAGTGACGACACCATCGCCCAGGCTCTGCGCCTGGGTCTCGATGTGCAGTCCGCAGCGGACTTTCGTCTGCGCCTGGCGGAGAGCCTGGGGGCGGCGACCGCCAACACCGAGGTGAAACGCGCCCTCAGCCAGCTCAACCTGCCCGATGATGAACGCCGTCCCTACGCCTTACGCCAGCTGCGCAACCGTCTCGAATCCAACCTGTCGGGGCTGCTGGGGCGGGTGCTGGCCGGCCAGATTATCGATCGCCACTTTCCCTTCCAAAACAGCGATCAGCCGGCCAACAAGGATATCCACCTGATCGAGACCCGCCTGGGGCGTTACAAACACCAGCTCACCGGACTGGCCGCAGAGTTGAACAACCTGCGCCTGTACCATCGGCAAATGCT
Organism: Microbulbifer sp. THAF38; assembly: GCF_009363535.1. Lineage (NCBI taxonomy): Bacteria > Pseudomonadati > Pseudomonadota > Gammaproteobacteria > Cellvibrionales > Microbulbiferaceae > Microbulbifer > Microbulbifer sp. THAF38. Next base: position 3,703,806 of record NZ_CP045369.1, read on the forward strand.
CGAAGAGCTACCCATGGCCGCCTGCTCCCTGGGGCGCGACGGCGAGATCCTGCTATGGAATTACGCCATGCAGGATCTCACCGGTATTGCCGCCGTAGAGGTGATCGGTTCAAAACTGGAATATCTGGCCGAGCCCTGGCGCAGTCTGCTAGCGGAGTTCGCCGAGTCTACCGATGCCAGCCGCTTCAAGCAGCAGGTCAGTCTCGACGGCAACAGCCACTGGCTCAACCTGCACAAAACCCGACAGAAACGCAGCCGCAGCGGGCCAGCCCGCAACCAGCGCGGCGATGGACAGATGTTGCTACTCGAGGACATTACCGAAACCCAGATATTGGAACAGGAGCTGATTCACAGCGAACGCCTAGCCTCGGTGGGGCGTCTTGCCGCCGGTGTCGCCCACGAAGTGGGCAACCCGGTGACCGGCATCGCCTGCCTGGCGCAGAACCTCCAGTTCGATTGCGACAACCCGGAAGTGCTGGAAACCGCCGACCAGATCCTCAGCCAGACCCAGCGCATCAGCCGTATCGTGCACTCGCTGGTGAATTACTCCCACAGTGGCAGCCAGGAAAGTGAACGCGCGCCGGTGGACCTCTACGCCTGTGTGCAGGAAGCCGTACATCTGTTATCCCTACAGCGGGATAAAACCGAGGTACGTTTCGAAAATGCGGTGCCCGCAGATCTAATCGCCCCCGGAGATAACCAGCGCCTGATCCAGGTATTTATCAACCTGCTCAGCAACGCCCGCGACGCCAGTCCAGATGGCGGCCTTATCCGCATTGAAGGCCGCGAGGCCAGGGGCTGCGCCTGTGTGTCTGTCACCGACGACGGCCCCGGTATCTCGGCCCAGCACCGCGAGCGCATCCTGGAACCTTTCTTCACCACCAAAGAACCCGGAGAAGGCACAGGCCTCGGCCTGGCGATGGTGTACAGCATTGTTGAGGAACACGGGGGACAGCTGGAACTGGAGAGCCCGGCTAATCCGGAGACCGGCCGCGGCGCCAGATTTACTGTGCAGCTGCCCTTGGCGGGTTAAGAATCCAGCCGGCAAACCGGCCAGATATTGGGCAAAAATAACCCGATTCTCCGTTTTTGAGTTGCATAGAAACGGCGGCCGGGTAAAACTAGGCGTTTGTTGAGCATTTTGTAACCAGGCGTAACATATGAGCCACATCCTGATCGTCGAAGATGAAGCCATTATTCGAACGGCGCTGCGCAAACTGTTAGAGCGGCACCGATACAAGGTCAGCGAAGCGGGCTCAGTCAGGGAGGCCCTCAGTAAATACCGAGTTAACGAGGTCGACCTGGTTATCTCAGATCTGCGTCTTCCCGGTGCGCCCGGCACCGACTTGCTCAAACACGCCGGTGAAGTGCCAGTACTGATCATGACCAGCTACGCCAGCCTGCGCTCCGCGGTGGACTCCATGCGTATGGGCGCTGCGGACTATATCGCCAAGCCCTTCGATCACGATGAGATGCTCGCCACCGTTCGCCGTGTCATCGGCAAGGCCGAGCAGAGCCGCGCTCAAGCTCCTGTAGATAAAGGCAACCCCGGCACTATCGCCGGGATGATCGGCGACAGCCAGGTTATGCGCGAACTCTACGGGCGCATCCACAAGGTGGCCCCCACAGATGCCACCGTGCTGGTACACGGTGAAACCGGTACCGGTAAGGAACTGGTGGCCAAGGCTATCCACGAGGAGAGCCGCCGCGCCGGCAAGCCGCTCATCTCCGTCAACTGTGCCGCCATTCCCGAGACCTTGATCGAATCTGAATTGTTCGGTTACGAAAAAGGCGCCTTTACCGGTGCCCAGAGTGCCCGCGAAGGGCTGGTTGCCGCCGCAGATGGCGGCACACTGTTTCTGGATGAAATCGGGGAACTCCCCCTGGAGGCCCAGGCGCGACTGCTTCGTGTGATACAGGAGGGCGAAGTGCGTCCGATCGGCTCTATTGAGTCCCACAAAGTCGATGTACGCCTGGTTACCGCCACCCACCGCAACCTGCGCCAACTCGCCGCTGAACGCAAATTTCGCGAAGACCTCTACTACCGCATCAACGTGGTGCAGATGACCCTGGCCCCGCTGCGCGAACGCGGCCGCGATGTCCTTGCACTAGCAGAGCACCTTCTGGAAAAGTTCTGCACCAAAATTGAGCGACCCCTGTTGCGTCTATCTCCTGAAGCCGTCCAGGCTGTCACCACCTACACCTGGCCCGGTAACGTACGTGAACTGGAGAACGCTATACAGCGCGCGGTGATCCTCACCGACCGCGATAGCCGGGAAATCGATCATAGAACCCTGGATATCGACCTAGATTTGGTCCCTGTGGAGGAAGCCATTGGCGAACCCCGTCCACGCAGCCTGCACACAGACCCCCGTGAAGACCTATCTCTAGAGGATTACTTCGCGCGCTTCGTTATAGAGCACCAGGACACCATGAGCGAGACAGAACTGGCGAAAAAGCTGGGAGTTAGCCGCAAATGCCTGTGGGAAAGGCGTCAAAAACTGGGCATTCCCCGTAAGAAGACCCGCCGCAGCGCCGTTGCCGAAGCCTGATCACCTTGTTCTGGGGGGCAAAGCCCCCTATGCCCTATCACTGAGCACCTGCCACCGGCCGCACTAGCCCGCGGCGGCACTTGAATCACAAAAAAATGCCACCCAACGGTATGCCCCGCATGCCGGCGCCCCGCCCCGCCTTGCTACACATCCGGTAACAAGGGGAAGTGTTACCCAACACCTACCTCAAGTAACAGTTGCCGCACCTTACGTAACGCAATGGCGCTTAGAAAAGTTCCATCAATTTTCGTAAAGATTGTAACTTATTGATTTATAAAGAGTTTCAAAAGTTGGCACACTAAGTGCTTTACTCTTAGTACAAAAATTAAAAACGGCCAACAATAAAAATAAATGACCGTTAAAAGCCCTATAACTACTCAAAATAAGTGGGCGAAACACAATAAAAATAATGGGGCGGCCGATAACAAAAGCAATGAGTGGCCAAAACCGCAAGAACAACAATAAACAATAACAATAAATTCGAAAGAAGAATAAAAATAACAACAAGCGCGTTGCAAACTGACTGATTTATACCTGGGAGAGGGTGTTTGCTTGATAGCAAATTAAGAGCGCAAGGAAGCCGCTGCCTTCATACCTGTAATAATAATTCCCAAACTTTTCCCCAACTTTCCAGCACCCGCAGATTGCGGGCGCATTGCTTTGCGTGTGTTAGAATCGCGCCAGCGAGTCCTCCACACTGACAGCAGATGCCATTGCCGCCCCCTGTTTTGGACTTCGCCCCTGGGCCAGCCCAGGTTCAGAGGCCCCAGTAGTGCAACAACCTACCCTATCTCATATGGGGCAAGGAAAGTGCGGGTTAAAGCCTGCCGCCACCGAAGATGTGGCCTCAGCACCAACAGGGCATTTTCGGTCACCAACAGATGGCAGCAGTCAAGACAGACAGCCGTATGCTCAATAATTTGATTAGTAGTATCAAACGCTGGCGCAAGCCGGCCAAGAAAGGCCCCAGGATTATCGCTCGCAGCGATCACAATATCTCCCGCCGGGACATCAGCCGCGCGGCCCTAACGGTCATGAAGCGCCTACAGGAGGCGGGTTACCAGGCGTACATTGTCGGTGGCGGTGTGCGGGACCTAATGCTCGGCGGCCACCCCAAAGACTTCGATGTCGCCACTGACGCTACCCCAGAACAGGCCAAGACACTGTTTCGCGGCGCACGCATCGTCGGGCGGCGTTTTCGAATCCTGCACGCGCGCATCGGCCGTGAGGTCATTGAGGTCACCACTTTCCGCGGTCACCACAACGATGGCGAAGAGCACGAAGCCAAGCAGTCCGAACACGGAATGCTGCTGCGCGACAATGTCTATGGCGATCTGGAAAGTGACGCCGTGCGCCGGGACTTCACGGTTAATGCGCTCTACTACACCACCGATGGCTTCGCCATCCACGATTACACCGGCGGTGTGGAGGATATAGAAAAGCGTCTTATCCGCATGATTGGCGCACCGGCCACACGCTATAAAGAAGACCCAGTGCGTATGCTACGCGCGGTGCGCTTCGCCGCCAAACTGGATTTTGCCATTGAAGCCGGTACCGAAGCCCCGTTGCAGGAACTGGCCCCTCTACTGCGCAATATCGCCCCCGCGCGCCTGTTTGACGAGATTCTCAAGCTGTTGATGAGCGGCCAGGGCGAGCGCACTTTCGAGTTGCTGCGCCGCTACCATCTGTGGCAACACCTGTTCCCCGATAATGCCGCCCAGATTGAAAAGAACCCTGCGGCACTGGAGCTGACCCGACGCGCACTGCGCAATACCGATCAGCGTATCCAGGCCGATATGCGTGTCACCCCCGCCTTTTTGTACGCGGCCCTGTTGTGGCCGGCTGTGAATGAAGAACAGAAAAAACTCATAGAGAAAGGGGTGCCGCCGGCACCGGCATTGGCCCAGGCGGCACAAAAAATCACAAGCAACCAGCTGGCCCACACCGCGATTCCCAAGCGTTTCTCTATCCCCATGCGCGAAATCTGGGACCTGCAGCACCGCCTGCCACAGCGCGGCGGCAGTCGCGCACAGCGTCAAATGGAGCACCCCCGCTTCCGCGCCGCTTACGACTTCCTGCTATTGCGCGAAGATTGTGGTGAGCTTGAACCCGGCTTGGGCAACTGGTGGACCGAATTCCAGCAGGCAGACGAAGAACAGCGTCAACAAATGGTGCGCAAGCTCCAGCGCAGCGGTGGCGGCAACCGCCGTGGCCGCAACTCCCGCGGCGGGCGCCGGCGCAGGCCAAAGGCTGCCGAATAATGGAAAGAGTTTTTATCGGGCTCGGCAGTAACCTGGCTGAGCCCCAGAAACAGCTGCGCGGTGCCCTGAAAGCCATCGAAGAAATTCCCCACAGTCGCCTGCTGCGCTGCTCCAGCTTTTATCACAGTGCCCCTATAGGCCCAGGGGAGCAACCGGATTATGTCAACGCTGTGGCGGAACTGGAAAGCGCGCTGCAACCCATCGAGCTACTTAACCAGCTGCAGTCGATTGAGCTAGCCCACGGGCGCGAGCGCTCGGTGCGCTGGGGAGCACGAACCCTCGACCTGGATATTCTGCTGTTCGACGAGTTCCAGTTAGACGAAGCACGCCTGCAGGTGCCGCACCCGCGCATGGCAGAGCGCAACTTTGTGCTGCTGCCACTGGCCGAGCTAGCCCCCAACCTGCAATTGCCAACTGGGGAATCACTGCAACAGCTGCTGCAGAATTGCCCCCAAAACCGCCTGGAGAAAATCTAACCAGCCCTTAATGCAGCGCCAAAAGTGCTCGACTGGCCGCCCCGCTTAATAGTATTTTTGCGCCTGCAGCCCATCAGGGAAGACGCCCCAACCAAAGGAGTCAAACACGTGGTTATCGACAACAGCGAAACCAATCTGTGTGAATTTGACCAACCGGAAAGAACCCCACCGAAATTCATTGCTGTTGAAGGCAATATCGGTGTGGGAAAAACCACGCTGGCCAAGAAACTGGCCACCACTTTCAATTACGACACCCTCTTGGAGCTGCCCGAGGAAAACCCCTTTCTCGAGCGCTTCTACCGCGATCCCAAGAACGCCGCACTCCCAACCCAGTTACATTTTTTGTTGCAGCGCTCCCAACAGATCCAGGCCCTACGCCAGGATGATCTGTTTGAACCTGTGCGAGTGGCCGACTTTCTTATCGAGAAGGATCAACTGTTTGCCCAGGTCACCCTGGACGCGGATGAACTCGCACTCTATCAACAGGTGTTCCAGCACCTTACCTTAGAGGCGCCTAAACCCGACTTGGTAATTTATCTGCAGGCGCCGCTGGAAGTCCTGCAGACCCGCATCCGCAATCGAGGCATCCCCGCAGAGTGCGCAATCAGCAATGAATACCTGGCCACACTCAACGATGCCTACACCCAATTTTTCCATTTCTACGACAGCTCACCGCTGCTGATTGTCAACAGTGAGGATATCGATATTGTCGATAGCCCCGAGGATTACCAGCAACTGGTGGAGTACATGCTCACAGTGACCAAGGGCCGTCATTACTACAACCCGGGAAGTTAACCGCTATGTATGCACCCTCAGAATTAGAAAAGCTCGTTACCGTGCAAACCCTGCGCAAGATGAAAGCGAACGGTGAGAAATTTATTACCGTCGCTCTCTACGATGCGCCCATGGCAGCTATGGCGCAGAAAACCGGGGTAGAAACCGTATTGGTGGGTGACTCTCTCGGCATGACCGTGCTGGGTTACGACAGCACAGTGCCGGTCACTATGGAGCAGATGATCTACCACGTGGAAGCGGTAGCGCGGGGCAATAAAAAATCCCTAATCATGGGTGATATGCCATTCATGACATACGCCACACCGGAGCAAGCACTCACAAACGCCACCCGCATCATGCAGGCCGGTGCCCATATGGTGAAGATCGAGGGTGGTGCCTGGCTTGCCGACACAGTCAAAATGCTCACCGACCGCGGTATCCCCGTCTGTGCCCACCTGGGGCTCACCCCCCAGTCCGTTCATAAGCTCGGCGGCTACCGGGTTCAGGGGCGCGACGAAAAACACGCCGAGCAAATGCTGGAAGATGCGATCCTGCTGGATCAGGCCGGTGCCGACCTTTTGGTGCTGGAATGTGTACCCAGCGCTCTGGCCAAGCGCATTACCGAGTCCGTATCTATGCCGACTATCGGCATCGGCGCGGGGCGCGATACCGATGCCCAGGTTCTAGTCATCAACGATATCCTCGGCCTTACCGAACAACCACCGAAGTTTTCCAAGAACTTCCTGGTGGAAGCCGGCGATATCCCCGGCGCCCTGCGCAAGTACGCAGCGGACGTCAAACTCGGCGTATTCCCCGAAGACAGCCACACTTTCAATTAGTCTTCTATTTGGGGCCAGTTAACACCAGCTTAAATGGCCCCGATATCTCCTCGGCGGACTGCACAAAGTCCGCCTGTCCAGCGGTAACACTATGACCTTTGATGAACTTCTCCTTGAGTGGCGCAATAACCAGGGCGCAAATACAGTCCCCACAGGCTGGAGCCAGGGTCGAGCCACTTTTGGCGGCTTGGTTGCGGCCATGCTCTACGAAAAAATGGCGACGGAGGTTGCTGAGGTAGCAAGGGAAAGCAGCCTGCGCTCTCTAACCCTCTCCTTTGTCGGCCCGGTTAGCGCCGATGCCTTAGACGTTAATACGCAAGTATTGCGCGCTGGCCGCTCAGTAACACAAGCACAAGGCCAGCTGCTGCAGAGCGAATCAGTCATGCTCGCGGCGCTCGGCAGTTTTGGCAACGGCAGAGACTCCTCCGTAAAAGCTGCCCCCCCTGCCGCCCCTGAATTTGCCGAACCGGAGAAATGCATCGCCCTGCCGTATATTGAGGGTGTGGTACCGGAGTTCACACAAAAATATGACTACCGCATTGCCCGTGGCCAAATGCCTTTCAGTGGCACCTCGGAGCGGCAACTGGGCGGTTGGGTACGCTTTAAAGATGGCAGTGAAAATACCGTAGGTATCAGCCATCTGCTCGCACTGATCGACGCCTGGCCTCCAGCCACTTTACCGATGCTAAAAGCACCTGCACCGGCCAGCTCTCTCACCTGGACGGTGGAGTTCATGGAGCCCCTACCCGAGCGCAGCGCGTCGGATTGGTGGCAATACCTAGCTGAAGTGGAGCAAGCGGAAGATGGCTATGCCGTGATTCAGGCGCGCCTTTGGGACAGCGGGGGCAGACTCGTCGCTTTATCCCGGCAGATGGTAACTATTTTTGGTTGAGCAGAATAACTGCAACCCTTTTTTCAAAGCACTCGAAATATATTCACAGCTCTCATCTTTTACCCCTTAGCCCATCCACCCGCAGAGCCATACCCAAGTAATACAGTGGATATGGCTCTACCATTCGGCTCACCCCACCAAGTCACCAAGTGATAAAATAGAAACGTGAAAATAACCTGGGCTTAATTCGGCGGCTTTTGCCCGCTAAAAGTCAGGATAATCTCAACTGACTGACAGCTAAATAATTTTCCTATCATCAAAGGCTGATATCCCCAGTCAAACACACAAGCTCACACCATTTACTATAAAAATAAAATAAAAAAAATCTTTCTTACTCCAATTTGTAATCTACGCTATCCATCATCCCACCCTCAAAAATAAAAAGTCCAAACATAAGAGGCTTGCTATTTCTGCCCCCTGCACCCATCAGCGATAAAACTATGGAGAATAAAAAATGATAAAAAGAATCTGTATTTCCCTTGCCCTATTGATCAGCTATCCCGCCAGTGCTGCAGACTTCGAAGATGTCTGGGACGCTATTACCTCATGCAACTGGTTCAAATTTATCGATGATGTGGATGAGAGCGGATCAAAAGATCTGGATGGTTACGAATATGGTGACACTAGCTTTGAAGATGCCAACTCAGGCAGCTTTGACATGATGGTCTACAACATGGATGGTTTTTTACAATGTATCGGCGGCAACAGTAAGTCAGACTTCAAACAGATTATTCGCACTTTCAATGAAGATCCCAAGGATCTCTGGCTGATGCAGGAGGTTTGGAATAAAACCAAGGCCAATTATCTGGATGATGATGACAAACTCAGTAACGATACTGTCCCCTATCGCTCAAAACACTGGAAGGGAGGTGGTACCTCTTTTGGTAATGGTCTACTCACTTTTTCCAAATTTCCTTTTGACCGGGACAATCGCAATGATAACGACTATTCCTTTGCCACTTATGAAGAGGAAACCTTTAATAAATGCTCAGGTAATGATTGTGATACCGAGAAGGGTTTTACCGTAGCCAAAGTTGAAGTGACTGAAAATTATCATGTGCATATCTATAACACCCATATGGATGCGGGCCACAAGGACGCGGACCTGACTGCCAAAGCAAAGCAACTAGATCAAATCGCCGATATGATTGTCTCCCACTCAAACAATGCCACCGTTATTTTGGCGGGCGACTTCAATATGGCATTTGATGAAAATGATGACGACTGGCGCGGCGTTAATTACCAAACCTGGAAAGCCTTCTTCGAGAAAACAGGTGGCAAACATGCCTGCCAATATATGCTCTCTGGCAACGACACCAGCCTGGAAGCCTGTGCCGATGAGCTACAGAATGACACAGACCATGTAGTGGTGATTAACAACAACCCCAACTACACACTGGAGGTCACCAATTATTTTATCGGCTCTCCAAGCTATTCTGGGTTAAGCGACCACGATCCAGTTTTTGTGGATTTCTCCTGGACTAAAAACTAAATCCACTCAAGGGCTCCTTCCAGGGCATATGGTGGGATATGGAAGGAGCCCTATAACCACTTTTTCCAAAAGAAAAATGCAATCTGCCCGCCAAGCGCAATAATTAGCAGCACGCAAAATGTTAGAAAACCCTCTTGAGATTGGGCCCAGGGCATACCACCGACATTGATACCAAATAAGCCAGTCAAAAAACTGAGTGGCAAAAATACTGCGGCCACCACCGACAACATATACATACGGCTATTCAGCTGCTCGGAGTTATAACTCAATAACTCCTCCTGGGTGACTGAAGCACGCTCGCGCACCACATCAATATCTTCAATATGCCGTTGCAGGCGATCGCTGACTTCGCGCAAATGCAATATATTGGTTTCGTGAAACCAGGGCATTTCTGCAGCCATAATGCCAGATAGAGCTTCCCGTTGTGGAGATAAATAGCGGCGCAAAGTAATAGCCTGCTTACGTAAATGCGCAAGTTCCGAACGCAACTCACCACCGGCGGAATCCAGAGCCAGGCTCTCCAGCTCATCAATTTTCTCTTCGAGCTGATCCACAGTATCGCTCATACGGCGCACCAGTAAATCCGCCAGGGAGACGATAAAGTTTGAAGGGCCACTGGGGCCACGACCAGCGCGCAGACGTCCGAGTAGATCCTCTACCGACAACAAGCGGCGCTTACGGGTGCTGATAATACGGTCTGCCTCTATCCACAGGCGGATCGAAACCATATCTTCAGGTTGCGAGGCCGGGTTTAGATTCACACCACGCAGGGCTATCAACAAGTTATCGCCTATCGGCGTGGTGCGGGGACGAGACTCCTCTGACAGAAGAGCCTCTACCACCAAGCGATCCAAACCGCTCTCTGTACGCAACCATTGGGCCGCGGTCTCATCGGTATAATCCATGTGTAACCACAACACGCCCTGCCCGGGTTGCCAGCCACCTACCTCAACCCAGCTCAGCTCCCTGCCGCCACCACGGTGATCGAGAAGATAGGCGTGAATCAGCCCAGATTGCATTTTCCCACTCCCTCGCCGGCTGCGGATAAAGCACCAATAATCCGGCATTCAAAAAACTGAAAGAAAAAAGACTGGCGCAGATACGCGAGTCTATAGATATCCCACCTACCGCCTCTTTGGAGTCTTATCAACCATTCACAGGCCTATTCGGTAAGGATTATTACTTTGCGACGCTCAGGTGTGCCAAGCCCGCAGCATTCTGTTCCCAGTTTTGCCCGTCGAATGGCTCAACCTCCAACTCCGGTGGAACGCTATCAAGGCAACGTACATTGAGGCTGTAACCATCGGGGTTTGAGCGGGGTATGTAGAAAGGCTTAACGCCACAATGGCGACAAAAATAGTGTTTCGCCACTCCACTGTTAAAGGTGTAACAGCTGAGATCCCCCTCACCCTGCTCCAGCTGAAAGTTTGCCGCCGGTATAATCAGGTGCAGGTAGCCAACCTTCTCGCACATAGAGCAATTACAGGCGTGTGCCACCAATGGCTCATCATTGTGACGTTGATGCACTGCGCTAAAGCGCACGGCACCGCAGTGGCAGCCGCCCTGCAGTCTGGTGGTTATTTTATTCATTAACGGTTCGATCCAGATTGAATAGTGGGCGAGCCCACAATAGGAAAAAAACAGAGAGCGCGAGAAGCAGGTGGAACCAATTTGTGCGGGCCAGGCCCAGTAGCCGTGAGGCACCGGTGCCAATAAATAGCCCGTTGATCAACACTAACAGCGCACCCGCACCAATTATCAGGGCCTGGTCTCGCTTGAGGCGTCTCGGTGCTATCAACTCCAGTAATGCCACCGACAGCCACAATAAAATCCCCACAGTAGAAAAGAGGTCAACTACCGTCTGGGTGGACATCCAGCTACTCTGCGCGAGTCCAATCGCTCCTGCCAATAACAATACAAGGACCAGGTACGCCGGTGTACGATTATCCTGCCCCCAAGGTAGCTCCAGCCGCGCCCATATAAGGGCGATACCGATCAACAGGAAAGAGACAAAACCGGAAATCTGCGTAAGTGCCCGGTGCAGATCAGTTACTCCGGGATCGATCCCATAGCGATAGGCTCCCACCAGGGCGGCCAGGGCCATGCTAATAAGAGCGGCCACGATGATTAGAGCTGCCGATTGAAAGCGCGCGCGGGTGAGATACCAGTACTGGTTGGCGACTAGCAGACAGGTTAGCCCGAGGAGCGTATCGAGAAGCCAGTAATTGTGCAAAATTTTCCCTCTTTTCGCAGAATTCTAACCGAAAAAACGCCGGCAAAAATGCCTTTGTGCTCTTAGCTACAGCCAATATCAGCCATAAAAAAACCCGGCACTTGGCCGGGTTTCTTCAGGCTTGGTCAGCTCGAGAGGTTTAGGCCTCTTCGGAACCTTGTTTCGCCTCTTCGGAAGCGGCTTGCTCAGCCTTTACTTCCTTAATGGACAGCTTGATGCGTCCGCGCTGGTCAACGTCGAGTACCTTAACCTTAACCTTCTCACCTTCGCTCAGGTAATCGGTCACGGCATTTACGCGCTCTTCCGCAATCTGGGAAATATGCACCAGACCATCTTTGCCCGGCAGGAAGTTTACAAATGCACCGAAGTCCACGATGCGCACCACAGTGCCCTCGTAGATAGCGCCGATCTCGGCTTCTGCGGTGATTTCCTCGATACGGGTAACCGCCGCTTCGAGGCTCTCGCCATCTTCCCCAAAGACTTTGATAGTACCGTCATCTTCGATATCGATGGAGGCGCCGGTCTCTTCAGTGATGGAGCGAATAGTCGCACCGCCCTTACCGATCACGTCGCGGATCTTGTCCGGATGGATCTTCAGGGTCGCGTAGCGCGGTGCGTTCTCGTTCACAGTTGTGCGCGAGGAATCGATCACCTTGTTCATTTCCGCCAGGATGTGCAGACGCGCGTGCAGGGCCTGCTCCAGAGCGGTTTCCATGATCTCTTCGGTAATACCCTCGATCTTGATGTCCATCTGCAGCGCGGTTACACCAGAGGCAGTACCGGCTACTTTAAAGTCCATATCGCCGAGGTGGTCTTCGTCACCGAGGATATCGGTCAGAACCGCATAGCCTTCGTCTTCCTTCACCAGACCCATAGCGATACCGGCTACCGGTGCCTTCAGCGGAACACCCGCATCCATCAGCGCCAGGCTGGAACCACATACGGAAGCCATGGAGCTGGAACCGTTGGACTCAGTGATCTCGGAAACCACACGCACGGTGTAGGGGAAGCTGTCCGAGCTCGGCAGCACTGCAGCGATGCCGCGGCGCGCCAGGCGGCCGTGACCAATTTCGCGGCGACCGGTAGCACCTACACGACCCGCCTCACCTACAGAGTAGGGAGGGAAGTTGTAGTGCAGCATAAAGTAGTCTTTGCGCTCACCTTCCAGGGCGTCGATGATCTGTGCATCGCCAGTGGAACCGAGGGTAGCCACTACCAGGGCCTGGGTCTCACCGCGGGTGAACAGCGCAGAGCCGTGGGACTTGGGCAGAGCGCCAACTTCCACAGCGATCGAACGTACAGTTTTGCTGTCGCGACCGTCGATACGGGGCTCGCCACGCACTACAGCGCCGCGCACCAGTTTTTTCTCCAGCTTGCCGAAGTAGCTTTTTACCAGGTCGGCGCTAATTTCTTCAGTGGAGAGTGCTTCGGCCGCTTCGCTGCGCAATTCCGCCAGGCGGGTGCTGCGCTCCTGCTTGTTGGTGATACGGTAGGCTTCGGCAACTTTCTCGCCGAATTGGCCTTCCAGAGCCGTTTTCAGCTCGGTGTTTTCCGCCGGTGCCTGCCAATCCCACTGGGGCTTGCCAGCTTCGGCTTTCAGCTCTTCACACACCTTGATGATGGCTTGCATTTCCTGGTGCGCGTATAGTACGGCGCCCAGCATGATGTCTTCCGGCAGCTCTTGCGCTTCGGATTCCACCATCAGTACGGCGTCTTTAGTGCCGGCTACCACCATGTCCAGTTCGGAGGTCTTCAGAGCCTGGTAACCCGGGTTCAGCAGATAGCCATCTTGCTGGGTGTAACCCACACGCGCAGCGCCGATGGGGCCTGCGAAGGGGATGCCGGAGACAGACAGCGCTGCGGAGGTACCGATCATGGCAGCGATATCCGGGTCCATATCCTTCTCGGCAGAAAGTACAGTACACATTACCTGTACTTCGTTCATAAAGCCGTTGGGGAACAGTGGGCGGATCGGGCGATCGATCAGACGGGAAGTCAGAGTTTCTTTTTCAGACGGGCGGCCTTCACGCTTGAAGAAGCCACCGGGAATTTTGCCAGCCGCGTAGGCTTTTTCCTGATAGTGCACGGACAGCGGGAAGAAGCCTTGATCGGGCTTGGCTTCCTTGGCACCGACAACGGTACACAGAACAACAGTCTCACCCATGGTAACCAGAGCGGAGCCCGTCGCCTGACGCGCGATGCGGCCGGTTTCGATGGTGACTTGGTGTTGTCCGTATTGGAAGGTTTTGCTTACTGGATTCACTAGTTTTTTCCTATTTCCTTACGGTTACTGGCCCATTCCAGTAACCCCTACAGTGGTTGCCCGGGAGAGAAATCCAAACGCCTCTCCCAGGGCGGCACGGGGATGTGCCGCCACCGACCAGGGGTGGCCGGTGCAAACACTGCACATCCAGGTCGGGTTCTTTTCCGCTGGCCTGTGCAGTGCAACTTCTGAAAAATGACAGCAAGGCCACTTTTCAGCAAGCATTAAAAAAGAATGCCCGCCAGAGGCGGGCATTCCAGGGTCTTAGCGACGCAGGCCGAGCTTAGCGATCAGCTGTGCGTAGCGGTTCAGATCCTTGCGCTTGAGGTAGTCCAGCAGCTTGCGGCGCTGGTTTACCATGCGGATCAGACCACGACGGGAGTGGTGATCCTGCTTGTGCGCAGAGAAGTGACCCTGCAGTTTGTTGATGTTGGCGGTCAGCAGGGCTACCTGGACTTCCGGAGAACCGGTATCGCCTTCGGTTTGGCCGTGCTCTTTCAGGATGGCTGCTTTTTCAACGGCAGTCAGTGCCATAACGAATTACCTCGTCGTAATATGCTTTAAAAGATTCGGCTGGCCCATGCATATTTACAGACCAGCTAATCGTGAATGCGGCTGTGCCGCGCGGGCACTTTCAAGTTCACCTTAATATTGGCTTTCACCAATATTGCGGTTTCCACTCAAGTGCCACTTACCAAACGCCGTGGTGCTACGCACCCCTCGTCGGTAATTTCTCCTACGCCCAGAAAATCACCATTTTCCAGGAAGAGGCGCACCATATCACCTTCCGCACCGATACGATAGACCTGCAAATCCATTACCGACTGTCCCTGACGCACATAGTAACCAGAGTCATCCGGCAGGACGAGTTTGGGCAAAGATGACGCCGGAGAGTCCATCGGCAACAGGTGGTGATCCAGTACTTCCGCTTGGTCCTCTCCGCGCTCTTCGGTGAGCTCATCCAGAGTGACCGAGTCCGCTTCATCGAAGGGGCCAGCGGCGCTGCGGTGCAATACTTCCACATAGGCGCCCACACCCAGGGCTTGCCCCAGGTCTTCGGCGATACTGCGAATATAGGTGCCCTTGGAGCAGTGCACCTCAACTTCCGCACGGGGCTGTGGGCCCGGTGTAAAGCTCAGCAATTCAAATTCAAAAATTTCCACTTCGCGCGCTTCGCGCTCCACTTCCAAGCCCTGGCGCGCCAACTTATAGAGCGGCTGCCCCTTGTGCTTGAGAGCGGAGTACATAGAGGGCACCTGCTTGATGCGGCCACGGAAGGCTTCCATCGCTTTCAGCACGGCTTTTTCGGTCAAACCGGAAGCATCTTTAGTTTCCAGTACATCGCCATCGGCATCGCCACTGGCTGTAGTCATGCCGAACACGAAAGTACTGCGATAGCGCTTGTCCGCATCGAGCAGGTACTGGGAAAACTTGGTGGCCTCACCGAAACAGATCGGCAGAACACCGGTCGCCAGCGGGTCCAGGGCGCCGGTGTGTCCCGCGCGATTGGCAAAAAAGAGTCGTTTGGCTTTTTGCAGGGCGTCGTTGGCGGTAATGCCGGCGGGCTTGTTCAATAACAGCACGCCGTGAACCGGCCGGCCCCATTTTGGTCTGCGGCCCATAGATCAATCTTCGTCAGAGTCGCTGTCGTCTTGATGCTTGCGATCGGCACGCACCGCTTTGTCGATCAGTGCGGAAAGCTCTTGGCCGCGCACCGAGGTCTCGTCGTAGCGGAAAAACAGACGCGGGATGGTGCGTATTTGAATCGCACGAGCCAGCTGGCTGCGCAGAAAACCGGCGGCCTTGTTTAGCACTTCCATCGAGGTATTGATCTTGTTGCGGTCATCTTCACCCACAAAGGTGACAAACACTTTTGCCGTGGTCAGATCGCGGCTGACTTCAACATCGTTGATATTGACCATGCCCAAGCGCGGGTCTCGCACTTCCTGTTGAATCAGCTGGGCCAGTTCGCGGCGCATGGCGTCGGCGACACGGTCGGCGCGGTGGAATTCTCTTGCCATTGTTTACCTATTGAGAATGGCGGTTTAAAGACAGGAAAACCCGCACGGCCAAGCCGCGCGGGTTTCTTCTTCACCCGGTCCGGAACGCTTTACAGTTCGCGGGCAACTTTGACGATATCGTAAACTTCAATCTGGTCACCGGGCTTCACATCGTTGTAGTCCTTCACCCCGATACCACACTCCATGCCGTTGCGCACGTCCTGCACATCGTCTTTGAAGCGACGCAGGGATTCCAGTTCACCCTGATAGATTACAACGTTGTCGCGTAGTACGCGGATCGGCTTGTTGCGGTAGACGGTACCCTCGGTAACCATACAGCCGGCAATAGCGCCAAACTTCGGCGAGCGGAAAACATCGCGCACCTGGGCGATACCCACAATCTCTTCGCGCACTTCCGGGTCCAGCATGCCGGACAGGGCCTTCTTCACTTCGTCGAGCAGGTTGTAGATCACGCTGTAGTAGCGAACCTCAACCCCTTCGGTCTCAGCTGTTTTACGGGCTGCAGTATCGGCACGGGTATTGAAGCCCAGTACGATAGCGCCGGAAGTCAGAGCCAGGTTGATATCGTTTTCGGCGATACCGCCCACACCACTGGATACCACGTTGACGGAAACTTCTTCGTTACCGATATCCGCCAGCGCACCCAGGATAGCTTCCAGAGAACCGCGCACGTCGGCTTTGATGACAACCGGCAGCACCTTGCGCTCGCCAGCTTCCATATCCGCAAACATGTTTTCCAGCTTGGCGGCCTGCTGGCGCTGCATACGCTCGCGGCGCTCACTATCAGCGCGCTGCTCGGCAACTTCACGGGCCTTGCGCTCATCGGCAACCACCATGAACTCATCACCGGCGTTTGGCGTGGAGTCCAGACCCAGCAACTCTACCGGAGTAGACGGGCCGGCTTCTTTAACTTGCTTACCGTGCTCGTTGGTCATGGCGCGCACGCGGCCATAGCTCTGGCCAGCCAGGATAATATCGCCGCGCTTCAGTTCGCCATTCTGTACCAGCAGGGTGGCAACTACGCCGCGACCTTTTTCCAGGCGGGACTCAATCACCACACCGGTGGCCGGCACATTCACTTTAGCCTTCAGTTCAAGCATTTCCGCCTGCAGGGAAACTGCTTCCAGCAGCTCATCGATACCCTGGCCAGTGTGCGCAGATACGTTGATGAACTGAGTATCACCACCCCAGTCTTCCGGGATCACATCTTTTGCGGCCAGCTCATTTTTCACGCGATCGGGATCAGCGGCTTCTTTGTCGCACTTGTTCACGGCGACAACCAGCGGCACACCGGCGGCGCGAGCGTGATTCACAGCTTCTTCAGTCTGCGGCATCACACCGTCATCGGCAGCCACTACCAGAATAACGACGTCGGTAGCTTGGGCACCGCGGGCACGCATGGCGGTAAAGGCGGCGTGTCCCGGGGTATCCAGGAAAGCGATCTCGCCCTGGCTGGTTTTCACCCGGTAGGCACCGATGTGCTGGGTAATACCACCAGCCTCGCCAGAGGCGACTTTGGTCTTGCGGATATAGTCGAGCAGAGAGGTTTTACCGTGGTCAACGTGACCCATCACGGTTACTACCGGCGCGCGGGAAACCTCGGTGCCCTCTTGAGCCTTGGATTGCGCTACCAGGCTGTCTTCAAGCTCGGTCTCAGAGCGCAATACCACCTTGTGACCCATTTCTTCAACGATCAACTGGGCAGTTTCACGATCCAGGGGCTGGTTGATGGTGGCCATCTCACCCATTTTCATTAGGCGCTTGATCAGCTCACCAGCCTTCACATTCATCTGCTTGGCCAGTTCTGCAACGGTGATGGTTTCACCCAACTGTACTTCGTACACCTGCTTCTCCGTAGGCCGTTTAAAGACGTGTGTCGGCTTCACCTTCACATTCGGACGAGACAGGGAGCGCGTGCTGCGCTTGCTGGCTTCATCTTCCTCAAATACTTCCAGCGCCTGCTCATATAGGGCGGTTTTGCTGGATTTCTTCGGGCCGGATTTGGAGCGGCGACCGCGGCGTTTGCGCGGCTCATCATCGCTGTTGCGATCTTCACTCGAGGTCGTTTCCAGCTTGCGACGCAGAGAAGGTTTAACCTCTTCGGTTTTCTCTGCGGGCTTCGCGGGCTTGGCTGGCTTGGCCTTGGCTGCCTGGGCAGCTTTCTCTTTCTTCTCTTGAGCGGCGCGTCGGTCGGCTTCCAGTTTGGCCTTCTTCTCTTCTAGCTCACGCTCTTCTTGCTCTGCCTGCTGCTTGCGACGTTCCATCGCGGCGATACGCATCGCCTCAATATCATCTACATACGTTGAGCGGATGGGTGCGGCGGGTTGCGCCTTTTTCGCTACATTTTCTACGGGTTTACCCTCTGCCTTTTTATCGGCTTTCTCTGCTTCTTTGGCGGCTTCTGCTGCGGCAGCTTCCGCACGAGCCTTCTCTTCCGCTTCGGCAGCGGCTTTAGCCTCTGCTTCAGCCTTTAAACGCGCTTCCTCTTCTTCAGCGGCACGACGGGCGGCCTCAGCTTCAGCTGCGGCCTGGGCCTCAGCTGCCGCTTTGGCATCAGCTTCTGCTATTGCAGCCGCGTCCACACCCGTGCGCACTTCTTCCGCTTCGGTAGCGCTTTCGTTACCTGCTTCCGCTTCAAGCTCAGCCTGTGGACGCTTCACATAAGTGCGCTTCTTGCGTACTTCCACGTTTACAGTTTTGCGGCCGGTGCCAGAGCCGGTTTTCAGCGTGGTTGTGGTCTTGCGTTTCAAGGTGATCTTGCGCGGGCTCGCGCCCTGCTCCCCGTGACTGCTTTTCAGGAAACTGAGCAGGACCTGCTTTTCTTCATCTGACACCACTGCATTCGCAGAGGTGTGAGGCAAACCCGCTTCTTTCATCTGCTTGAGCAGACGGTCTTCGGTGGCACCAACCGATTTGGCGAGTTCGCTAACTGTTACTTCGGCCATTCTCTCTCCTAAAAGTCACTTGGTCGGAGGGGGTTACTTATACGTAATACTTGTTGCTGTGTGTTTAAGCCTGTTCGCCGCTATCATCGGCAAACCAAGGCTCACGCGCCTTCATAATCAGCGCTGCGGCACGTTCCTGATCGAGACCCTCGATATCGAGCAAGTCATCCACCGCCTGTTCCGCCAGGTCTTCCATAGTCGCAATACCGCGACTGGCCAGCTGGAAGGCCAGATGGCGCTCCATACCATCCATATTCAGCAGGTCTTCCTGGGGCTCGGAGGCATCCAGCTTCTCTTCAGAGGCCAGGGCCTGGGTGAGCAGGGAGTCCTTGGCACGGGCACGCAGCTCTTCAGCGATATCCTCGTCGAAACCCTCGATTGCGAGCATTTCTTCGATGGGTACGTAAGCCACTTCCTCCAGGGAGGTAAAGCCCTCGTCCACCAGTATGCTGGCCACATCCTCGTCGATATCCAGGCGATCGATAAACACCTGCATGATGGAACTGGACTCAGCTTCCTGTTTATTCTGCCACTCGTCGGAACTCATGACATTAATCTGCCACTGAGTCAGCTCTGACGCGAGACGAACATTCTGGCCACTGCGGCCAATAGCCATAGCGAGGTTCTCCTCAGCTACCGCCACGTCCATTGAGCCGGCGTCTTCATCCACAACGATGGATTCGATTTCCGCCGGCGCCATGGCATTGATCACGAACTGGGCCGGGTTCTCGTCCCACAGTACGATATCCACACGCTCGCCGGACAGCTCATTAGACACAGCCTGCACACGCGCACCGCGCATGCCCACACAAGCTCCGACCGGATCGATACGGCCGTCGTTGGTGTTTACGGCGATCTTGGCACGCAGGCCAGGATCTCGGGCAGCGCCCTTGATTTCAATAACCTGCTCGGAGATTTCCGGCACTTCGATGCGGAACAGCTCGATAATCATTTCCGGACAGGAGCGGCTCAACATCAACTGAGGGCCGCGGGCTTCCGGTTGAATTTCCAGCAGGATGGCACGGACGCGGTCACCGAGACGGAAAATCTCCCGGCCAACCAGTTGGTCGCGAGGCAGGCGCGCTTCGGCATTGTTGCCCAGATCCACGGCGATAAAGTCGCGGGTAACCTTCTTAACCGTGCCGCTCACCATCTCGCCAACGCGGTCGCGGTATTCGTCTACAACCTTGGCACGCTCGGCTTCACGCACTTTTTGCACGATCACCTGTTTAGCGGTCTGCGCGGCGATACGGCCGAATTCTACATTCTCCACCTGTTCGCGGTAGATATCACCGGCTTTCAGCTCGGTGTCTTTCTCGTGGGCTTCTTCCAGGGTGAACTGAGTGCCCAGCTCCGCCAGGGTATCATCATCCACCACTTCCCAGCTGCGGAAAGTCTCGTAGTCGCCACTGCGGCGATCGATGATAACCTCAATGGTTGAATCTTCGTCGTAGCGTTTCTTCGTGGCCGTTGCCAATGCCGCTTCGATGGCCTGGAAAATAATCTCCTGGTCAACGCCCTTCTCGTTGGATACCGCCTCGGCTACCAGCAAGATTTCTTTGTTCATGCAACTGTGCCTCAAAATCGCCTGAATTCAGGCGCCTACAGGTTACTTGGTAAATTGGGGAATAATATTTGCTTTCTCGATGCTGTCGATCGGCAGCAGGTATTCATTTTCGCCATCCACGCGCAGAACGACCTCATCCCCTTCCACGCCGGCCAGCAGGCCGCGCCATTTGCGCTGGCCGTCGAGCGGCATACGCAGGCGTACCTCTATCTGGGCGCCGACAAAACGCTCGTATTGTTCCAGCTTATACAGGGGGCGATCGAGACCTGGGGAGGAGACCTCCAGGGTATATCTACCGCTAATGGGGTCTTCCACATCCAGTACGGCACTCGCTTGGCGGCTGACTTTCTCGCAGTCCTCCACGCCTATGCCATTTTCAGAATCGATATAGATGCGCAGCAGCGCGTTGCGGCCGTGGGTCTGATAATCGATCCCCCACAGCTCACACCCCAGCGATGCCACCACCGGCGCCAGAAGTTCTTCCAGCAATTCGCGTTTGCTCGCCATTTACGTCACCACATACAAAAAATGGGCCTGCGGCCCACTTCGAAAAATATCTGCAACTTTTTTTGCAGATACGAAAAAGCCCCTGACGGGGCTTTGACCGCACATCCATGCAGCCAGTATGCATGAATGCAATTTGGTAGCGAAAGCAGATAACAATCTGAGACTTTCACTCGGCAATGCCGGCCAGAGAAGAAAAGGGAGCCCAAATCATCGGGCATCGACCTAAGCGCCACTGGCACCTGAATTTTGGTAGCGGGGGCAGGATTTGAACCTACGACCTTCGGGTTATGAGCCCGACGAGCTACCAGGCTGCTCCACCCCGCAACAACACATGCGCATCAAAGTTTTTGCCAAAAGCAAAATTGGTAGCGGGGGCAGGATTTGAACCTACGACCTTCGGGTTATGAGCCCGACGAGCTACCAGGCTGCTCCACCCCGCAACAACAAATGCACATCAAAGTTTTTGCTGAAAAGCAAAATTGGTAGCGGGGGCAGGATTTGAACCTACGACCTTCGGGTTATGAGCCCGACGAGCTACCAGGCTGCTCCACCCCGCAACAACTCCAAGAAACAAAGCCTGGTTGATCTTTGTTTCCCTGCGGCGGGACCAGCCCAACCACTCAAGAGGCTGCGCATTCTATGGTTAGCATCCCGATGAGTCAAGCCACAATTGGCATTTGTTTTCGCCTTTCGTGTAAAACCCCCTACCTTTTTCTGGCCCGTTGACTCCCCGAAGATACTTTTATGCTCCGGGGCTTACGAACCCTGAAAGTCACTTAGACCCACCACGTAAAATCACCTACAAGGCAATTCACGGCATTTGGCAGGCAATCCAAAGGACATGATAAGAAGGCCTGCTGGGACTTTGGGAACAAGTGAGAGATGAGCGTTGAGCACTACTCCTGCTTACCCGCAATCTCCGGTGTAGTTATTCCGCCTCCAAATCAGAGAGCGGCAGTTAGGCAAACACACGCGCCAATAAGTCAGTATCCAAATACGCGGTGATCTCTACGATTTTCGCATCGCGCATCACCATAGCCCAGCAGTAAGCCTGCTTGTATTCCACGCCATTTAATGCATGGCCGGTGCTTTCAAAGCGCAAAAACACCTTCTCTCCCTCTGCTGCAAGGTCAACAAAGGTTGTCTTGAGGCCATCCTCCAGGCTATCTAATAGCGGAGCGAAAGCATTATCTATTAAAGCCCGCTTCGAGTGAAAAACTCCCGAAGCGGGCGTAGAGCCTATCACTGTCCACAACACATCCTCGGCAATCAGTTCAAAAAGGGGGCCACTGTCGCCCGCCTCCCATGGGCGGAATGCTTCGCGAACCAGTTGTTTATTAGCTTCAGCAAAATTCATGCCCCCCCCTCTTAACTAGACGCCTGCAGGAACGTAGCTCACTTCAGAACCAGCAAACCCAGACAAAAATGGGGAAGTGGCAACATCTGTCGTGAATATTCTGCTGGGTCAACTCTGTAGAAGTAATTACCACTAACATTATTTTCTAGCACACTTCTATGCCACACCTCCAAAGCCTAGCAGCCCTGTATTGGTCCCTTTATCGGCTTATCAGCAATGAATATACCGCTTTTGTAACTAGCCCAAAAAAGTTCTCTTCACGACCACCTGCAAATACATTCATTTCAACCAAGTGACCCTCAGTATCAACTTCGATAACAGTCAACACGGTGGCACTTCCGGTAAGCAAGCGCCTCTCAAAGTGCTTCCACCGCAAGATCCGAAATTAAACCACTTAGGAATAGGCTACCCTCTTAGCCGGAAATCAACCTCACATCCCATCCCTTTCTCGCTAACAATTCACTCGCATAGGCCTTCGGTCAGTGACGGGTAAGCTGGTGCACTATGGCTCGCCGCACCGGCGGGAAATGCTCACTGATACGCAATACAGCCTTGCGCAGCAATTTCGCCGGCAGACGATCATCGGTAAAGAGGTCCACCAGCCGATTGGTGCCCGTATATATTGGATGCGACTCCAGGCGATGCTGAACCTGATAGCGAGACAGAACGCGGGAGAGCGCTACCGACTGATATAGGCGCGTTACATTGTGTAGCTGATTGGTCAGACTTTTCGCTCCGGCCAACCCCAGGTTAAACCCGTGAGCCGTGACTGGATGCATCCCCACAGCCGCATCCCCCACCAGGGCAAAGCGTTCCGCGTAAAATCGATGGGCATAGACGGCCACCAGCGGATAGCTATGTCGCCGGCCGAGCGCCTCTACAGCCCCCAGCACCCCAGCACTCTCCCTCTGCACGTGCGCTGCAAATGCTTCATCGCCATAGGCCATAATTTCCTCGGCGCAACTTGCGGATACTGTGACCACCGCCGAGCAGGTATAAGCATCGGACATAGGCAGCAGAGCCAGAGTGGAACCGTAGCGGAAGCACTCGCGGGCTATGCCACCGTGCTCCCGCTCTGTACGCACCGCCCCCAGTATCGCAACCCTACCGAAATCACGCATATCCGCACCGATCCCCGCCATGCGGCGCACCTCTGAAAAGCGGCTGTCTGCCGCCACCAACAGGGCTGCGGCAATATCCTGCCCACTATCCAGCTGCACCAGTCGCCGCGCTGCCTCGCAGCGCGTGCCAACAACCGCACTATTCGTCTGCAGCTGAATATTGCTGTCCTCACGTACCGCGTCATAGAGAGCCCGCCGGATTGCATAATTGGGCGCAATAAATCCTAGCGGCCCACGCCCACGCGTGTCGAAATCCAGATAAGTGGGAGAGTTGCCATCCACCACCTGCGCAGAGTCCAGCGGGCCCTGCTCGCTGGACTTGAGCCGCTGCCAGACTCCCAAGGACTGCAGCAACCTTACGGATTTGTGAGTGAGCGCAATTTCCCGTCCATCGTTCGCAGGACTCGCCAATATTTCTTCACCCTGACGCTCCAACAAGGTGACTCTGCAATCCCGAGCAGCCAGCATAAGCGCCAGTGCCATACCGGCGGGGCCTGCCCCCACAATCGCGACATCTGTGTGTAGCATCCCAAACTCCCTAAACCACCCCAAACCATTTACGACTCGCGATGAAAAACTCTTGTTATCCACCGCTCGACATGCACTGTATGCTGGAACAGTGGCCACTCGACTGATACAAATCAGGAAAGCGCAAGGCAGAAAAAAGAGTAGATGCACAGACAAGGAATCGTATATGCAGCTCGAAATCGACATCATCAACGCCTTCACCGACACCCAGTTTGGCGGCAACTCCGCAGCGGTGATCATCACTAAAGAGTGGCTCAGCGAGCCCTTGATGCAGTCCATTGCCGCGCAAAACAATCTCTCGGAAACCGCATTTTTGCGTAGGCGTAGCGACAGCGAATACCAAATCCGCTGGTTTTCTCCATTAACAGAAATCGATTTTTGCGGTCACGCCACCCTGGCCTCAGCTTTTGTCGTATTTCGCAGGCATCCACACTTTAAAGGACTGAATTTCTTCGCCGAGGCAGTAGGTAATATGCACATCAGCCGCAACAGCGACGGCCTGATCTCCATGGACTTTCCCTCCCGCCCCCCACAACCACTGGCCAGTATTCCCAGTGACCTGCTCGAAGGACTGTCCATCACACCCACAGAGGTTCTGCGCAACAATCAAGCCTACTTTGCCGTTTACAGCGCAGAAGAAGATATTTTGCGCTTACAACAGGATGCTGCCAAGCTGGCTAGGCTCGCTCCCTATGATGTAGTAGTAACCGCACAATCAAAGAAGTACGATTTTATTTCCAGGTATTTCTGGCCCGCTAATGGTGGCGCCGAGGACCCAGTAACCGGGTCTATCCACACAGGTCTGGCACCCTACTGGGGAGAAAAGCTGGGCAAACCTAGTTTGATCGCCCACCAAGCTTCCAAGCGTGGCGGCCTACAACACTGCCAGCTAGAGGAAGAGCGAGTAATCATCTCCGGCAACGCCGTGCCATACCTTAATGGCATCATCGATGTAGCCGAATAATTTTTATGATTCGGCACGTTTGTGGCATCACCTGCGAAACCACAACCATATGTCATATGTAGGGCCCCCAAATAACCCCGAAAAAAAAGGAGTAGAAATGAATCACAAAGGCTCATGTCTCTGTGACGAAGTGCACTTTGAGGTAGAGGGGGAGTTTGAAAGCTTCTTTCTTTGCCACTGCGACCACTGCCGCAAAGACACCGGCTCCGCTCACGCTGCAAACCTGTTTTCTTCCTCGGCAAAACTGCAGTGGTTAAGCGGGGAAGAGTACATTAGGGTGTTTAGGCTCCCCTCGACCCGGCACGTAAAAAGCTTTTGTAGTCAGTGTGGCTCCGCACTGCCTTACGCGGATAAGGAAACAGGGCTAGTGGCGGTGCCCGCAGGCAGCCTCAACAGCCCCATCACCATCAAGCCCACAGGACATATCTTTATGGGCAGCAAAGCGGATTGGGACAAGGACCTGAGCAAAGCCCCCAAATTCGGCAGCTTTCCCCAGGAAGATAATGTTGATATTTCCTGAAAGAAACGCGGTGCCGCTCACAAATAAGTAAAACTGCACCGCATGCTGTTTATAGGCTTAGCCGGGATGACCATCCACTCTGGGCTGAAATAATACAGGGGTGTAGTAAATCAGAAACAGGGAGTAGCCAAGCACCCAGGCAATAATCGCGGCGAGAAAGCCGCTGGGGGCCGGCGCCCAAAAAATACGGGCCAGAGCGGACAGGGCCAGCGCGGCAAACGCCAGCGGCATCAAACGCGGCGCCTGTAGAATACGACCGGTGTGCCCCAAACTCACTCGACTGGTCATCGCCAAAATCAAGCCGCCGATGCCACCCACTGCAAAAGCGTGTAGCGCAGGACTTTGCCAGGCGGGAGCCACTCCACTCCAAGCCAGGGCGGCGAGAAAACACCCCAAAATCACCAGCCAATAGCTCAGGTGCAGAGACCAAACCATAGGCTCAGCCCAGATTTTAGTGGGGTGCCAACGCAGCACTCTTATTAGCTGCAAAACACCTAGAGACAAAGCAAGCAGTGCCCAGACTATTCTGGGTAAATCCAAGGCAACACTGAGTAGCAGCAGTACTACCGAGATATGCGTACCCCATTCAACTAGAGGTAATTTTTCCCGGGGACTCAAGTGGAAGCGTCGCGCAGTAAAGAAAGGAATAACTCTGCCACCAATGACCAGAATAATCCCTGTCACCAAAAGCAGAGCCATCAGTGCCACTCGGCTCTGTGCACCGGGCAATAGCCAATGACAGGCCGCTAGCCCGGCAAAGGCCAGCATAGCGGGCAACACAAACAGATTGCGCCACTGTTTTGTACGCAGCACTCGTGCCCCCAACAGGAATGCGGCCAACAGGAAGAAGGATACTTCAGCTACTACCGGCATCCACAGGGGCACTGCCGCGACCAGATACCCCAGGCGCGCTAGTAACCACAAGCCCACCAGGCTCATTAACTGGGGCCCCTTGGGCGAAGGGATTCCAGTCCAGGTTTGCATTGCAGTGCCAAGAAAACCCACCACCACCGCCGCCGCAAAGCCAAATAGCATTTCATGGGAGTGCCAGGCGATCCCCACGCGCAGCGCGGGCAATTGCCAGCCGGACAAAGAAGCCTGCCAGATCAACAGAGCAACCATGCTCCACAGGGCGCCACCCCAGAAGAAAGGCCGAAAAGGCATGCGCCAAAATGGAGCAATGGATTCCGCACTCGCGCGGTCGACAATGGGTATCACAGTCTGTTCTCCTTAAAAAAAGGGAGGTTAATTCTCCCGGGACAATTGCCTGCTTTCACAATGGTTCTCTCCGCAGTTATCACTTACTGCACAATGCCAGTACCACTGCCTCGACATCGGCGATAAAAACGAACGAAGGGTCACAGGAAGCAGCACCAATAAGTCCCGCATCTACTCAATGTTCGGCGTAAAGCCGACCCGATGATTCATCACAACGCGAATTAACGCCTGAGAGTCCATTCCAAGGATTGAGCATGCTGCTTATTTTCCCCCAATCAATCCCATTAGTTAATAGGAAATGATCATAGTTTTTTAATTTTATAACCCTATTTAAAAATAGGGTATTACCCGGCCCGCTAACTTAAAGTTGCACTTTAAGTTAAATTAAATTGAGCCATATAAAATTGAGCTGCAAGATTTTTTATTAAAAAATCAAAAAATGGTTATCTATAAAACCAATAACCATTCGGACCAAATCAGCGAAACACACCCAAGCCAACGGTTTATCCCTTCTGAACAATGCGCTCTCCACGCACAAACAAGATACTCACCAGCAGTGCCAACAATGCTAGATAAGCATTTACTAAAAATGCACGATCAATCCCCGCAGATAAGCTCGGAGCCAGAGAGACAATGGTAGTATTCATTGCGAGGCCAATCGCCCCACCAATAATCTGAAACATAAAAACCAACGCTGCAGCAAGACTGGCCCTGCCAGGGCCAACGGCTGTAACGGCAGCCGTTGTGATAGTTGGAAAAAAAAGACCCAGCCCAATCCCCAGTGATATCAGACCCGGTACTAAGTGCATATAGCGTGTATGTTCCAGCAAACTCGATAACAAGAACATTCCGCCCCCAAGAAAAATAGCCGCAGCAGATAAGATCACTTTTGCCCCCAGCAAGGCGTAGAGCCTACCGGCAATATAAGAGACAACCCCATAAGTCATCATAACTGGCAGCAGCCCAGCGCCTGACCAGACTGCGGAAAACTTCAACTCTTTTATCAAAAACTGAGGGACATAGAGCAACATTGAGACAAAAATAACCGAGAGTAAAAGTGTTGTAATGCCCACGGTAAGAAAGCGCCAATTAGTAGCCACATCCGCGGGAATAAGAGGATTACGCTCGGTGTGTGCCTCGGCCCAGGCGAACATGCAAAATGCAAGCACAGAAACAAAAAAGAGCCCAATAATTAAAGAACTCCCCAACCCCATATCCACAACAAGATCCAGCGCCAGCAATAGTGCCAACAAGCAAACAGATAGGAAAGTTATCCCTGCATAGTCCACCTGCTCATCGGCATTCTCTGGAGTGTCATCATCAATCACTCGCCAACTAATCAGCATTGCCAAAAATGCAATGGGAAAATTAATAAAAAATATCCAGCGCCAACTTAAAAAATCTGTTAGAAAACCTCCTAGTAGAGGACCCACCGAATTAGCAAACCCGCACACTGTCATAATCAACCCCCCGGCCTGCCCAGCCCTGCTCTCAGGCATTATCTGGTAGGTCATACCAAGGATCGCTGGCCACATTAGGGCCCCACCCACCCCCATCAATGCACGGCTGCCCAACAACATCCAGGTATTGACCGCAAAGCCACCTAGCAGGGAAAACAAAATAAATATACTGGTACCAATAAAAAAGAGCCGGCGACGCCCAAACATATCCGCCAGGCGACCGCCGGTTACTATCAATACGCCAAAGACTAAGGCATAACCATTGATCACCCACTGCATTGTGGAAATATCTGCATGAAAATGCTTCTGCATAGCCGGTATTGCCACAGAAAAGGCTGTAAAGTCATTGGCAATCAGAAATATCGCGAAAGTTAATGCGGTTAATGCAACAATCTGCTTTCGGGAAAGTGCATCTTTTGCCACCGCCATAAATACTCCAATCTTTCGACACTTGGATACATCAGCCCCATATATTCATGATTTTAGTGGGCAATCATTCCTGGCCCTGGACAATAATTGCAATTGGCAATGGTGGGCTTAGGCTAAAAATTGAGAGTCTAGTACCGCATTACCAGGAAATATTTCTCATAAGCCAAGCTATTCACCATCAAGTCAGAAAACTTTATTCCCAGGACTTTCATACTTCTTTCTCATACCGGCTTATCCATTTATCGTCAACACTTACCTATGTAAGCAAACTGAAATAGGCAAGTAACCCCTTAAAATCATGAGGTTTACCCTTACATAGCAGTGAGCGTAAGACTACAAAGAATTAGCAGCTGCACGCTAAATCATTCTGGTGAAGATACAAATATTCTAGACTTGCAGCCATTAACGTAGTGAATACTTAATGTAGAGGATGGAAATGGTAAATTTCACTTCGTTGAAAAAATCCGCCAACGACCGGCATCCAGGTAGAGACAAGTAGTAATGCCACTAACAATGGCTTGGAAAAGGTTCTTTGTGCAGTTCTGAAGCTTATCCTCCATTCAGAGCCGATCCAATGCAGTAACCCGACTTCGGCGCCGGGCATAGGCGGAAGCAGTAGCCAGCCGTTGAAGTCGGACTTTCTATTACAGGACAAAAAGCAAAGAGCGCTCTTTCCTCAATTTATTTGAAGAAAAAATACACTAGTAGCCAGCCTCAATATTTCAAACAAAACCAAGCACAGTACATACTCCTCTCCAACTCTTAAGTTTCTCATGAAAGAATGGCGGAACCGCAGCCATCCTCTATAAAACAAGATCTAAAATTTAGTGAATGCCCCATCAATAATGGGGTATCTAATAGCTGATTTTCGCCAGGGATTTAGCATTACCCAGAGATCTTTGTAGTAAAGGAGCATCTCATGAAAATCTCTCCTCTTGTCACCACCGCACTGGCTATCGCCATCAGCGGGGGGGCTCTCGCCGACAATAACTTTGTTATCCTCAATCAATTTGGCACCGGGAATAGCGCCACCGCTAATAATGGCGACTCCGATGTCAATAACAGTTTGATCATACAGACCCAGATTGGGGTAAATAACACCGTGGACGCCCTGCAAATTGATGGCACCAGCAACAGTGTTATCAGACAGACGCAAGTAGGCGTGACGAACAACAGCGAAGCCGCTCAGGAAAACACCACCGCTAGCAGCATCAGCACCGAGCAAACTGGGGACAATAACCAGGTCAATGCCGGCCAGGGAACGACAAGCGATAGCAGCAACTCAGTAATTCAACTGGGAGCATCTAATAATGCTAATGCGCAGCAAGTCATTGTCACTGCCAGTAGCCAACAGGTACAACAGACAGGCGAGCACAATACGGCGGGATCCCTTCAGGAAAATACCAGTGACAGCAGCGGCATCCTCCGTCAGTTTGGTAGTGCCAACAGCGCTAACATCCTGCAGTTCCTAAGTTCAGAGAGCAGTGCCGATATTTTTCAGGTGGGCTCCGAGAACAGCAGCCGCGTGGACCAGTTGGATAGTACTTCCGTTGTGGGCTCGATCATCCAGGTCGGCAGCAACAACTTCGCAAAAATTTCTCAACTTGATGGAAACACAGATACCTCTCGAATAGAACAGGCAGGCTCACAAAACTCTGCGGAAACCAGCCAATGGGTCAGCAGATCCAACTCGGTTAGTATCACTCAGTTGGGCATACTTAACTCTGCCACCAGCAATCAAAACTTCTCCAGGGATGGCGTTATTAATATTAACCAAGAAGGGGGCGATAACAGCGCAATGGCAAACCAGAATGCCCTGCTAAGCAGCGCTCTTATCAGTCAGGCCGGCAATCACAACGCGGTCACTTCCACTCAGCTGGGTATCGATGTGCGTTTTTCCGCTTTCCAGGTGGGAGAGAGTAATAGTCTTACACTGGAACAAAATGGCAGCTTACTTACCACTACCTCCGCGCAGATCGGCAGCTTGAATACTGCAGAAATCAACCAAAGTGGGTTGCGCAATAACCTGGAATTACTGCAAGTCGGCAGCGCCAATTTTAATCAGGTCACACAGTCAGGAACTGATGGCAACTCTATTGTAATTCAAATTGGCAACGCCAATACCCTGCATATTTTCCAGTGAGTGAATCAGTGTAATTTTGTCAGTATTGACTCTATGAGTTATCCACAGGTGGGGAAAACGGAAAAGCGCGAGAAAGGAGTAGTAAAAAGGTGACCCGGCGTTGGGGATGGTACCGGGTCACTTTGCAAGCGGGTAAGGGTCTGACAGGGGCGTTAACACACCCCTCTTTTTTTTAATTTTGGTAATCGATTGTCATATCAAAGTTACCTTCCACACACTTGGCATAGTCGCCTTCATTCAGTGCTGAGTAGGCCGTTTGGTAGTTCACCAGCTGACAAGCGAAACTCTCATTATTGGGGTTATCGGCAGACCAGCCCCAATCTTTATCCCAGTAAATATTCAGGGAGGCAGCACCGCCCGTCTCGAACTGGCCCATATTGGCACACCCCAACTCTTCATCCGCGGGAATATCCACACCCAGGTACTCTGTGAAGCTTTGGTAGTAATCTATACGATTCTGGGAGCGGGAATCCTCTGAACCCTTACTACACTCGATAGCGCCGTTCACAATATTGGTGGTCACACCAAAACCGGAGGTCAGGTTATTCGCCAAATCAACGCTATTGGGCTCCCAGGTACCATCAACGACATGCAACATGCTCGGCTTGGGAGGCTGTGGATATACGAAGAAGAAGATGGCACTGGCCAAGTTCAACCAGGTATCCGCAACTAGCTCCGGATTCTCCAACAGGGTGTAAATATCACCGTACATGGCCTGAGAGAAGGGACCGTAGTTATAGTTCCAGCTCAGCTGTTTGGCGCCGCGACCAAAGTAACTCTTGTAGCCACCATCCGCATTGATGGCGCAGGGCCATACATCTGCCGCCCAGCTGCTGCTGGATTCACAGGCACCATAGCCACCAGAAGTCTCTTCGGTCCAACCGATTTCGCGAATCCAGTAAAGACCCTGGCGCCATTCCGGCTCATCCCAGGCAGCTGCATGGGCACCAGTCTCCTGGCCGAAGTGGGCAAACATCACCGCCAGTACCTTGCGACAGATGGCATCGGAATCGCGGCCATCGGTGTACTCACCACAGAAGGCTGGAAACTTGGCCACCGCGCGCAGAAAATTGGTGTAGGTATATTCCTCGGCCCGCAACGGGAACAGATAATTCCAGGTATCTTCGGATATAACACTTTCAACGCGCTGCACGTTTTCCGGATTGGCATTGCGACCGGGCTGAACCGCTTCCACAATACTGTTATCACGGGTCTCAACGGTATGCTTCACCTCTTGCAGAAGCGAGTCGGTGGTACGGGTAGTCTCCTCCGCCTCGAGTTCACTCAGGCCCATCACATGACCACTGGCAGAGGCACAACCGGTTTGGTTGATGCTCACTTCCGCAACATCACTGGCCGCTGAGGAATCGGTAGCCGTCAACTGGAAGGTGTAAGTCACATTGCTGTACACCTCAGACAGGACCGCCTGGGTGGAACTGCCCACGTAGTTGGAGAGCTTGATCGAGGGACCACCGGTCTGGCTCCAGATATAGCTCATGCCACTGCCGCCGGTGGATTCGGAACCATTCAAAGTGATACTGCCGGAACAACCCACACTATTGGCGGAAGCGGAGATCACCGCATTCACTGCCCCACCGGAGTTGTCGTTATCGGTGGAATCGTCATCATCGCCAGTATCGACAGCGAAATTCTGCACAGTAATCTGTGCCTCTTCGGTGGTCTCGCCATCACTGACAATCAGGCTGAAGACATAACTCACATCATAGGTCGTAGCCGGTAGGGTCACAGAAGTGGAGGCACTGGCACCTGAGGCAATATTCGCTTCGGGGGAGCTCGGTGAGAGCTGCGCCCAGCTATAGCTAAGTGTGTTATCGCCACCGGATGCGCTGGCACTAAGTTGAACAGTACCGCCACCAGTCAGTTGCGATTGCGAGGAGGATACGTTTAGGGAGATCGGCGTGGAGCCTGAATTGCCATCGTTGCTGTCGCCGGTATCACCGTCATCGTCGTTGTCATTGCTTCCGCCATCGGCACAACCATCGGCCTCTTTGAGGATCCAGGGGGAGTCCCATGTATTTTGTGCGGTCAATGCATCAGAAGGTAAGTCGCTCCCATTGGCCCACCACTGAGCAAGGAAAACATCACCGGCGTAGCAAACTTCACTGCCCTTGCGGTAGCTTTGTCCGGATTGATAAGTGGCAACATCACTGGAACCGGAGCTACCAGAGCCACCCGTACTACCGGAATTGCCGGAGTCTGAGCCTGAACTATTACTGTCATCGTTGCTGCCAGAATCACCGTTGTCGGCACTATCGTCGGAATCGCCAGTATTACTACTATCTCCCGAGTCCCCGCCGGAAGCATCACAAGCTCCCGCCTCTTCCAAAATCCAAGGGGAATCCCAGGTGTTTTGCGCAGTTAGCGCCTGGGCTGGACGCTGTTCAGCAGTAGCCCACCACTGAGCTTTAAAAAGATCGCCGTCATAACAGACTTGACTGCCCCCTTGGTAGTGTTGGCCTTCCACATAGTCTTCAGCAGGCTGATCGGCAGCCGCGCTCTGGGCACCAATCACCAGTGCCGAAGCAATGGCAGTGCGTATAAAAAGGTGGTTCATAGAATCTCCGCTATTCGTTTTTAGGCTTCTATTAAAAACGTTGATATATGCGATGAGGTGGCTTAGCCGGCTGGCGTTATTTCAGGAACAATGAATTAAGAATTCGTGGATAAAACCTACAACGGTTTTTCTATCAATAATATATGACCCGAACGTCCCATATTTTCAGTCGAGCCTTCATTTACTGACAGGAATAATATTCCTAAACCCCGCTTACTCTTATTTCGGTACAAATAGCTGCACCAGTTAATATTTTCGACAAATACTTAAAATTGTTCTGTGCCCTAGCAAAAGCCCCATACAAGCACTGCAGATTCGATTGAGGCATGATGGAATGGTTCCCATAATGAAAAACAATTCTTTACAAAACGGAAAGCCTAGAAAAGCCAAAAAGTACCCTAAAAGACTCAAAGCGAAGAACTTTAATACCGTTTAAAAACCCAGATAACTGACAAATAGCCAGCCCTGCCCAAGCAAAATAGAAATTTAATTTAAATAAATAAATCCAGAACCAAGAAAGCCAGCAACTTCAATAGAAAATTTCTTCAATTAGAGCAGGTGAAAAACTTCTTCCATATTTCCTCCACATTTATAGGTTATCGGGCGTCACTTAAAGCCAATTTGCAGAGGCGCAAGGTAAGGAAAGGATCATCATAAGCTCTATCCAAGAGCAAATCCCAGCACTCATATTTAGTTCATAGAGCTAACACTTCGAAGGAAGAGCTACCGACAAGGAACACTAAGCTTGGAAAATAAAAAGTTATCAGTATTAAGCTACAATAGTGGTGCTTTATTTTAGCAATACGAAAATCCAGGTAGGCATCCCCTCTTCACGCTTGCCAAAAATAAGAGATACAAAATCTAACTTTCAAGCACAAAAGATTCGAACCCCCAAGAAAATCTGCCTTATCTAAACAGCAACTAAGCTAATAAATTAGCAATCAGGCAGAAAAATGAATATTAATTATCCTCCGGCACTCATTGGCAGGTCTAAGCTAAAGAAGTAAAGGAAAGTCTCTTAACTGTCGTTTTACAAACCATACTCTACCCCCTAGCCAATAAGACATTGCATTAAAGGCTTGCCAGGGAGAGCAGCGAAAACTAGGATACAACTTCTAGTCTGCTTGAGGTTGTTACAGATGGGTGATCCACGAGAAATAGATATTCGCCAAGTGTCCAAGCTTAGCGGGCTTCCCTCTTCGACTCTTAGATATTATGAAGAAAAGGGTTTGATTCAATCCATTAGCAGACGAGGTATCGCCAGAGTCTTTCATGCTAGTGTACTTGAGCAGCTCTCCTTGATCTCCCTAGCACGCTATGCCGGCTTCTCGCTTGACGAAATTGCCTGCATGTTCACTTATAGTGACAAACCCAATATCGACCGTGATCAGCTGCTTCAAAAAGTAGAAGCTCTGGATAAAAATATTCAACGCCTAGTAGCTATGCGCGATGGCTTTAAGCATTTAGCCAATTGCCCCGAAGACAACCAGCTGGAGTGTTCTAACTTCCAAAATCTTGTGAAGGGGGCAATGAATCTGCAACATGAGGATGAGCAAACTGTAAATCCAGACTGCTGTGTAAAAAAGACAAGAATAAAATAAGGCCCACGGTAAACATCACTAAATCCCAGATTTACTTCTCCCTGTCAGTCAAGCAACCTAGTTGATTAGTTATTTAGTTACTAGCGAATGAGAAGTAGAGTGATGTTCTGATAGTTATATTCTTTCAAGGATATTTCCTCTAAGATCTACCCACTCTAAAGTGTATATCCTCTTAGATCGACCTTGATTAGGTACTCATAGTCACAAAAGGATTGATGCAGAAACCCATTCGCACTCTTCAAGATCAATGCTACTCCCGTACAACACTAATTGACTAGGATAACGATTCTAGTCGATTCATTGCTGATTTTACGCCCCCCACTAACCAGGAATAAAGGGTCGGTGGCAGCTACCACTCCTGATTACTGTACTATTGTTGTAAATAAGAGAGAAAGCATCTGGTTTCTATGAAGGTACTAATTGTCGGTGCGGGGCCAACGGGTCTTACTCTTGCCGTGGAATTAGCACGTCGAAAAATATTCGCCAAGATTATAGATAAACGCGATAGCGCCTCGACTCTGAGCAGGGCTGTTGGAATTACCTCTAAAAGTTTGGAATTACTCTCCCATTCAGGGGTATCCAAAAAATTGATTGAAGAGGGGGTACCCATTCAAACAGCTTGCATCTATCGAGGTAGTCACCTTGCCTTGACTATGCCCCTGCACTCCAGCTCCTCTTATTTTCCAACCATCTTAGGTCTACCCCAGGATCGTACCGAAACCATCCTAGCAGAATCACTGGCTTCAAAGGGTGTGCAGGTCGAATATAAACTTGCGCTCAATACCTTTCGTGAGGAAGCGCAATACGTTGTGGCCCAGTTCTCTAACAACGAGGAGGAAAACTTCGATCTTATTATCGGCGCTGATGGTGTTCATAGCGTAGTTCGACAGAATGCCAACATCCCCTACCCCGGATTCGACTTAAAAGAACTTTGGTCTATAGCCGATGTAGAGGTTGATGATTGGCCTCACCCTCAAACATTTACGTTAGCTCAGATTAAGTCCGGAGTTGTGGTGGTTTCAGTTCCTATAGGCAAAAATCGATACCGCTTTGTAGCTAGCTGCGAAAAGGCATTGGAGGCATTTCCCCTCCCTCTAAGGATCCACAAAGTACGACGGGAGGGCATTTTCAAAATCTCTATCCGCCAAGCAAGGAGCTACTCCAAAGGAAGAGTGCACCTAGCAGGTGATGCAGCACACTGCCATTCTCCAGTTGGGGGGCGGGGCATGAATCTGGGGATTGCGGATGCGGCCGAGTTAGCCCGGTGTATCGCGGAAGGTCAACTGGATAGATATTCTGCGCTTCGTCATCGAGAAGATAGGAAGGTCATCGATATCACTGAACATGGAAGAAAAATTGTCACTGAGCAATCTTTCCTCAGCAAAATTGAATTTAGCGCCCTCTTGGCTGCCGCCAATCATCTGCCTTTTATTAAAAGGAGACTTAGCAGGTTTGTGGTGGAGTTTTAATAAAAGGAAATTCTCCCCAAACAAATTCACCTCAAGTCACACTAAATTCTGTCATCATGCCAGAATCCTCATGCTCGAGAACGTGGCAGTGTACCATGTAGGGCATATCCGGCATTGCCTCAAGGGGAAAGCGAACATAGATCTCCGCACTGCCAGCATTGGATATGGGTACCGTATCTTTCCAGCCACGCATATACGGGGGCGGAGTGGCGTCGTTAAGCTTGATCAGGCGAAACTGGCAACCATGAATATGTACAGGGTGCAGCATTGTGTCGCTGCCTTCTGAAATGCGCCAGCGCAAATCCTTGTTAATGGGGACCTTAAAGCCCGGCTCAGTAAATGAAAAGGAAACACCACTGACCGCATTGGCTGTCAGCTGGGCTTTCAGTGGCAAAGCCGGTGCCTCGGTTATCAATTTGAGAACCTTAGCTACCACTGCAGGATCAGTTGTTCCTGAGTTAACCATTTTCTCCAGGCCTGTGGCATCAATTAGCTTATCGGAGATCTTTCGGCGGTTCATCTGCATAACCAACTGCTGACTGACCGGAGGCAATGTTGTGGGTATGTCTGGCATTGAGACCAACTGCTCAGGCAGGGTTCCCTGCCCCTCCGAATTGCTAGGCAAGACACTGAGAAACACCACTGGTCCATCGAATGGAGGCAGGCGCATCACCTGCTGGGGCACCGGCAAGGTTAAAAAATCAAAGGGCTGGCCATTGCGGGCATCCACCATCACCTCATAGCGCTCCCCAGCAGCAATTGGTAGTTCTTTCACCTCTACCGGTTCCGGCAAAAATCCACCATCAGTGGCAATCACATATAGGGGCCGTTGATCACTAGTGGAAAGCCGGTAGTTGCGACCATTTGAGCCATCCAGGATTCTGAAACGCAGCCACCCTTTGGGAGGTTTGACCACCGGATTGATCACGCCATTAGTGAGTAGGTGGTCACCACAATAACCGGCGGCAACAGTAATTTCATTAAAGCAATGAAAGAAACTGCCATCTTTATTGAAGCGTCGATCCTGGATAATCACGGGGATATCATCCACGCCCCAGCGCTTAGGTAGAGGCAACGCATCACTATTTTCATCATCGATAATAATAAGCCCTGCCAATCCCTTGAGTACGAGCTCAGCAGTAGTGGGATAGAGATGGGGATGAAACCAAAGTGTCGCCGCCTGCTGGATAATAGGCAGTTTTGCAGTCCAAGTCTGACCTGGCTTGATGGGCATATAGGGGCCACCATCGGCATGACCAGGTACAATTAACCCGTGCCAGTGTGCAGTTACATTTTGAGTTAGCAGGTTATGTACATTGGCTACCACCGTTTCACCTTTGTGGAAGCGCAAAGCCGGCCCCAAAAAGGGCCCATTAAATCCATAGGTTGGCGTTGTTACTCCTTTCAGGAAAGTCTGCTTGGCTGGCTTAGCCACTAGATCAACTTTGCCCGATGAGTCAGCTCTCAATACAGGGGGAATTGGCAGTAAGGGCCTTGTAGAAGAGTCTGCGGGGCCAGTAGATTGGGCCTTCGTATGGGCTCCAGTCAATAGAGAAGCCGCCAAGGTACCTAAACAGAAGTCCCGACGCGATAAACGAGACACGAATAACACCTCCTTGTAACCCCGGCATTAGCAGTTAGATCTTTTATAGTGCTGCTTGAACAGTGTGTTTACAGTAACCGCGTCAAGCCTTAAGGCAGCATAGACCTTAAAAAACAACCAGTGAAATGGAAAATGAAATCGAAGCGCCAGATACTAAAGAAGCAAATGCAAAATCCAAAATTAACACTACGAAAAAACCATTGATGTAGGCAATATATTTTCATCTCTAGCGGGCGAAGAAACCACATAACTAAAAGAATTATACGGAATCCAATTTACTGGATATCCTGCAGTTTCCCACAAGCAAATATATCTAGCCCCTTAGGTAAAAACGACTCTATATTGATGCAGACAAACATGAAATATGAGAAATTTTTCTCGTATGCGAATCTCTTAAATTATCGATACTGGCAGGGAAAACTTCTGTGCAATCTTAAATAAATGATCAGAACTTTCACTTTGATGCAGTTGGCAATCCCAAAAATGGCACACAAGAAAACAATAAAAATGGTCTGGCCGCCAACCAATCGTTTATCACAGTTCCTCAATCTACCAATTATCCAAATTAAAAAATCGACGCCAATGAACGACCTTCGTGAAAATGGATGCCAGCACCATACTTTCTTCTCATATAATTAGTACTTATCTCTTATGGCGTGAAATCTGGCCTACTCCGATACTTTATGAGAAGTTTTACCCACATGCACGAAGGGGACTCAAAGTGAAGTATCTGGCCTCACAATATCTGGTTACTCAATAAATGGTTGAGTACAATTAGTCCTTCAACGAAAAGCCTCTATCTTTTTTGGCTTTTTACAACCTGTTAAATAAGGTCATAGGTTTCCAAAAGCCGACCTCCGATACTGACGATTTCCTTAGATTTAAGTAGTAAAGGAGACACTAATGCCCCCGTATATCAATTTTATTCCTGGGGTGCTTATTTTTCTCAGCGCCACGACTCTTGCGGTAGACAGCTCTATTCCACGAAACCAATTAGTCTCGAAAAGCAGCCTTAACAGCAATCAATTATCACTGGAAATTGACAACTCTATCGAGGAAATTCAGTCAGGTCATAACAATAAGACCATTATTGAACAAAAACCTGAAACTATTGATAGCAGTATTCAAGCCACCCAAACTGGCCAGAGAAACCAAGCCACTATTTACCAGATTGGCAGCATCTCATCGTCTATTACAACCCAACAGTTTGGTAACGCCAACATAGTATCTGCCAGCCAGAATAATAGCCTCGATAGCAAAATATCCATATTACAGATAGGCAACCAAAACTCATCTAACGCCACTCAAAATGCAGGGAAAAATAATAACATCACAAGCATTCAGGAGGGACATAATAATATATTTACCTCCACGCAAGAAACCAGCACTTCCAGCAATATAAAAGCTACTCAATATGGAAATAAACATAAAATTGCTGTAAAGGAAAATGAAACGAGTTTCTCCAACACCATATCGTCCCTTCAATTTAACAAAGAAAACTTTGCCTCTATTTATTTGGTTGATGTTAACAATAGCAATATTGACCTACTCCAAGATGGCGGTAAGAATTTCATTGAGATATCTCAATCTTTGTCTACCGAAAGCAGGTTAGAAGTCCGGCAGTATGATGAATTTAACCGCGCACTGATTAGTCAGGAAAAAAGCTTTTTTAGCAATATTACGATGTTGCAAAGGGGCGAAGCCAACCAGGCCTCAGTTATGCAGTCTGGGACATACAATACCATTGAGCTCAACCAGAGGGGGAAAGATAACGATGCCCTCCTAAAGCAAGTTTCTGATCAAAGCACAATGGAAATTCAGCAATCCAAATCAGGTAATCAGATCACCGCTAATCAACTCATTACAGAGCTAAGCACATTAAAATCTAACCAATTTGGCTCAGACAATATACTCACAGCGAATCAGAGTGGTCTCTCCATCAGTATCTCCAGCGAACAGCTTGGTGCTAAAAATATTAGCGAAATTGAACAAGCAGGAGAATACCTTAGTATTATCACACACCAGACAGGCTCTAAAAATTTTGCAAATATTATCCAGACAGGGGAAGATCTGAGCATATCTGCTAGTCAAGTTGGTGACCGAAATAACCTCTCTATCATCCAAAAAGGAATTTCAAACTATATAAAAAGCATACAAATCGGCAATGAAAACAGACAGGATATCGTGCAAAACAGCCAAAACAATTACATCATGGTTATTCAGGTTGGGCAAAATAATAGTAGCGTGATATGGCAATAAATTATTGATAAACCCAACTTCTAATACTGAGAAATACGTTAAATAACTCATCAATAAAAGCTGCATTATGTATCAACTGCAAATTTAAGACTATCTTGGTTTCAACTATTAAGTGCAATCTTTTTATACCGCAAGCAGATCATCTTGCAGCCCCATAAATAACTCATTCGGTGACCTTCCACCCCGACTCGCTCTTGGTCTACTATTCAGGCGATCCATTACAAATTTAACCTGCTCGCCTGTTACTTTATTAAAGTCGGTATCCTTTGGGAAATACTGTCGAATGAGGCCGTTAGTATTTTCATTAATCTCCCTCTCCCAGGATGAATATGGGTGAGAAAAATAAATATTAGCTTCTAAGCCTTCTGCAATTGTTTCATGACCAGCAAATTCAAGACTATTATCGAAGGTAATTGTTTTGAATTTATTTTTGAAACTCACCATGTGACTAACCGCTGCTTCAGCCAATAAGTCTGATCGTTTACCTGTTAATCTGACAATAACAGTAAATAGCGTCTTGCGTTCAATCATGGTCAGCAAAGCTCCACCACACCCCTTGTCTATAACGGTATCACCTTCCCAGTCACCTATCAGATTCATCCGATCAACAACTCCTGGCCGTTCATCTATGCTCACTCTGTTTTTAATTTTTCCACGTCGATCATACTTACCGTAGCGCTTACGATAAGGCTTTGATGCAAGCCTAAGATGCTTGTATAAGTCTCCACCATTTGCCTGATCTAAATAAATAAGTTGGTAGATCGTTTCATGATGTAACGATACACGTGTATGTTTCTTTAAATAGCTTGCAGTCTGCTGGGGACTTAATTCTTTCCGAGTCAGGATGTCTATTTGTTGCCAAACTCCATCAGTCACTTTCTGTGCCTTATACGCTTGTCGGCGTCTAAGCTCCGAGAGCTTATGTGCTTGCCCTGGGCGATACCCCCGCAAGCCTGTATTGCGTCGCAGCTCTCGGCTGATCGTCGAGGGATGTCTCTCCAACAGGTCTGCTATTGCTTTTTGAGAGTGTCCGGCTTTTCTTGGGCTGTAAATCTGGTATCGTTCGTTCTCGCTCAGTTGGTAGTAGCTCATTAGCGTCTTTCTCTTGGTCGGGAGAGGTGTCGACTCTACCAGCTGAGCCCTCCCTTACCAATTGCACTTATTATCCGAAACCAAGTATTATTTAACTGAACTTTTAAAATCAAACATTACCAGGCTGTCACCATAAGCAAAGCACGCTTACCTACCAGAAATTTCAGTGGATCAGAGAAAATGGACCCTTCCCTGATAAAACATTTATCCGAAACACTGCATCATGAATACAGATTCTTTGCACCGTGCTAATTCCCACTCCTTTCGTAAAGAAGGGTCTTAAAAGATTTTGGTTTTAGATAATATATGCAATTGGTAATGAATAGCCTGAGGGAGTCAAAGTAGAGGGTAACCGAATGAACTTTTTAAGTGGTTACAAGACAATCTACCTACAGGATAAGAGAATTCCAGTTATCACTTGGAACCAATCGATGTTAACCAACCAGAGCTAAGCCTCTTCATCTTTTGATGTATCCGCTCACTATTAATAGTAATGCTAGTTCTTCACGGAGTTCTGATTATTTATTCTGGAAAGCATTTAGATAGGGAACGAAGGTAGACTAACACTTCTGGACAAACTGCCATATGAATTTTTAGACTGATTAAAATGGTGCCAATAATTTTTACCGGCACCACCACTCTACTAACTAAAACTTTTCGTAAGTAAAGACTTTTAAATCTACATCGTTAATTACATCCAAGTCACCCTGGATATCGATGGTTAAGGTTTCACACTTCTCGCCAGAAATTGAGGCGTTGTCTATAGTTAAGACCACCTCACTACGAAAATCTGAAATAGGTACACTGGTGTAAACATTCTTATTATCCCTGTCAGCTCCTATTGCCGTTCTACTACCATCTTTAGCAACACAGTTTGCGGTGACCCTAACATCATAAACAAAATCGAAAATCCTGGGATGATTTCTTGTGTAGCAATTATCCCTTCCGTATGTATAACGACAGATAACATCGGGGTTCAACCGACCTAAACCTGAAACGATTGCGGTAATATCAAAAGTTATTTCCTGCCCCTCATCACCTAGGATATCAATGTCGGCAACTCGCTGAGTATCTGAACTATGAGAGTATTCTGTGACACTATGCTTAACTCCGCTAATAAAAACCACTTCAGCAAACGATTGATTCACAAACAGTAAAGCCAGTGCGGGCAGCATATACTTCAAAAACTTCATTTTTCATCCTTAAAAAAATATATACGAGCAGGCAGTATAAATACTCTGTTATTAACTAACAAGAAATCACCAACCTCACTCAGAAAAACTGTTAAGATTCCCTAGCCATAAGAATCCCTCCACCGCAGTCATTTTAGGAGGCGGCAAATATACTTCGAGCTTTAAAACCGCCAACATGCTTCTGAGAATGTACCAAGGTGCCACTAACTGACAAACAAATTGAGTAGCGACAGGTCTGGCAGACAGACTTCTTATATGAATCTCGAAAACCCTTTTCAAGGGACCAAGAACATCAATAATTCCTCTGTCTATTTCGAGAGTAGCTCTAGGCTTCGCACATCAATTTTGTACTCTTGTGCTGAATTGTAAAGTGTAATGTTCTACTAAATCCGGACACCAATTTAGATGGTAAAGTTGCCACCGAAGATAGAGGTATTAAATTAGCAAGCAACTTCGATTTTTTTCTCCTGAATTTACACTAGCTAATCGTAGAAGAAAGCTATTCGAGCCTGGAACCAGCCCCATCAACGGGTGTTGTGCAACGGTTATCCGGCATTGGGTGAAGCAACTAGAGGCTGAGCGTCGCGGATAGACGCCTACAAGTAAAGTGCTGATCACCAAGTAAAAGAAAATTAAGGAGCATGAAGCTCGTATCAGTCCCTTAAAAAAGGAGAAAGAAATCCGAAAAAAGGCTACCGCATCTTAGTGTCTGGCGAGATGAATCGTATGTGTTGATTGACCAATTAAGTAAACAGGAGTTCGTGGAACTGGTCCGCGAAGCGTTTGAAATATTTCAATCAAGTTACCACGAATATAGGAAACAAAAGAACCCCTCTGATTTACCCAGAGTGTAACTCTGCTCCAAAATCATTGAGGCCTTCGAGCGCGGTCGTAGCTCTGCCAGAAACCGTACAATCGTAGCTTTACTCTGCGAGCAGGGGTACCAATCGGGCACTTTAAAGCTCGAAGGCTCATGTATGAAACGGACTTGGTATGTAAGCAACCTGGTCCTCATAAGTAAAAGAGAGCAATCGTAGAGCGCTTAGATATAGCAAATAAACTTAACCACCAGTTTATTGTAGATAAGCCCATCCAAGTTTGATGAGGTGATATTACCTATATTCAAGCTGGTGTTATCTAGCTACGGTTATAGCGCCGTATCGTTGGGTAAGCCTTCTCCCGGTAACCAAATGGATCATTAGCT
The DNA here is from genome assembly GCF_009363535.1 of Microbulbifer sp. THAF38. Classification (NCBI taxonomy): domain Bacteria; kingdom Pseudomonadati; phylum Pseudomonadota; class Gammaproteobacteria; order Cellvibrionales; family Microbulbiferaceae; genus Microbulbifer; species Microbulbifer sp. THAF38. The sequence goes on from NZ_CP045369.1 coordinate 3,747,364, forward strand.
ATAAAAGGCCTGGAAGCAGTGAGGAAAGCCCGATGGAGTTATGCTCCACCCGGATCATGATAGCCAGTATGCCAGTCATCCGTTCCGCCAACGGCTGTGGCGCTACCAAATGGCTCAGAGTATGAGTCGGCATAGAAATTGCTGGGATAATGCACCAACGGAAAGACCGTTTCGGAACCTAAAAGTGAATGGATACCGTCTCTCGGTTACACATCCATCACAGAAGCAAGGCGAGACATCAGTCATTACCTGATGACTTACTACAATTGGAAGCGTCCCTAGCAACACAATGACGAAATACCGCCAGCGAAAGCTGAAGAAAACCTTAACTTACTATCCGGAAATAGTTGATCACTATAAGTGATCGCTTTACTTCTTCCCTCTTGAGAGCCGTCCCACCCCATTTTAAAAATTGCCCCACGCATAGTGTTATCGGACATTGGCCGAGCCCTTTCCCACTCAGAGGGGAAAAGAAGAAAGTACTGGCCAGTTAAAGACTTCAACTCTTCAAGTGCACCAAGAGCTTGTGAAGACAGCGGCACAATATGATCCGTGCCCATCTTCATACGCTCACCGGGGATTCGCCAAAGAGAGGATTCAAAGTCAAACTGCTCCGAACGTGCACAACGTAATTCGCCCGGTCGAACAAAGGTGAGTAATAATAACTGGATAGCGAGCTTGGTTAATATCCGCCTTCGCTCCTGATAAAGCTCTAACTCTTTCAGGAAGTAAGGTAACTCTTCTCGTGGGAGGGAAGCCCGATGGCTACTTTTTCGGCCACGCAAAATACCCGTAAACTCAATCGCGGGATTATGTGTAAGCTTGCCAACTTGAACCGCATAGCGACAAACGCGGCGAATATCTTGCAAAACCCGTTGCGCAACATCCATCGCATCCCACTCCTCAATATCACGAACAATGGCTATTACATCTTGGGGCTGAAGATCAACTATGGGCCTTTGGCCAATTCGAGGGAAGGTATCATCTCGCAGCTTAGTCCATACACAGTTGGCATGGTCCTCTGTCCAAGTTCCTTTCTGGTGGTTCCACCAGTCTTCAGCAACAGCAGCAAAGCTTTGGTCAATATTGACTCTAGCTTGGTGTTTCTCAACTTGCTTTTGTACTGAGGGGTCGCGGCCCTCCTCCAACAACTGCTTTGCTTCAGCTAACTTCTGTCTCACCTGCTTGAGACTTACAGAGGAGTAAACGCCCAAGGCCAACGTCTTTTGTTTTCCTTGGAATCGATATTTAAGCCGCCAATACTTGGAGCCAGTAGGTTTGATCAACAGGCGCAGTCCCTGTCCATCCGTAAGCCACTGATCCTTGTCGCTTGGTTTGGCTTGTTTGATTTGAGTATCTGGCAGGACCAAGGTGGTGCTACCAGTTTCTAAATTGAACTAGGTAGCACCAGATTAACACCGGATGTCAACGAACGAGAGCGGAGGGCTGTGTACCCTCCAGACAGCAAAAAGCCCGGATTTACCGGGCTTTTTGGATGATTCCGAATTTCTTCGGATCTTGATGTGGTGCAGGGCGGGACTTGAAAATCACTCTATAGGCCAGTAATTACGGGATACACATGGAGCTTCAACAGAAAAATAGCACCATATGTAGCACCACTTTGAATTCCTACCCCCAACTAGAGGGGTTTAACAGCAGTACGTACCACTGAAGCCTCTATACACATCTTGCCGTACCACCTGCCTTTGACCCTAGCCTTAGCCTGTTTCCATGTACCTCAAACCGCGAATCTGGCGGTTTGGCTAGCATTCGACAGGGGATCGGCTTGAGTATGAACGGCTTCTTGAGCGCATAAGATGGAGCCGCGAATCGCGACGTCACCTCAGCATTCAGGTCGCCTATGTTTCATCACCTCCAAAACCGCAGGACTGGCGGTTTTGAGAGTTAAACCAAAACCGGCAAATCACCGGTTTCACTGCCAGACAAAAACCGACGCTTTGTCGGTTTGAAACGCCCAGAACAACTACCTAATTATCACTCCCCCCTACCTGAATTAAGCCATTGTGAAATCTAAGCTAGGACGGCAGTGCCGGATACAAGGCTGCCAGATATCCAACCTACCCCTCGTGGGTTCAGCCGGTCAGAACACCAAACCCCGAACTAGGGGTTTACCCCTGACTGACTCTAAGGAAGGTATAACCCCCTTAGGAAAAATCAGATATCTGCTAACAGAGCAGGGTCCGAATTACCCGTGTGTTCGCTCCTCAGGAGGACCCCTTGAACCCTAAGCTTGGCTTAGAGTTCAGCCATAGCCACCAAACCGATTAGCGGGCAGTTAATCTACACTCTGCCCCAGTAGCAGAAATATTAGATGTCGTCGCCCACCTAAGGCTCAGTCATAAACTAGAGCTACTTCGTTACGTCAGGTAGATATTCACAGTCTGGGCCAATACAAATGGGAGTGAATTAAACTCACACTCCTACCATCAGGGGCCGGCACAATCTACCGATCCTGTACGAGAAGCAACCACAGTCAAATAGATTCGCCAATCCGTTAAGAGTGGAGTCCCTAAAGTAATTCAGAAATGCTCTCTCTATATTCTGTTGAGGGCATCCCCCCAACATCTCACAAGTTGATGATACCCCCTACTCCGCAGTCCCAGTCTAGTCAAAGGGGTGAGGGGGGAGCAGCCAACTCCTACCTCTATCAAATAAAGGTGTTACAGGTGTACAGGTGTTACAGAATCGCTGTAAGCCGCATGGTTACTGGCTTTGCACTGTCACACCTTTCTGTTACCCCCAATTTCTCACAGTCCAAAGGTGTTACAGCATACTTTTAAACTGCGGCAATTTTGGCTAGGTACAACTAGTAATCTTGTGACCAAACATTTCAGAACCGATAGCGTCTTACAGAGAACCAATCAGTAAAAGACAAAATGATTGAGCCAAGCCTGCCCTCACTATGGTCAAACCACTGAGGCAGGCAGATTTTGAGCAGGGCTAAATTAAGAAAGGAGAGTAAAAATCCACGCGAAGCGGGTTGATGATTCCAGTAGCTGCATGACTGCAAGAATTGCCAGCCCGATAGCAATAATGAAAGCAATATGCAACGGATGATTAGATATAAATATTGATGTCACACTTGCCACCAGAATAGTAAGCAATACTGGACAGGATAGAAAGGTCCCCCGGATTAACGTTGATAATGACCTGTTCTGCGCATGTTGACCAAAATACATACCTCTACTGCAATCTTGATTACTCAACAAGGGGGTACCCCTTTATTTCAACTTAGCTCCTTTACTTTTCATCCGAGCCTTAATCTGAGCTGCAAAAATAGTGGCCTTAGTGCAAGCTTCTTCTGGGGATACCTCTCCCTTCTAAGGCACCTGTTGCTTTTCCAAATCGGACAGTTTCTTAGTCTTCTTTGTCGTCATCCTTACATATCTCTTCGATAGATTTTTGGGTTCCAGAAGCTAGATGATCAGGCTCCTCAATATCCTCGGAAATTTTCTTTAGTTCACGGCTGCGGCGCTTGGCAAATTCTTCGATTTCCTTTTGTGTCCAGCCTTTCTTTTGTCTGGCCTCAGCCAGGCGTTTCACTTTATCTTTATCAGTCATCACAATATATCTCTTGTCAGGTAGTTGCCCTTGGCGATGTACTGATATCCGTATCTCTCATAGAAGGCTCTCACCGTTTCATTAACCGGATTTATGATCCTAATACGATTGGCATTGATCATCCGCGCATAGATTTCATACGCTAGGATAATTGTATCGAATACATTGGAGCGTTCGCCTAGGTCGCGCGGCATGGCTTCCACTACGTCCAGGCGCATCCCTGTAGCATGATAGGTAGGGCGGCCTAGAGAGATAGCCGTAAGTATGTTGTTTTTCCACACGGCGATTTCAAAACGCTTGGGGTAGCTTTCTTGTAGTAGCTGTAGTTTTGCGGCCAGTCCCATTTGTACTGCCGAAGCCTAGAGAATTCCCAGCTTTGGGTGGCCTCTAGGGCTTGAGGGGCAAGACTATGATTTTTTTCTTAATAATCTTTTTACATAGTTGTGAACTAGATAAACGTTTTAGTCTCAACCATATTGCTTGATTAGTATTTTCTGCAACAAACCATTCTGTTTCTTTATATCTCATAGAGTTCCTGATTCAAAATCTCAAAACGCTATCACCTAACGTCTGCTTAAGTCGCACCAAAACCAGAGTGTTATTATGTTAATCTTTAGGTATATAAAGCTATACAATAACACGGAAACTTAGGTGGTCAGACTGCAAGCGTGCGTCATTTATTTTTAATTAAATACCTGTTCAATGAGTCGTTTAATCGTTTGGTTCTCTAGTTTCGCTGCTATAGGTGAAATATTGTCATGTCCTTCACGCCAATGCATTCCATCATTGTAGATAACACCAAGTAAATAGAAATATTCAGGTATGGTTACTCCACTCCTCTCAGCGAAGGAAAGCTTTTCCCTGGTTTTAAATGTAGATAGAAAAATCTGTCTGCTGGCATCATTATTTAGTTGCTGATAAACAGATTTTTCAATTGCTACTCTCACAGCGCAACAGACAGCCAAAGGATCGAGTTCATCCTCTTCTTCAATGTACTTCCTGGCTTCTGCTTTGGTGAATCTTGAGAATTTATCACCTTCACCCCAAGTCTGGCGCAAGCCGAGCGCATGAAATTCTGCGCGCTTGTTAATTTCATTAGGATGATAGTGCAGTAAAAACTTAGATACATCGTTCTTAATTGAAAGCTCATCGCGCTTCCTTAGAAGCTTGACCATTGCTTGATTTGGTTGGATCTCCTTTTTATCTAAGTAGTAAATTTTTTGATTGCTAAATGCAAAATTTTTAAAATAATATGGATTGAGGTGAGTAAGAATAAGTGGGTATAAGCGGCGACCATCATTATTAAATTTATCGATAAGTTTCGTAATGTAATATTGAACAGCAACTAGATTGGCATCATCTAGATAGTCAAAAACTTCATCAATTACAAGAATGGCATTGAGTCCGGTTAGCTTTCTTTCGGCTCGATACAATAGTGCCACAAATGTAATGACGTCCCTCTGACCATTTGATATATGGTTCGCCTTTGGGAGCTCTACAACAAGCTTCTTCCCTCTCTCCTTAGGGGAGATGTTGCACCAAGAACTATTAAATGCTTCAAGTATTTCTTTGAATCCATTTTTTCAATAATGTAGCGACTATATTTTACCGCCCTTTTAAATTTTTCTTTATCTTTTCTGTATTCAGAATGCAGCTGAATTGCAATCAAGAAAGCTAACTCGCGTCTATCTACACCTAAGTTTGCGGCTAATATATGGTTAGCTATATTATTTAATGGTTCTACTTCAGCAAGCGTGTCAGATCTGTTATTTAAGATCCAATCTTTTAGCTGCTCTGCATTTCCATTCTGTCCATTAATTTCAGAAATTACCTTGTCTACTTTTGCTTAATTTCTCACCTGGGACATTCGATTAAATTCAATGAAAAAATCACTAAGCGAACTGGAAAAATAAGGGTTTTTAAGATAAGAAGAAATGTTGGGTAGCACTTTCCCATTGATCCCAAAATCGCTTTTTTGTGAGAGATATGAGTAGCTGAAATCCTCCTTCTTAGGAATGGTGTCAATCAGTGTGACTGGTTCAACGGCTATTGAAGCGCTAACAGCGGTCCTGCCCCCAAAGTTTCTACCTATTCCTTTCGCTTTTATTTTATTGTTAATTACAAATGAGGAAAAGTGATTGGTAATATTGTTATTCTCCAAATCGGCTGCTAAACAATATTCATTTCCGTCGCCATCCTTATATTCTATAGATAGTTTTGGCTGTAAACCTGAGTCGCTTTTATGCTGGAGGTCATCATGAACAGATATTTTTTTACTCTGGAGGCTAAGGAATGCTGTGGCAAATGAACTTTTACCAAAGCCATTTGGAGCCACTAATAAACTTGGCTTATTTGGAATTATATCCAATTCAAAAGATCGATCTGATATTCCTTTGACGTTTTCTATTCTAATTTTCTTTAGTGTCACATCTATATCCACTTAAATAACTAATTCTAAGGGCAATACACTAAACATCCTTTGTCGCCACCCTTCGCTAGGGATTCTGATGCCAGCCAAGACCTATATGCCTTGGACAAAGAACGCCAATTGCATAAGCTTCCAGCAAGACTCTGTGTCTTGAGTTTACAACAGTGAGGCATTTGAAAGAATGGCCCTTTCTTAGTTTTGAGCCGTCGCCAGACAAATATTTTTTTGTGAAAGATGAAGAACCACCTAGGTGGTTCTTTAGCCTTTGATGAATGCCATTCTTACCTCTAGGTGTATTTCCCACGTGTAGAATAGAGCCACGATTGGTTATAATAATGTAGACCCCTCTTTGATTCGGTGCGTCCAGGCGCTGACCTTTCTCCGGGAACGGGTAAGCCTCTGATGCGATTAACTTCTGGAATAAAGCTTTAATCTTATTTAATTCCTGACTCAAAACTAACCCCCTAACTTCACGCTTACAGGCAAATCTGAAAAGCAGCGGAAATTATTTCCAATTAGAACACACCGTCAAACATTAAGTTTGATCGAGGATTTGTAATATATCGCCATCAAGACTTACCTTTGCTTTTACAAAGTTACGTACTACGCCACCAAAAGCATTTTTGCCGCGATATGTAGTTCTAATGACTAAGTGATCCCCCCTGTCCCAGTAAACCGTTTCATCATGTTCGTAACTATCGGGGTCATTCATTGATCTTTTGATAAGACGCTCCAGATTGTTATGTGAACCATCCCACGCGCTGAATTGGCGGTCAATTCTTTTCTTCCTTGCTTCCACTGCAATTTTGGCCTGCTTCTCCTCTTCAATTTTTACGGTGTAATGGGTCAGCTTCTCTTTGTATTTCTCATTACTCGGATGCATAATTAACAGCTGTTGATACAAATCTCTGTTTTGCTCAAATTTAGATGCAGGAATGGTTTTGAGTTTAGCGAGTAGCGATTCTGTCTTTTGAACTTTTTCTTTCTCTGCTATTGCAGCTTTTGCTGAATTGCTAATTTTTATTAGCTGCTCATCACCAGAAACTAAAAACTTAGACGTTTGAGAAACTACCGCTTGATAATTCTTTTGAGACAATGCCGTATTCGCTTGCGCTAGGATTTCCTCTTTATTATTATTGAAATAGTCGATATTTTCCTGTCGTACTTGCGCGGCCCTTTCTGCCTGTTCTCGAGCTTGCTGTGCTGCTAGTTCTTGCTCTTTCCTACTCTGTGCCTGTCCAACAAATAAGCCAAAAGCCATAAATAGAGCAAAAACAGTTACTGATCTAGCTTTAACCGATAACTCTTTGTTAGTTTTTGAATAAGCGAAACTTCTTGAAGGAGGGAGCAGCAACAAAGCAATTGCAATTAAACACAGAGCACCCACAGGAGACTCGAATAAAGATGTTAGACCTGCTAGTAAAAATAGAACTCCAAATGCCCAATTGAGTATCAAATACACATATTTCATTATTGTATCCTTTCTTTGAACTGCGGTACTTTTATACCTAACAATTTATTAAAGAGCCGATGGGTTACTATCCATCTTGCCTTCATTTCTGAAATTTATCCTGCGGGCTTGTAAAAAATCTATTATTTACAGTATGTTATTAATTCTTATCAAAATAGCAGCCAGAGCTAGTAAATTATCACCTAAAGTCCTCTAGTTTACCCTCCCGCGCTTGAGCACATTTTACCCAAAAATAAGCCAATAAGTTAGGAAAAATTTTCTGCGGCTGTACGCCATGGCTCTATAATTTGCTCCTTGACACTAGTGATTCTCACATCCATTAATGCATGTAAATACTTATATAGGGGTACTATCATTGATGATGTTCATCACAGGCTGTCCAACATTCAATAAAGTTCATCCTCTGCTTTCGACGTTATATACACTAGACAGGTCTAGCTTATCGGATAAAATAGACATACGTTCATCGAATAAAGCGCTTTATCCATTTTCTTAAACTACGATATCCTCAGACGATCGGGTCGGCCTTGCTAGGGCCGGTAACTCTTTATCCATCTGTCGGCCAACCACCATTGCTCCATTAACACCCGTGGATTGCACTAAATACGCAGGTGTGTCTTTATAACCGTTTTTTTGAAGCCGGTACTTACAACATTGGCTTTATGTCAACAAAGCAATTTTGCTGCCTTTCAGTTGTTTATAGCCGGGAAGAGATTAGAGCCATCATCTCAAAGCTGAAAGAAGACTACTTCCTTCAACTTGTACTAGTACGGCACGGAACTCAAATGTGCCGTATGCCTGTCATTGAGAGTTCAGGACATTGATTTTGTCGGCTACAATGTGGTCGCGATGAAGTAAAGGTAATAAAGGCCGGACCACACTACTACACATGTTCAGGTCCGCAACGCTGCAAATAGAATCCCCTAGGAAATTGGCCAACTTAAGCCACCAGCAAGCTTTGGGTTTATCCCCTACAAGCTAACTGTTTACTAAATAGCCAGCAACTTATTTGGAGAGTGTAAACGGCTGCACACCGTTTACAACACCTGTAAACGGCATGGGCTACGCGGCCTTTTTCGTAAGTAGTCCCTTTTCTCCATCATCCTCAACAGGAATCAAGTGAGGTCGAATGATTAGCACCCGTTCAGGGTTACGCCCACTATTCGGCAAGCGCGTTGGTATCGAGAATTTCCCATTGCCATCACGCTCCAAAGCACCACAGGCGGCCAGTAGTTGCTTTGCCTTCCGATCACTTAGCCCTTTGCAAACCTCTGCTTTGAAGGTGGCCGGGTAAACGTAGTAAACGGTCTCAGAACATGCCTGTCCCTCAAGGGCATTACTGTCCTGTAGCGTTTTTCGGTATCCGCAACGCTTCAAAGTACGAACAGTGTGATCATCAGCCGTGAAGTCCTCTCGATCCCAGCGGGTAAAGTGGGACTCTCCGTAGAGATCAAAGAATAGCCTCAGCGCTGCCAAGGTCTGCCGGTCCTCCAGGTTTCCAACACATACCCAAGCGCTAAAACAGGTTTTGGCTGCTTCCATGGCCATGCCTTTAGGCCAGCCTGTAATTCCCGCAGTGGAAGCCAGCTCTCCGGCAAAACCAACGAGAGCAAACTTCTCTGCTGCCCTGCGTACTTGGCCACTCACATCATCAGACAGCTCTGCAGCAAAGTTCACCAGCTCTCGGCGAATCTGGGTTGCCAGCTTTTCCAAGTTGCTAGCGCAAAGCTCTCTGATAAACGTATAAAGAGCCACTCCATGGAATAAGGACGCTTCCTCAACCATATAGCGGGATAACGCAGCCCCCCCGGCAAACCCATGCAATTCATCAAAGATGCCGGCACCGCTCCCTGTATCTGAGGGAATAGCCAGTAATCGCACTTCTTGCCCGGCTTTTGCTTTCTTACCCACTTCAGCCATCTGTTGATCAAGAGTGCGCTCGCCGGTTGAGAGGAAGACAAGCCTCCATTCAAACGCATTCCCGCGTACGCCTCCGCGATCATTAGCCCTTGCTTTGCCAGTGCCATTTCCCAGCATATAGGCAATATCTCCCACAATACGGGGATCGCATTGGCTGATCTCATCGAGAATTAAGAGGCCGTCTGAGTGGGAGGCTGCAATACTTTCCAGCGCGTTATCAGTACTCCGCCAGGTACGAACAAAATCAGGCCCACCATAAACAGAGGCAGCCACTTTAAGTAAGGTCGTTTTTCCTTGGGAGCTATCGCCAAAGAAATGAAAGCCAGTCGTTTCCATACCAATGAGATTTAATAGGGGTCCTGCAAATGCCGCTGAAACTGCAAATAACAACCGGGTATTGTTCTTACAATAGCTCGCTATATGCTCACGCCATTACTGAAGTTCACCACTAAACTTTATTTTATTGAGATCTGGACTTGTGGAGTAAAAATACAGGGGCTCTACAGGAGTTCCCAGGGTTTCATTTGGTAGTAAGTAGGCATTGCCATGCCAGCCAAGTTTATTCACCAAGACATAGCGATTGGGGCTTTTTGCCGTTTGTAAGTACTGAACGATTCTGCGTCTTGGTTGCTGCCCCGCCTCAGCACGAAGGCCCATGCTATACAGTTGCTTGAGCACTTCTGCACCGCCTTCAGTTGCTAGATACTCACTGGGTATATTCCATTCTTTAACAATGCCATCAGGGTCAAGGAATCGAACCAAGGTGCCCCAGTTTCTTCCTTTGGGGTCACGAGTTAAAGCAAGCACATCCAGACGATCACAGATTCTCATTAGTGAAGGCTCATCATCTGTCCCCTGAATCGGGAAGAAAACCCCGCGATCATTTACTACAAATTGTCCAGACTCGGCCCCTTTATTACTTCCTCCCTTATTTTGGGCTTGATGTTCCGTTGCTACGGGCTGATAGGACGTTAAAAACTTTCCTTCTGTAATTAAAGCTGAAAGCTGCTCTCTTGTAATACCGGCAGCTTCCACATCAGCCGCATCGCCTTTAGCTGGCCACTTAGGTCCTAAGGACTCTAAACACACCATAGAAATCTTACACTCCATAGTGTGTAGCATCGCAGCCAGCTTAAGCATACAGTCTTTACCTGCTGCATCATTGTCGGGCCAGAGAAGTACCTCCCTTCCATGTAGAGGCTTAAAATCTGCTTTGCCCAGCGCTTTACTACCACCGGGCCAGGTCATACAAACATAACCCGGCAGCAGGCTAGCAGCTGCATCCGCAGCCTTTTCACCCTCGGTTAGCAATACCGGAGCTTTAGAGCGCTTTGCCAATAGATCCAGCTTATAGAGTGGCCGCTTTTTTACCGGCTGCTTCCATCTCCAAGAATTGCGACCCTTCGAATCCCGGCAATAGGTTAAGGGGCGATAGTCTTTTGATCTTGCATCGCCTTTCTGAATGTAAAAACGCATCACCTTCATTAACAATGAGCCGCACTGCCCACGGTACTCCCAAACTTTAGAGGGTTTACCGTTATGGGGATGGGTTGTTGGGCAAGATTGCTCTGCTTCTAAAGGTACCGGCAATACGGCTTCCCAGGAGTTACCGGCTGGCTTTTTGGGTTTCGACTTATAGGTTGAGCGAGGTGGAATAGACTCCCTTTCAGAGAGCCCCAGAAAAGCAGCAAGCCTTTGCGCTGCCTCTCCATTGTTAACCCTCTCAAGATAGGCAACCAGCGATACGAGGTCCCCACCTTTTTCATCCGCTGCAAAATCTGCCCATGCGCCAGTGTTGCGATTTACAGAGAAGGAGCCTTTGCTGCTATCAGATCGAGTTGGGTTAAGAGCATTATATTCAGCTCCCTGATATGAGCCATCTGGAGCCCAGTGCGCCAAGACTTCATCAGCCCGATCAAGGGCGAGGTCTGCCACTCGTTTAATATCAAAGCGTGCCATTAGCTTTCCTTATATTTAGTTTTAACCCCAGCCCCATAAGGCTTCCAACAGAACTGCGGGCCTCACTCCTGTTACACCTTTTTGCTGTAACACTCTTGGGGTAACAGAAAGGTGTGACAGCGGAAAGCCAGTAAATACGGAGCTTTCAGCCATGCTGTAACACCTGTACACCTGTAACCCTTTTTTTAAAGAGGGGGTAAGATCGCCCCGAATAGAGGCAATAGTCTTATTTACCGTGGTGATAAATTTGGCGGTAGGGAAACCGCTACGCCCTTAGGTTCCGTAAACCGTTTTGCATCGCGTAAGTTGGCCAGACGGATACGTTTTGCTTTGTCCTGTGCGTGATATTCATCATCACTGTAATGATGTAATCGTGCCAAGATCGCTAATTTAGCCTGATAAAAAAGCCAGGTTTCCGAGTCAGCGGTAGGGATACAACCATCGTTATAAAGAATAATTCGCCTCGGATCAGGATCTCCTTTCAGGGAGATTGCTGCTGCTCTTTTGGGTGTAATTCTGACATTGAAAAGCACAGGGTATTCTTCATAGTAGACAAATGATCTACTGCTAAAACCAACTGGCTTGTAGTTTCGATTGAGTAGTGCGTAGCGACCGCATGGCTGCAAATTTAGGCAATATGGCATGGCGAGGGCACGTATATTAGCTGACATTTCTAAGCCCTCCATTGCGAAGCGCTAGGGCATCAGCTTCTTCTGATGGGTGGTATTCGAGTTGGATACCATCCCAAACTAACCAACCTCCCAGAGAGAGACCTGCTCTAAGGCGGTAAAGGTTCACCACCTCAGTATCAGGAAGGCCTAGTACTGTTGTATTAGGGGAGGAGAGATACCAATGGGCACGGCCATGTTGCTGATCAACAATAGGGTTAAATGAGTCAGAACCTACAGCTAGAAATGCTGCCTCACCCGTTGGCCATAGAAATAAAAGCAACTCATAACCAGGGATAGAACAGCCTCTATCAAATGTCTCCATGACAGAGCTGAGGAAGAGTTTCTGATCTTTAGGGCTCAGGTTTGAATTTGAGAGAAGTATTTTCTGCTCAAACTCAGCGCTTTCTGTTTTCCGATAGCTTCGAGCAAAATCAGCTACTTGCTGGTGTGTGTAGGGAGAGTAGGCACGAAGAGTCATTACTTGCCTCCCGCACGAGAAATAGCAACTCGATCTTGCACCCATTGGCAGACCTCAGAAGAAAGCCAACCACTAGCGCGCTCACCAAGCTTGATAGGGGTGGGGAATTCGCCTTTTTTCACCAGGGCGTAGATATAAGTCTTCTTGAGTCCAGTCTGACGCTCTACCTCGGGTAGGCGCAAAATAGGGTCATTCGTGAGGCTAGATACAGCATCTGGCACTTGGCGGTGAGTATTTGAGAGGGTCACATTCAATCTCCTTTAATAAACCACAGTGAACGTCTGTGGCGGTGAGGAGATTGAATCAATGAAAGGAAAGCCAGGATATCCGCTTACCGGTTAAAGATTCTTTCTACCGGTTCAAAGAATCTTTTTACCGGTAGAAAGATAAATTAGACAGCATTACCAATTGCAGTACGATTCCTTGTTGTTTCGGATTTTACCGATTTCCTGCTCAAGAAACTTCTTAGCGGCATCATCATCCTTCCACTGAGAGCCATCAGCCGATCTTCGCCTCTCCTTAGCTTCTTGAAGATACTTATATGCAACTTTGTTCGCAGTTCCATAGCTTTGGCTAAGCTTTTCACGAATATCAAATAGCCACTTTCGAATACTTGATGTCCACCGATCGCGCTTTTCTCTTCGGCTCCGCTGATCATCGCTAAGTACCTGCCCGGCTTTATGCTCACCTTGAAATTTTACGGCCTGGCGAATAAAACCTTCAGCCTCAGCTAAACAATGGTCGATCCATTTCCTGTCTTCTCGCATTATTGGCTGAGCGTCACATTCAAGAGCATCAAGCAAATCAAGGCCCTTATGAGCCCATATGATCGCATAGAGGGAATATATCTCAGCATCTGTAACTCGCTCATCCAACACTGGGAAAGGCCGACTAATCTTTCGAGCAAAAGGTAAGACAAATTTCGGGTCTATCTGACTCTCCAAGAGATTCATAGGGCTTTCGTCAGTAGCAAAAGCAGCGGGTTTCCACTCATTTCCAAGACGTTCTGCCTGTTGAAATACAGCGTCTCTACAATGTTTTAATTGTCAGGCCTGCACTTTTTTCCACTCTTCGATGCTATCCGTCTGACCCCAAATTTTTCTTCCTTGTTGGATTATTGAGGCAAGCCGGCCTGCCTTTGAGGATGGAGACATATCTTCTAATCTGGGCCATGGGCCGGTTAAAGGATCGAAGTCAGTCCGCCCTAACTTTGGATTTGAATGAGTAGAAGCCCTATGAGTAAGACTCGCCCCAAGCTCCATTGCATAGAGTATCGCTTCCTCATAGTCACGATTCTTTAAGGCCGCTTCAAAACACGCCCCAGTAGCAAGTATATGTAGCACCCGAAGAGGCGAGTCTATTTCGTTCGCTGCATTATCTTTTTTGACTTGATCAACAAGCTCGAAAAATGAATTTGGGGCTAAAGTGCTTGTTTTCTCTTCATTGGCAATTAATCCCTCACTTTGAAGAGAGAAGGAAATCTGACTCCTAAGCTGGGCAAGGAAATCTTTCAAGTTTTCTTCCGGTGCCCGAGTATTTCCTTCAAACTGCTTCAAAGCTGTTTCAATACTCATTACAAGCTTATCGGTCTCAATAATTCGTAGTGAATCATCCATAACTGTATCCCTACTGAACCCACAATGAGCGAGCTACGTTAAAAATTACCTCAACCTAACATTCAACCTTCGAAGGAAAGCTCTAACTTTGCTGTGCAAATATCGGTACTACCTTTCCACTTCCCCGCATCTCATCAAGATAATTTGCCCACCACTGCATCATCTCTTTTCGCTCATCCATATAACGAGCATGGTGGGTATACGCAGCCCGTACCCCATTCCTTTCCATGTGGGAGAGTTGCCTCTCAATAGCATCAGGATTGAAGCCAGTCTCATTTAAGATTGAGGAAGCTGTAGCGCGGAAGCCATGGGGGTTTGCTTTACTTCTTCCTTCTTGGGAACCATCCCAGCCCATTTTAAAAATTGCTTTACGCATAGTGTTATCGGACATGGGCCGGGCCCTTTCGCGCTCAGAGGGAAAAAGTAGAGAGTACTGGCCAGTTAAAGACTTCAACTCTTCAAGTGCAGAAAGTGCTTGTGAAGACAGCGGCACAATATGATCCGTGCCCATCTTCATACGATCACCAGGGATACGCCATAGAGCAGATTCAAAGTCGAACTCTTCCCAGCGTGCACAACGCAATTCGCCAGGTCTAACAAAGGTGAGTATCAGTAACTGAATAGCAAGCTTGGTTAATATCCGGCCCCGCTTTTGGTAGAGGTCTAACTCTTTCAGGAAACCAGGTAACTCTTCTCGTGGGAGGGAAGCCCGATGATTACTTTTTCGGCTACGCAAAATACCCGTTAACTCAATCGCTGGATTGTGAGTAAGTTTGCCAACCTGAACGGCATAGCGACAAACGCGGCGAATATCCTGTAAAACCCGTTGCGCAACATCCATAGCATCCCGCTCCTCAATATCGCGGACAATGGTTATTACATCTTGGAGCTGAAGATCGGCAATGGGCCTTGGGCCAATTCGAGGGAAGGTATTATCTTGTAGCCTAGTCCATACACGGTTGGCATGGTCCTCTGTCCAAGTTCCTTTCTGGTGGTTCCACCACTCTTCAGCATCAGCAGCAAAACTCCGGTCAATATTAACTCAGGCTTGCTGCTTCTCAACTCATTTTTGTGCTGAAGGGTCACGGTCCTCTGCTAGTAGCTGTTTTGCTTCAGCTACTTTTTGCCTCGCCAGTTTGAAACTTACAGAGGGGTAAATGGCCAAGGTCAACGTCTTTTGCTTTCCTTGGAATCGATATTTAAGCCGCCAATACTTAGAGCCAGTAGGCTTGATCAACAGGTGCGGTCCCTATCCATCCGTAAGCCACTGATCCTTGTCGCTTGGTTTGGCCTACTTGACTTGCTTGATTTGAGTATCTGGCAGAGCCAAGGTGGTGCTACCAGTTTCTAAATTGAACCAAGTAGCACCAGATAACACCGGATGACAACGAACGAGAGCGGAGGGCTGTGTACCCTCCAGATAGCAAAAAGCCCCGATTTACGGGGCTTTCTGGATGATTCCGAACTTCTTCGGATCTTGATGTGGTGCCCAGGGCGGGACTTGAACCCGCACGAGCATAGCTCACTACCCCCTCAAGATAGCGTGTCTACCAATTCCACCACCTGGGCTAAAATTTTACTGTTGTTCCTCGTCACCATCCTGACCAGCGGCTGGCTCTTGAGATTCGCCGCTTTCTGCTGGAGCCTGAGGAACATCACCGGCTTCCAGATCTGTTTCAAGTTGCGGTATATCGCTTTCGATTTGTGGCAACTCATTGGCCGGTCCAACTTGCTCTACTGCAGCAGGTACTTGCGGCAAATTAGGATCGATGTTGGCATCTGCGTTTTGGCGAGCCAGGAAGGCCAGCCCCAAACTGGTGACGAAGAATACCGTCGCCAAAATTGCTGTCAAGCGGGAAAAGAAATTTCCGCCACCTTGACTGCCAAAAACAGTCTGAGAAGCTCCTGCACCAAAGGAAGCACCAGCCTCAGCACCTTTACCCTGCTGCAATAAAATCAGGCCAATGATACCTAATGCAACCAGAACATGTATACCTAAAACAATTTTTTCCATTTTCTGGAAACTCTCTGCCGGGGTTATACTAACCCGTTTTCAGTATTCCCTAATTCGCTCGCTGAATATTATCCAGCAGCGCGACAAATTGCGGCGAACTCTTTCGCATCAAGCGAAGCGCCACCCACAAGGGCGCCGTCAATATCAGCCTGCGCAAATAACGCGCTGGCATTAGCGGATTTTACACTACCGCCATATAAAATCTGTACTTCATCGCCCACATCTCCGAGTTCTCCTCGAATAAACTGGTGGACGTCCTGAGCCTCTTCAGGAGTTGCGGTCTCACCGGTGCCAATGGCCCAAACTGGTTCATAGGCCACAACCGAACGCTTCCAGACATCACTCTCTGTGATATCGCCGACAGCTTTAAGCTGGTCTGCGACTACCTCGAGAGTTTGCCCTTGCTCGCGCTCTTGCAAGGTTTCCCCCACACAGAGGATCGGAATCAAACCCGCCTCTTGAGCAGCCACAAATTTCTTGGCTACCAGCTCGCTTGTCTCCCTATAGAGACTGCGGCGTTCGGAATGCCCGACAATGACATAGCGGACATTCCAGTCGAGCAACATTTCAGCAGATATTTCACCGGTGTAAGCACCACTGGACTCCTGACTGAGGTTTTGCGCACCGACGCTAAAGCGCTCCTTATTCTCTCCAACCTGGGAAACCAAGGGGATATAAGGAAACGGTGGACATACAACAACCTGAGCAGCAATAGCCTGCAAGTCGAAGTCAGAAAAAAAACGCTCGGCAAATGCTTTACTGCCGTTCATTTTCCAGTTTGCTGCTACCAGCGGTATTCGCATGTGTGCTCCTTCAAGGGGCGCAAATCTTAGCGACATTGCCGCCAACATACAACCAAAAATATACGAGTTTGTTTAAGTCTCTGGTGGCGCCCTATAGAACACAGCAAAGGCGACCCGAATAAAGGGCTCAGCCGCCCCCAACCCTTTGCACTACAGAGGAAATTTGCTGTGCCAGCTGCTCTACTTGAGTGCTATCACGACCTTCCACCATCACGCGAATCAGGGGCTCCGTGCCAGAGGGGCGCAATAACACGCGTCCATTCTCAGCGAGCTGAAGCTCCGCATCACTGACTGCGGCCACCACCTCTGGGTGATCGAGTATACCATCGCGATGCCCAAGTCGCACATTGATCATGTGCTGGGGAAGCATCTGCATACGCGCCTTGAGTTGGTGCAGTGGTTGATCAAACTCTGAAAGGGCACGAAGTACCTGGAGAGCAGCAACAATACCATCTCCTGTTGTGGAGGCATCGGCACAGATAATATGACCGGAAGACTCGCCACCCAGCATCCAGCCATTTGCCTTCATTTTTTCGAGCACATAGCGGTCGCCAACTTTAGCGCGTTCAAACGGGATATTGCGCTCGCGCAAAGCCAGCTCAAAGCCATAGTTGCTCATCAGGGTGCCGACAATGCCTTTACATCCGCCGAGATGCTCCTGTTGATACAAGCCAATGATAAAGAGCAGTTGGTCACCATCGACAAGCTCACCGTTGCGGTCAACAAACAAGACTCTGTCGCCATCACCATCAAAGGCAATCCCCAAGTCTGCATCCTGCTCCACTACCGCGCGCTGTAGCTGCTTGGGTTTGGTGGAACCGCACTCCAGGTTGATATTCAGTCCGTCGGGGCTTGCGCTCAGGGCTGTAACTTCCGCCCCCAACTCACGAAAGACCTTCGGCGCTATGTGATAAGTGGCCCCATTTGCACAATCAAGGACAACCTTCAACCCACCCAGGGAGAAGTTCCAGGGTGTCGACGCTTTGCTAAATTCGATATAGCGTGAGGCAGCATCATCGACTCGATAAGCCTTGCCAAGGTTTTCAGCCGCTTCCATCGGAAGCTCTAGAGCGGCTTCGATCTCGCGCTCTACTTCATCGGGAAGTTTATAACCTTCACCACAGAAGAACTTGATGCCGTTATCATGGAAAGGATTATGCGAGGCACTAATAACAATTCCCGCTCGGGCATGGAAAGTGCGGGTGAGGTAGGCAATAGCGGGGGTAGGCATGGGGCCAAGCAAACCCACATCGACTCCAGAATAGATCAACCCCGCCTCCAGGGCCGCTTCAAACATATAACCGGAAACCCGAGTGTCCTTGCCAATTAAAATGTAGGGGCGATTGGACCGTTTTCCCGCAGACATTTTCCCTAGCACTTTACCGGTGGCGTATCCCAACCGCAGCATAAAGTCTGGGGTAATCACCCCCTCTCCCACATGACCACGAATTCCGTCAGTGCCAAAGTACTTTCTTTCCATATCTTTTCTCTATAGACGTTAGTTGCACCGCATTATTTGACTGGTATAGGACAGATTGCCCCCACAACTTGAAATCGTTAAAGATTGTGAGAGTTAAGCGTTAAAACCATCAATGATTTGCTGCAAACGCAAAACATCTACCGTTTCAGCAACGTCGTGCACCCGTAAGATCTTTGCCCCTCGTTGGGCTGCCAGCATAGCCAGTGCCAAACTGCCAGGCAGTCGATCCTCTACCTCTCGCTGCAAAAGACGCCCGATCATAGACTTGCGTGATAAGCCAGCCAGTATAGGAGTTTCCGCTGGTCCCAGTTGGGATAAAGCCCTCAAGAGAGCAAGATTATGGGCGTCAGTCTTCCCAAAACCAAAACCTGGATCCAATAGGAGGTGTTCTCGGCTAATACCCGCG
This sequence comes from Microbulbifer sp. THAF38, assembly GCF_009363535.1. Taxonomy (NCBI): domain Bacteria; kingdom Pseudomonadati; phylum Pseudomonadota; class Gammaproteobacteria; order Cellvibrionales; family Microbulbiferaceae; genus Microbulbifer; species Microbulbifer sp. THAF38. Next base: position 3,766,192 of record NZ_CP045369.1, read on the forward strand.
GCCTCGCAGGCCTCAATGCGCCCTGCCAGGTAATTTGCGACTTCAGAAACGACATCTCCATAAGCGGGAGCGCTTTGCATAGTATTGGGCTGTCCCTGCATATGCATCAGGCATACTGGCAGACCTGTTTGAGCAGCAGCCTCAAGAGCCCCATCTCGCTCTAGCGCGCGAACATCATTAATAAGCCCTGCGCCCACTACAGCAGCTTCACGCATAACCGCTGGTGTACTGGTATCAACCGAGACGACAACATCCAGCCTAGCGCAAATAGCATCCACTACAGGCAGTACCCTGTCGAGCTCCTCCTGCTCGGAAACGGGATCGGCTCCGGGGCGAGTGGACTCACCGCCTACATCAATAATTGCGGCTCCCTCTAATAGCATTTGCTCGGCCCGACGCAAGACAAGGGATAGATCTAGCATCCCGGCCTGATAGTAACTACCGCCATCGGAAAAGGAATCAGGGGTGGTATTTAGAACCCCCATCACCACAGGTGAGGAGAGATCCAGGATGTGTTTTCCACAGGTAATTTTCATATACAGAGATAAAAAAACGGAATGTCGAATCGGGTTGGATTGACGCCATCCCGATCTACATTCCGTTTATGTCCTTTGAACTTTTGCTGAGAATCAGTGCTCGTTTAACGGGCCACCAACCGAGTTACTTTTGTCAGCCTCGGTGGAAGCTTCAGAAGTATCGGTTTTATCCGTTTCATCGGTAGAACTGTTGCCACCGGAGCCGAAGTTATTGTCTTCCCAGTCTTTAGGTGGGCGCACCTTGCGGCGAGCCATCAGGTCGTCCACCTGTTCCGCATCCAAGGTTTCGTATTCCATTAAGGCATCTTTCATTGCCTCGAGAATATCGCGGTTTTCCTCCAGCAACTGACTAGCACGCTCGTAGCAGCTATCAATGATACGGCGAACTTCCTCATCGATATCATTAGAGGTCTTGCCGGAAACCGGGTTACCTTGCCCCGGCTGACTACTCTCATCTTCCCCATAGTGTAAGGGGCCTAGCTTTTCAGAAAGTCCCCATTTGGTCACCATACTACGTGCCAGGTCGGTAGCACGCTCGATATCGTTGGACGCACCAGTTGTCACACCATCTATACCCAGAGTCATCTCTTCAGCAATACGACCACCAAACAGTGAACACAACTGGGATTCAATCGCACGTTTGGAAAGGCTGTACTTATCCTCCTCAGGCAAGAACTGGGTGACCCCCAGAGCCCGGCCACGAGGGATAATGGTAACCTTGTGTACCGGGTCATGCTCAGGCACCAGGCGGCCAATAATCGCGTGGCCAGCCTCGTGATAAGCGGTATTCACCTTTTCCTTCTCATTCATCACCATGGACTTACGCTCAGCACCCATCATGATCTTGTCACGGGCGCGTTCAAACTCTTCCATGGTCACCGTACGTTTGTTGGCACGGGCTGCAAACAATGCAGCTTCATTGACCAGGTTGGCCAAATCGGCACCGGAGAAACCTGGCGTGCCCCGAGCAATGGTCTGGGCATTAACCTTGTCATCCAGCGGGACCTTGCGCATATGCACTGTCAAAATCTGCTCGCGCCCACGGATATCCGGTAGGCCGACAAACACCTGACGGTCGAAGCGACCCGGGCGTAGTAAGGCGTGATCGAGCACATCCGGGCGGTTAGTGGCGGCGATCACGATCACCCCTTCACTGCCTTCAAAGCCATCCATCTCTACTAGTAGCTGGTTGAGGGTCTGTTCACGCTCGTCATGACCACCGCCAACTCCGGCGCCACGGTGACGGCCTACAGCGTCGATTTCATCAATAAAGATAATGCAGGGAGCTTGCTTCTTGGCCTGATCGAACATGTCACGCACGCGAGAAGCACCCACGCCGACAAACATTTCTACGAAGTCGGAACCTGAAATAGAGAAGAAAGGTACCTTTGCCTCACCGGCAATGGCCTTAGCCAGCAGGGTCTTACCGGTTCCGGGAGGACCACACATCAGTACACCACGAGGGATATTCCCCCCTAGGCGCTGGAACTTGGTGGGATCACGCAGGAACTCTACCAGCTCCTGTACCTCTTCCTTTGCTTCATCCACACCGGCTACATCGGCGAAAGTGGTTTTGATCTGGTCTTCGCCCAGCAGGCGCGCCTTGCTCTTGCCAAAGGCCATAGGCCCGGAGCGACCACCAGCACCGCCCTGCATCTGGCGCATGAAAAACATAAAGACGGCAATAATAATGAGGATCGGGAAGCTCGCTACCAGCAGCTGCTGCCAGATACTGGGGGACTCAGGTTCACGGCCAACGAACTGGGTATTACTGCGGACCAGCTCATTAGTGAGCTCATCGTCAATAATCTGTGGCTGGATAGTCTTGAAGCGACTGCCATCGGCTTTTTCGCCAGTGATCACCAGACCGTCCACAACGACACTTTTCACCTGTCCCGACTGCACATCCTGAACAAAGTCGGAATAGCTGAGAGCCTCATCCCGTGTCTGCGGCTTAAAGTTCTGAAATACCATCAGCAGCACTGCCGCGATGATCAACCACAGTACCAGGTTCTTTGCCATATCATTCAAAGGGATAGCCCTCTCGCTTTCGCACTCAAAATCCGTTCATTTTGCTGTGCCGATCCTATCTATACCCATCAAGTCAGTATAGGTGTAGGAGACAACAGCCCTGCCGCCTTATGGAATAATGCTTATACCATATCCAGCCGACAGACTAGAAATACGCCTTCGCACCTAATTGCCCTTAAAGCCCCTGGCCACCAGGTAGACTTCGCGAGAGCGAGGCCTGGAGGCGCCAGGCTTACGAGTCACAACACTGTTGTAGCTCGCGCGCAAGTCGCGGATCAGCTCGTCGAACCCTTCGCCCTGGAAGACTTTGGCCACAAAGGCACCGCCGGGCTTTAAAACCTGCCGGGCCATGTCTACCGCCAGCTCTACCAAATACATGGAGGCGGGCTGATCAACATCGCGTATCCCACTCATATTGGGGGCCATATCGGAAATCACAAGGTCTGCCATCTCATCGCCAAGATGTTGCAACAACGCATTTAGCACTGACTCCTCAGTGAAGTCACCTTGCACAAAGTCCACACCGGCCAGGGGGTCCATCGGCAAGATATCAGACGCCAAAACCCGGCCTTTGTGCCCTACCAGCTCCATCGCCACCTGAGACCAGCCTCCCGGTGCTGCGCCCAGATCGACCACGGTCATGCCCGGCTTAAACAGACGGTCCTTATCCTGCAACTCCTGCAGCTTATAGCTGGCACGGGAGCGATAGCCCTCTTTCTGGGACTGTTTGACGTAATGGTCATTAAAATGTTCACGCAGCCAGCGGTGGCTGCTCTTAGATCGGCCCATCGGGTACAATGCCTACAATCACTACAGCTTAATTGTAAGAGCGACCATAGGCCGCGATCGAACACGCCGAACAACTAATAAGTGTTGGCTACGATCACGGCTAACTTGCCGCTCCCATATCGATATCCACAAAGTGGTAATGGAGTATTGTATGCCTTTAACCGCCGACCGCAAAAAAGCACTTCGCTCTCTCGGTCACAATCTCAAACCTGTCGTGACCGTAGCGGGCAATGGGCTCAGCGAGGGCGTGATGGAAGAACTGGAACGTGCACTGGAGGATCACGAGCTGATCAAGGTGAAGCTAATGATCGCCGACCGTGAAGTCCGCCACCAGGTTGTGGGGGAGCTCTGTGAGAAATCCTCCTCGGAGCTAATCCAGGAGATCGGCAAGATTGCTTTGATTTATCGGGCAGCGCAGAAGCCGGATGTGCGCAAGTCCAACTTGCTACGTTGAAGACATGACAAGAAGCGGCCTTAGCCGCTTCTTGTCAACTCCGTCAGCCGTCTGTATCAGCAGCAAACTTACATGATACAGGTAGTTCCCAAGACTCACCACTAGACAATCTAGTGAGCCAACACCTCTTCCCATCAGTAAGCAGCTGGAACTTGATTGGCTTCGCCATATTTCGGCCAATTAATGCCATATGCTGCCGATCACTCTCTACTACCAAAAGACTCTTTTCCAAAAATACATCAGGGCCTAGAGTAATTTTAATTCCACCCATAGCTTCTGATACCAAGGCTCGAATCTTCTCTCTAACTTCCGGACTAGTATCTTCTAGCAGCGCCGGCTGGGCACTTTGAATATTTGACTGAGAGGCGCAGCCAAGACATATCAATGCGAGACAACAGAAACCTATCAGGGCTGCAGTTTTCATTCTATCTCACCATTATCCTATTGCTGCGAGAAATTTCCTTTGGTACTTGAGCATTCGATAATGGAATACGTGTATTGACCCCAGACTCAGAAAATGCACTCACGGCAATTTCTCCACAATCCCCAGTTTCAATATAGTTAAGAGCCGCAGCAAAACGCGCCTCGTTAACATCGCCCAGTAGATGATTAAAATCATCGCCGATGTTACAACCTGGCAAATCAGCTTCTGTGCCGTAGGTGCCATTTGGTACAAAGCCATCAGAATAATCGCCAAATCCTTTGGCATTTACACCAGAAAACTGAATTGTGAAATAAGTAGTACCGCAATTATCCAGTGGATAAAAACCATAGGGCTTACCACAAGTTGTTTCACCAATCTGAATAACCTCTACATCTATTCCACGTAAACCATTAATAATGGCTTCACTGGCCGAGCAAGTATTTTCACTGGTCAAAACAAATACGCGTGGAAGATTTAGTGTAGGTAGAGAATCTCCTTTTAAAGACTCATCTATAAGGCCGAGAGCTGAAGTATAAAACGGAGTTGGGTCAATTGGCTCACCCGTGATTGGATTTGTTTCTGGGTGCTTATCATTGAACTCAGCTCGTTCGAAGGGTTGGCCAATTGAAGCTGAACCAGCAATCATATAAGCCAACTCCGCAGCGATATCCAAATAGCCACCACCGTTGTAGCGTAAATCTAGCACCAAATCTTCAACTGCAGCAGATTCCAGCTGGGTAACGGCATTAATTAGTTCCGCCTCTGCTGTTGCAATATGATCATTGAAAAGCATATAGCCTACTTTACGACCAGAGTCTGTCACCTCAGCTTTTACATACTGAACAGGGTCAGATTTCAATGCCGAGGCAACAAGAGTAACTTTTTCAATGGTAGATGAGCCCAATGGCCTAATTTCAAAGGTGTGGGATTCACCTTCATTCTCAGGCCACATGCCATAGTTTAAAGTGTCTACATCTTCGCCATTGGCCAAGTCGACACCATCCACGCTGATTACCTCAGCACCTCTGGTAATAATACCCGGCAGATTTCCTCCATCTTCTTCATCCAGATAGGCAACGACCGCTTTTCGCGGCGGCTTACTCGACAGAAGCGCCCATTGCAGGCCATAGCCAACGTATACTCCAGACTCAGTTTGCGAAAGCCACTCATTAGTGGGGACTGTGTAGTGAAAACGGTCCTTATCCTGACCGGAAGGTGTTTTCGCAAAGGTTTTTAGCTCATCAAAATAAGCCAATGAGTCATCAAAGCTTGCTGGATTCTTATCTGTGATTTCATCGTACCAAAGATAGATCTCATTACTCATTGAGCGAAGCCAGTTGTTCTCATCTTCTCGCGTCCCTAGCTGATCGACATATTCATAACCGGTTGCTGGATCAGTACCAGTTCTTGGAGAAGCACATCTGCCAATAAAAGTTGAGGATAAAAGGAAATTATTCTCAATCCAATTACCTCCAACTGGAGACGGCTTCTCGGTATCAACAGAGCCGCCATCCGCATTCGCGCTTTCAGGCGTATCACCGCCACCGCCACCGCCACCGCCACCGCCACCGCCACCGCATGCAGCCAAGCTGAACACACTAAGCGCAATCAATCCCCGAATGACAAGCTCACGAAAATGGGTCCCCATCCCCCAACTCCTTTAATTTTATTAAAAACTGTAAAGGCCGGGAGATTATCACTATTGACAAAGGCGAGCGACAGTCAATTAAGCTTGAAAAGAATTATGCCTACCGAAAAACAAACGGGCCTGGAGTGTTTAATGCCAATCTGGCACCAACGCCCCAAGCCCGAACGAAGCTACCTGACAATTCATCGTCAGGTATTATTTAATCAGTCGCACACTTTACCAAGTACACCCTGCAAACTATCTTTGGCATCGCCAAATAGCATACGCGCGTTTTCCTTATAGAAAAGGGGATTTGCCACACCGGCATAACCGGAAGCCATGGAACGTTTAAGCACCACTACTCTACGCGCTTTCCAAACCTCCAGTACTGGCATTCCGGCAATTGGCGAGCCCGGTTTTTCTACGGCATCGGGGTTAACCGTGTCATTGGCTCCGATCACCAGTACCAGGTCTGTACTGGGAAAGTCGGGATTGATTTCATCCATCTCCAGAACAATGTCGTAAGGCACGTTGGCTTCGGCTAACAAGACATTCATATGGCCTGGCAGCCGTCCCGCAACAGGATGGATACCAAAACGCACCGTTTTACCCATGCCGCGCAGGCGATCGGTCAGGTCACTGACCGCTTGTTGGGCATGGGCAACAGCCATTCCGAATCCAGGCACAATGATAATACTATCCGCAGCCTTGAGATCATCGGCCAGCTCCTGCTGGTCAATAGCAATAGCCTCACCATCAACCTCCTCATCGGAGACTTCCCCACCGTCGGAGCCGAAACCACCGAGAATCACGCTGATAAAAGAGCGGTTCATGCCACGACACATGATATAGCTGAGGATCGCACCAGAAGAACCGACCAGTGCACCCACTACAATAAGCAGATCGTTACCCAGCATAAACCCGGTTGCCGCCGCGGCCCATCCTGAGTAGCTATTCAGCATTGAGATAACCACCGGCATATCGGCACCGCCAATTGCAGCCACCAGGTGAATGCCGAGCAATAACGCAATAGCTGTCATTACTAACAAATTGAGAACCGTGGCCGCATTTACTTGCGCAGGCACAAAGAGCACACCCAATACAATACAGGCCAGAATAGCAATCAGGTTAAGCCAGTGGCGGGCCGGCAACATCAGCGGCTTACCGGAAACCAGTCCCTGCAACTTACAGAAAGCGACTAAAGAACCCGTTAACGTAATGGCCCCAATAAAAACGCCGAGGTAAATTTCGGTGCTGTGTACAACATGCGCTGAGCCATGCAAATTCACTCGGGGATCAAGAAATCCACCCCAACCAATGAGTACTGCAGCCAAGCCCACGAAGCTATGCAGCAGTGCCACCATTTGAGGCATCTGGGTCATAGCCACGCGTTTCGCCAAGGATAGGCCTATTGCAGCACCAACCACCATGGCAATGATGACCATCCAATAGGCACCGGAGGTAATACCGGCAATGGTAGCAATTATGGCAACCGCCATACCGACCATGCCGTAGATATTTCCACGCCGCGCAGTTTCATGGCTGGACAAACCGCCCAGACTCAAAATAAACATTACTGCGGAAAAAAGATAAGCCATTGCAATCATACCGTTCATCACTTATCTCCTTTCTTACCGGCGAAACATTTTCAGCATTCGGTAGGTAACAAAAAAACCACCGAATATATTAATACTGGCTACAAGAACTCCTACAAAGGCGAGCAGGGTAACAAGCCCCGAGCCAGTAGCACCCAACTGCAACAGCGCCCCAACGACCACAATCCCTGAAATGGCATTCGTAACACTCATTAAGGGTGTATGCAGGGCATGGGTGACATTCCAAATCACCTGCCAGCCAATGAAGATGGCCAATACAAAAACCGTAAAGTGAGAAACAAACTCTGGCGGAGCCACTCGACCTAGCCACAAAAGCAAAACAGCAGCGATTGCCCAGAAAACAAAAATTGACAGCGGCGACTTGCGCTTATCTTCCTTTTCTTCAACTTTAACCCTGGCTACTTCAGCCGCTTTAGGTGATTTCTTAGGCTGAGCAGAGACTTTGGGAGCGGGGGGTGGCCAGGTAATTTCTCCAGACTTCACCACAGTCGCCCCACGAATAACTTCATCGTCAAAATTCAGGTCTATTTCACCGTCCTTTTCTGGAGTCAGCTCGCTGAGCAAATGAGCAAGATTGGTAGAGTACAATCTTGAAGATTGTGTGGCCGCACGACTGGGTAAATTGGTATAGCCGATGATTGTCACATCACTGTGCACAGTTTTTTGGTGGGGCACGGTGTAATCACAATTCCCCCCCATTTCCGCCGCCAGGTCTACCACCACAGAGCCCGGTGCCATACTATCGACCATATCGGCAAGCCATAGTTTTGGCGCAGGCTTACCGGGTATAAGTGCCGTAGTAATAACAATATCGACTTCCTTGGCCTGCTCACGGAACAGAGCCATTTCAGCATCAATAAATTCTTGGGACATTTCCTTGGCGTAACCGCCAGAACCGGAACCCTCTTCCTCTACCTCTACAGTGAGGAACTCAGCGCCCATGGATTCAACCTGTTCCCGCACCTCGGCACGGGTATCGAATGCCCGCACAATGGCACCCATACTTTTGGCTGTACCTATCGCCGAGAGCCCGGCGACACCGGCTCCGATAACGAGTACTTTGGCTGGTGGAATTTTTCCTGCCGCGGTGATCTGTCCAGTAAAAAATCGGCCAAAATTATGTGCGGCTTCGATAACGGCGCGATAGCCAGCAATATTAGCCATGGAGCTGAGCGCATCCATTTTCTGGGCACGGGAAATCCTGGGGATGGATTCAACTGCAAGCGCGTTAATATTGTTTTCAGCAAGCTTTTGCAAGAGCTCGGCATTTTGTGCCGGTTTTAAAAAGGCGATCAGCGTTGCACCTTTAGGAATCAATGCCAACTCTTCATCCGTGGGTGACTGTACTTTTAGAACAACATCCGCCCCCTTAAAGCAAGTCGCCATGTCTTCACGAATCTCAGCTCCAGCTTGCCGATAAGAATCATCATTGAAACTAGCCCTGTCACCAGCCCCTGCCTGCACAACAACAGAAAAACCCAAATCAAGTAAACGTTTAACGCTATCTGGAGTTGCCGCAACACGCGCCTCCCCCTCTGCGGTCTCTCTAGGTATGGCTATTATCACCGCCGTGCCCCTCATAGTTAATATTATGAATTTACAACTACATCTACCTCAAAAAGGTCTGGGTTGCCCAATTTATAAACAGGCCGAGTGTAAACGCCGAAAAGAGGGATTGAAAGGGAAGACACCTAATAGCCACAATTGGTGAAATTTATAAGGCTAACAATCTTGTTTCAAATGAAACCACAATTCACATACGTAGAAAGGTTACAACAGCAACAGGAAATCGCTAAAAAAATGGAGAGAATCTCATTTAGCCGCAAATTATTGGATACCCAACATCGAAGCTTAAAGATTAACTTTTTCAATATTAAAATTCTTACTCTTACCTCACCTTCCTTATCTAAATAGAGCTCGCAGTGAGACCTCCATAACAAAATTTGATGCAAAAATAGGACCATCCAACTTTAACAATCAAAATTTAATGTGAAATATTTTTTCCATAGGCCCCCAAAGTTTTTTCGAAATAGAATTTCTACAGGATTTTCTACTAAACAATAGCTCAAAGCCTCTATAAATTTCGCACTTGTACTAAAGATCCAATAGTCGCAAAATGGCGCGGCAAGAAACAATTTGGAACTCTCGCACACTTCATGGAACTAGAAGAATTTATTTTATTTGACCCCTATCGCACTTTTGGCACAAATTTTGATTAACTCTTGATAAATAGTATCAAGCCCTTGAACGAGTGCCATATCAAGCCGTGTCAAACATTAGCCCCGCAATCATGTTGGTTGACGACAACCACGAGCGTGCTCATTCGGTCCGTGAGCGTTTACAAGCTGCCGGATACACAATTGTTGCGCAAATAAGTAGCGCAGAAGGGCTTCTTTTCCAAGTGGAAGAGTATCGACCTGACATTGTACTAATCGATATCGAATCTCCCGATAGAGATATTTTAGAGAGTCTCGCTGTAGTTAATCGCGAAGCCCCCACACCGGTCGCTATGTTCTCCAGTCACAATAGTGCGGACTTTATCAGTCGCGCGGTCGAGTCTGGAGTGAGCGCTTATATGGCCGAAGGGATGACACCGGAGCGCGTTGCACCGGCGATAGAAATTGCCATGGCTCAGTTCAAGAGCTTCCAGCAACTGCGCCAATCTCTTGAGAGGATCCAACAGCAGCTCAGCGACAGAAAAACCATTGAGCGAGCCAAGGGACTATTAATGGCAAAGAAAAATCTCACAGAGAAAGATGCCCACAAGATTTTGCGCAATCTTGCTATGAGTAGTAATGCAACCATGTGCGCAGTAGCCGAGCAACTTATCTACTATTTCCAAAGCGAGCATTGAATCACCGATGTCTTCTTTACTATGCCCGGAAAAAAAATTGATCAAACTGCTGTATCTGCGACTCACCGACAGTGCCCCTCTAATAGTCGCTCAGGAGAAAGGGTACTTTCACCGATTTGGTCTAGAAGTGCAGCTGCAAAGGGAGACTTCCTGGGCAACCCTGCGTGACAAATTGATTGCTCGCAAGGCCGACGCAGCAGCCATGCTGGCCCCAATGCCATTAACCTTGTCGCAAGCCTTGCCTGGCTGCAAAGAACGGTTCATCAGTGGTTTGATACTCAGCTGCAATGGCAACGCTATAACTCTTTCGGAAGACCTCTATCAACGCCTGCACCACTACACATCCCAAGCAACGCAACTCGATATTGCCTCAGCATTAAAAACTTACCTGCAAAAAAATACGGGTGCTGCACCAATAAGACTCGCTACAGTGTATCCATTCTCCAGTCACACCTTACAATTGCGCCATTGGTTGCAGGCTGCAGGTATCAACCCCGATCAGGATTTACAGCTTATTGTGCTCCCCCCCGAGCAAATGCTAGAGAACCTCCACAGAGGAGTGATTGATGGTTATTGCGTTGGAGAGCCATGGAATAGCCTGGCGGCCTACAAAGGAACCGGTGTAATAGCCACCGCCTGCAATGCCCTACTGCCAGCAATGCCGGAAAAGGTATTGGCAGTAACCCAAAGCTGGCATGAAGCCAACCCAGCCAGTCATTTGGCGCTCCGCGCCGCATTGCTACAGGCTTGCTCATGGTTGTCCGCCCGGGAAAACCGCCACGAAGCAGCTGGAATACTCTCGCAAAGGCATTATATGGATTTACCAAAATCAGTATTACAAGGTTCCCTCAATGACCAGATTCTCTACCGTCGGAACACTGACATCATAGCTAATCCGGGCTGGCATTTGTTCGCTCATACGGATAATGACAACGGTCACCCCAATGAAGCAAAAGCCCAGCAATTGATAAAAATGTGCAGCGACTTTAGCGAGACCGACTCAGCGAACAATCAGAACTTTAGATCGGACCTCTACCATCAGACTTTGGATTATCTCTGCACTAAAAAATAATGGCACATTAATTGAATGGAAATATATCGATGGTGCAATGTCCTGCCGCAAGGCGCATACGCACAGTCAATCCCTCTTTCACCAAAGATACCGGGCAATGAAGTCCATTGACTGTGACCCAAAAAAGGGCGCGGCGGTGGGCTTTTTTTGTGCCTGCGGAGTTTGCAAACAAAGGAAATGCACATGTCCAGTGAATCCCTCAATCTTTTCTCTTTTCGAGGAAAGATAAAAATCCTACACCTAACCTGGGTGGCTTTCTTCATTACGTTTTTTGCCTGGTTTAACCATGCCCCATTATTGATGGCTATATCAGAGAGCCTGTCACTCACGCCCGATCAGGTAAAAACGCTTCTTATTTTAAATGTCGCCCTAACCATTCCCGCACGTATTGTGATCGGAATGCTCACCGATAAGTACGGCCCAAGGCTCACCTACTCCCTGCTGCTTGCAATCGGCAGTGTTCCCTGCTTTATCTTTGCCTTAGCGGAAAACTTTACCCAGGCAGCAATTGGGCGCTTTCTGCTCGGTTTCATTGGTGCGGGCTTTGTTGTCGGCATACGCATGGTTTCGGAGTGGTTTCCCGCTCGCCAGCTGGGTACCGCTGAAGGCATTTATGGGGGCTGGGGTAATTTCGGATCGGCCGCTGCCGCTATGAGCCTGCCCACCATCGCACTGTTTTTTGGTGGCGATAATGGCTGGCGCTATGCGATTGGTATCACTGGGGTTATTGCACTGGTCTACAGTGTGATTTACTACTTCTCCGTGACCGATACGCCCAAGGGCTCCACGTATTTCAAGCCGAAAAAAATTGGGGCAATGGAGGTCACCAGTTCAGGAGACTTCGCCCTGTTACTGATTATGAAGGTACCAATGTATGCAGCCCTGGCATTGTTAACCTGGAAACTTTCAAGTGGTGTCGGTTTGATCTCCAGCCTTGCTGCCACCTTGATTTATTGTGGGCTCGGCTTACTTTACCTGCTGGATGCACGCAAGACATTTAGTATCAACCGCGAAGTTTTCACTAATCCTCCAGCTCCCGTACACCGCTACAAATTCAAGCAAGTGGCCGTACTCAATTTACTCTACTTCGCCACTTTTGGTTCCGAACTGGCCGTGGTCTCTATGTTGCCACTGTTTTTCTCTGAGACTTTTACCCTGGACCCAGTAAAAGCGGGCTTGCTTGCCTCCGCTTATGCGTTTATGAATCTGATGTCCCGTCCAGCGGGGGGCTTGATTAGTGATCGCTGGGGACGAAAGTCCACCCTGCTGGTACTCACTGCGGGCCTGGCATTGGGTTACTTCACTATGAGCTTGATCGATGCCGAATGGCCACTCTACCTAGCCGTTGCCGCTGCAATGGCGTGCTCTTTCTTTGTGCAGGCCGGTGAAGGGGCGGTATTTGCTGTAGTCCCCCTAATCAAGCGACGCCTTACCGGGCAGATCGCAGGTATGACGGGTGCTTATGGCAATGTAGGTGCAGTGTTTTATCTCACCATGTTGAGTTTGGTTTCCTACCAAACATTTTTTATGGTTATCGGCATCACTGCACTTCTCGGCTTTGTCGCACTGTTATTATTAGAGGAACCCGAGGGGCAAATGGCCGAGGTACATCCCGATGGCAGTGTATCAATGATTGATGTCGCCTGATAAAGAGCAGCACGTAAAATCTTCAGAAGAGGGACAGAACCTCTCCGAAGTATCTGAGAATTTGCAGAACAAAAAGATGGGTGCCTTGCAAATTTTCAGCGCCACCTGTGCCGGCCAACGCCGGCACAACGACGATGCCTGTGCAGTGCGGCTACCAAAGGGGATAGAATTCAAGCGCTATGGTGCGCTCGCAGCTGTTGCCGATGGTGTCGCCAGCGCTGAGGCTGGCGGGGAGGCCGCTCGCGCAGCCATCAATGGTTTTTTCTCAGATTATTACAGCACCCCGGAAACCTGGTCTACCCGCCACGCAGTAGCGCGGGTTCTCCACTCTCTCAATAGCTGGTTATATCGGCAAAGTGGAGGCAGTGTAGAAATTCAGCGTGGCTGGCTCACCACTTTCTCAGCCATTATTTTTAAGGGTACCAGCGCCCATTTAGTGCATGTTGGGGATACACGCATCTACCGTCTGCGCGCCGGCAAACTTGAGTGTCTCAGCCGCGATCATAGTCACCAACTGTCTCCCGGGCGCACTTTTCTCAGCCGGGCACTGGGTATGGATGTCCACATCGATGTGGACTATCGCTGTGAAGCGCTACTACCCGATGATATCTATTTGCTGAGTAGCGATGGGATACACGATTTCTTGCCCGAAACCTCTATCCAGGAAAGACTCGCTGATTTCGACAGGACCACACCGCAACAGCTGGTTGATGCGGCCCTGAAGGCTGGCTCAAGCGATAATCTGAGTGCAGTCGCTGCCAGGGTCAATCACCTGGACTTCCCGCAGTGCGACGAACTGACAATGCACAACCGGAAGCTGCCCTTCGCCCCGGATTTAAATCCCGGCCAAAAACTCGATGGCTTCCTTATTCTGCAGGAACTTTATGCCAGCAAGCGCAGTCACCTGTACCTGGCCCAAGATCTTGAATCCGGTGTACTTCGCGCTCTTAAAACCCCGTCAGTAAATTACTGCGATGATCCGCATTATATCGAGCGCTTTATCGCCGAGGAGTGGACTGGCCGGCGAATCAACCACCCAGGGATTATCAAGTTATATCCCCCAAGGGCAGAGCGCGCTTGCCTTTACCATATTCTCGAATATGTCGAGGGACAGACCTTACGACAGTGGATGCAACTTAATTCCCAGCCGCAAATATCCCAGGTACGGGAGCTGCTGGCGCAACTGGTAAGTGCCTTGCGCAGCCTGCAACGCCTAGAAATTGTGCATGGCGACCTGAAGCCAGAGAACATCATGATGCGCAGCCATGGGCGTCTGGTCATCATTGATCTGGGAGGGGTTGATGGGCCCGGCCTCCGGGAGCAATTACATTTCTCAGAAACTGGTGCTCCAGGCAGTAAAAATTATGCGGCTCCCGAATTCTTTTTTGGGGATAGTGCCAGCCACCGTTCAGATATCTTTTCCCTTGGAGTCATCGCCTATGAATTACTTACGGGAAAATACCCCTATCCCGAGCGCCTGGGCAACCTGCACTATCAGCTAAAAAGTTATCAACAAATGCGTTATACGAAAGCGTATACGCACCGTAGGGATATTCCCCATTGGGTGGATGACGCCCTGCAAAAAGCCTGCGCTGCCGACCCCAGACAACGCTACGACAGCCTGTCGGAATTCATTCAAGATTTACAGCACCCCAACCCGGCCTTCAAACCACCCAATAGCCGCCCACTACTGGAAAGAAACCCTGTTTTGTTCTGGCAACTGATAGCGCTCATCCTGCTGCTTTCTCATCTCCTGTATATTTTCTAATAGCCCATCAGCGGATCTCAGTTTTACCTACCAGCAGCCCGAAAATAAATTCTCCACGCCTCCAATATTCCACAGAATTTCATTAAGCACTAATACAGAGCAGAAAATTAGTTTTTCGCACCAACTTGTCGCAAGGTGTCGCAAAAATTGTGGACAATAGGCACAGATTGGCGCCATTCCAGGGATCAATATTGGCACGGAGATTGAATACATTAAATGACCAACAAAATTCTCCCCCAATTCGAGGCAACGGCGCCTGTACTCTTCGGCAGAAGAGGAGGCGCCCCTGCCATATCAAGCGCTTCCCCTCCTGCCGAAAAAATTGACTTCAGATGGCAGGAATAGCAATGAAGGTAAAGAAAGAAAAGCAAAAGCTGGTTGTGATTGGTAACGGCATGGTCGGGCACCACTTTCTTGAACAGCTGGTAGAAAAAAATAAAAGCATCGTTTTTGAAGTCACCGTCTTTTGTGCGGAAGCCAGGCCCGCTTATGACCGCGTACATTTGTCCGATTATTTCTCCGGGTGCAGCGCTGAAGATTTGGCCATGGGCCATATCGAGCAGTACCATGAATGGGGCTTCGAGCTAGAACTCAATAATCCCGTTATTGCCATTGATCGCGAAAAGCAAACCGTTACTGCCCAGAACGGAAGCTTATATACATACGATCAACTAGTACTCGCCACAGGGTCCTATCCTTTTGTACCCCCCATCCCAGGACACCAGCACGAGCGCTGCTTTGTCTACCGTACCCTCGAAGATCTGGATGCTATCCGCACAGCCGCATCTACAGCGCAAAGCGGTGTTGTTGTCGGTGGTGGTCTACTCGGTCTGGAAGCGGCAAATGCTTTAAAAGCCCTTGGGCTAGAAGCCCATGTAGTGGAGTTCGCGCCGGGGCTTATGGCCACTCAGCTCGACGAGGGCGGCTCCGATTTGCTGCGCAAAAAAATCGAAGCTCTCGGTGTAAAGGTACACACCAGTAAGGCCACTGAACTTATTGCAGAAGTTGATGGCCGTTTGCGTATGCAGTTTAAAGGAGGAGATGAACTGCTTACCGATATGATTGTCTTCTCCGCGGGAATTCGCCCTCAGGATGCGCTGGCAAAAGCTTCGGGACTGCAGGTTGGCGAACGCGGTGGCATAGTCATCGATAACTGCTGTCGCACATCAGACCCTAAGATTTTTGCTATTGGAGAGTGCGCGCTCTATGAAGGGCGGATCTTTGGTCTGGTAGCTCCGGGCTACAGCATGGCACGCACCGCCGTCGCACAACTTACCGGTGCAGAGATATTTTTTAATGGTGCCGATATGAGCACCAAATTAAAGCTGCTCGGTGTTCAGGTCGGTTCTATTGGCGATGCCCACGGGCGCAGTGAAGGTGCGACCGCAATTACTTTTGTAGATGAGCAGGGCGGCGTTTACAAACGTATGATAACCGATGCCAAAGGCCAGAAACTGCTCGGGGCAGTGCTGGTGGGTGATACCGGTGATTACGATACTCTACTGCAATATCACCTTAATGATATTGAGCTGCCAGAGCACCCTGAGCAACTTATCCTTCCCTCAGTTGATGGAGCAGGGTCTCCTCTCGGTGCCTCGGCTTTACCTGCCAGTGCCACCGTATGTTCCTGTTATAACGTAAGTAAAGGACAGATTATTGATGTGGTACACGGCGGCTGCCAAACCTTGGCGGAAGTCAAGGATGTGACCAAGGCCTCCACCGGCTGTGGTGGTTGTGCGGCACTGCTAAAAAATATTGTCGATACTGAGTTAGCGGCACTAGGTATGGAGGTAAATAATCACCTCTGTGCGCATTTCACCTATAGCCGCCAAGAGCTATTCCATATTATTCAGGTTGGGGAAATTAAAACCTTTGATGACCTCCTCGATAAACATGGCAGCGGCCAGGGCTGTGAGGTGTGCAAACCCACTGCAGCTTCCATCTTCGCCTCTCTGTGGAATGAACATATTCTGGAACAGGCCCACGTTGGCCTGCAGGATACCAATGACACTTTTATGGCGAATATGCAGAAAAATGGTAGCTACTCTGTAGTACCGCGTATTCCCGGTGGCGAAATCACACCAGAAAAACTCATTGTGATTGGCGATGTTGCCAAACGCTATGACCTTTACACCAAAATTACCGGTGGCCAGCGTATTGATCTTTTTGGTGCTCGCCTCGAGCAGCTACCAGAGATTTGGCGAGAACTGGTTGATGCGGGATTCGAAACCGGCCATGCCTATGGAAAGTCTCTGCGCACGGTTAAGTCTTGTGTAGGCAGTACCTGGTGCCGCTTCGGGGTGCAGGACAGTGTTTCAATGGCCCTGCGCGTGGAAAACCGCTACAAGGGATTGCGCTCGCCCCACAAAATCAAGATGGCCGTATCTGGCTGTACCCGCGAGTGCGCCGAAGCGCAGAGTAAGGATGTGGGAGTTATCGCCACAGAAAAAGGCTGGAACCTATTTGTCGCCGGTAACGGCGGCATGCGCCCACGGCACGCTGACCTATTCGCCACCGATCTGGATGACGAAACCCTCATTCGATATATCGATCGCTTCCTGATGTTCTACGTGCGCACCGCCGATAAATTGCAGCGCACCTCGGTCTGGCTGGAAAGCCTTGATGGTGGGCTCGACTATCTACGTGAAGTCATTATCGATGACAAATTGGGAATCTGTGCCGAACTTGAAGCGCAAATGTCGCGCGTGGTTGATAGCTATCAATGCGAATGGAAGTCCGCTATTAACGATCCGGAAAAGCTGAAGCGTTTTCGTCAGTTTGTTAATAGCGGCGAAAGTGATGACAAAATTGTTTTTGTTAAGGAGCGCGGTCAACCCCGCCCGGCTACCACCGAGGAAATATTGAAAGCTGCAGAGTCTGCCTAGTGGCGCATTCCAAGAAGTACTTTCATTTGAATGAACAAGAATTAATTTCAATTTCTGATTTTTTTCACAATCCCGTAAGGAAATTGTTATGTATCAAGCCAGCGCCAAACCAGATCCATTTAATTCTATTGCCATAACCCGCCCCCAATGGCTGCCAATCTGTCGACGCTCAGATCTGGTCAGCAATTCCGGGGTGTGTGCCCTTTGGGGCGATACCTCCTCAGAAAAAGCTGGCAACACGTTTAGATCTGAGAAGAAAAAAGGTATCGCCCTATTTTTTTTACCCGGGCAGGATCGACAGCTTTATGCCGTTGACAACTGGGATCCGATCGCACAAGCTGGGGTTATTTCGCGGGGAATAATTGCGGAGCTGGAGGGTGAATTAACTATTGCTTCACCACTTTATAAACACCATTTTCGCCTTGAAGATGGTGTTTGTATGGAAGACGCCAATATCCAGCTCGCCACTTACCCTTTGGCATTTAATGGAAATACCGTTTATATCGGTTGCAATAAGTAAGAATAATGGCAGTAAAGGAATACCTGAGCACGCAGCGCTCCTGCACCACTTGTCCCTATTGCGGGGTAGGCTGCGGAGTAACAATTAACAAGGAAGAGCGGCAAAATACCTCTGTGATTTCCGTCACAGGTGATAAACAGCATCCCTCTAATTTTGGCCGACTGTGTGTAAAAGGTTCTGCCCTAGGGGAAACGCTCGGTGATCATGGGCGGCTCTTACGGCCGCACCTGCATGGCGAAGCCTGTGATTGGGATACTGCCATGTCTTATGTCGCCAGTGAATTCGCCAGCAATATCCGCGAATATGGCCCTGACTCCGTAGCTTTTTACCTTTCTGGGCAGCTGCTGACCGAGGATTATTATGTTGCCAATAAATTAATGAAGGGTTTTATTGGTAGCGCAAATATTGATACCAACTCGCGTCTTTGCATGTCCTCAGCCGTAGCAGGGTATAAGCGTGCCCTAGGCGCGGATGCCGTACCCTGTTGCTATGGAGATCTGGAAGAAGCGGACCTCATCGTTTTAATTGGCTCCAATGCCGCCTGGACCCACCCGATTCTGTTCCAGCGAATGCAGGCGGGCAAGGCCAAGCTGGTGGTGGTTGATCCGCGGGCGAGTGCTACCAGCGAGATGGCCGATCTGCACCTGGCAATAACTCCCGGCAGCGATGCCGCACTGTTTAATGGGCTGCTTAATTTCCTCGCTCAACACAACCGCCTCAATCATCACTATATCCAACAATATACTCAGGGTTTTGAGCAGGCACTGGAAACCGCCCAGCACTGGTCCCTACAGCAAACCGCACTGAGTTGTGGAGTGCCAGCAGAAAAGTTACTGGCTTTCTTTCGCTTGTTTGCTGAAACAGAAAAAACACTCAGCTTCTATTCCCAAGGTATTAACCAATCCAGTAGTGGCACAGACAAAAATAACGCAATCATCAACTGCCACTTGGCAACAGGACGTATTGGCAAGATTGGAGCTGGTCCTTTCTCTATTACCGGCCAACCCAATGCGATGGGCGGCCGCGAAGTGGGTGGTCTGGCCAATATGCTCGCCGCCCATATGGAATTTAAAGATAGTGATATAGACCGGGTGCAGCGCTTCTGGAATGCACCCAATATGGCACTGAACCCCGGATTAAAAGCCGTGGATATGTTCCGCGCAGTGGAAAGTGGGCAGATCAAGGCAATCTGGATTATGGCCACAAATCCCGCCGTGAGTATGCCGGAAGCGGAGCGTGTGACTGAGGCTCTGCGTAAATGTCCGCTAGTGATTGTTTCCGATTGTATCGCCGATACCGACACCGCCCGCTGTGCCGATGTACTGCTGCCGGCCACTGGCTGGGGGGAGAAAAATGGCACCGTCACCAATGCTGAGCGGCGTATCTCCCGGCAACGCTCCTTTCTCGACCCCACCGGAGAGGCCCGCCACGACTGGCAGGCAATCTGCGATTTAGCCAGCCGCCTGGGGTTTGGCGAGCAGTTTAACTTTGCGCACCCTGCAGAAATATTCCGTGAACATGCACAATTGTCAGGGTTCGAAAACAACAACAGCCGCGCCTTTGATATCTCCTATTTTAGTGATATCAGTCGCTACGAGTACGATACGTTAAAGCCGGTGCAGTGGCCGGTTAACCGGGAGAACCCCCAGGGCAGCGCACGACTATTTGGCGACGGGAAATTTTTCACCGAAACTGGCCGAGCCAACTTCATTGCGGTCAAACCGCGCATGCCCCAACAGCAAATCGACATCAGTTATCCCCTTTGGCTGAACAGTGGTCGTATGCGCGACCAATGGCACACCATGACCCGCACCGGCCGTGCGCGCAAATTATTGGATCACAGTGAAACAGCCGAGATTCAAATAAACCCTGTGGATGCACGCAAATACGGTGTAGATGAGGGCGCGCTGGTAGAATTGCGCAGTGCCCAGGGTCGCATGTGTGGACGTGCAGTACTCAATAGTGGGCAAAAGCCCGGTGAACTGTTCGCTCCCATTCACTGGAGCCAGACTCTGGCTCAGGAATCGAAGGTCAGCGCCCTTATCAAAGCAGAGGTAGACCCAATTTCCGGCCAGCCGGAATTCAAACAGGTACCGGTGCAGCTGCAAGCCCTCCCTTGTAAAAGCTTTGCCACCCTTATTTGCCCGGAACCACTTGCACAAAATCTTTGGCACTGGCTGCAGACCCATCGGGAAGAAAATCTGCTGCACTGGTATCGAGTGCCCTGCCAAAACGGATATCGCTTTGAGTTGGCACTGAGCGCGCCATTAAATGGTCGCCAACTGGGCGCACAATTATTACAGGAAAATTCAGGCGTTCACTGGCAGCAAATAGAAACATTAAACAGCCAACGTTGGCTCGCTTATAGTGAACAAATAGAACTGCTTATTTTTGCCAGTAACGATTGGCAGCTTCTTCCTGACCGGCGCACCCTGGAGCGCTATCTACAACTGGAAGCCCCAGAAAATCCTGCCCATTTTCTCCAGGTAATTCCTCCAGGTGAACGCATTGTATGTACCTGTATGCAGATTTCCCGCCCCCAGATTGAAAAAGCAATCAGCCAGGGGGTTAATTCGGTTGAGGCATTAGGTGAGGCTCTGGGCTGCGGCACCCGCTGTGGCTCTTGTAAACCGGAAATTTCCCAGCTTCTGCGCATTAAACTACAACAAAGCGCAAAAAAACCAGAAGTTGCAGCGATGCTGGAAACGGAGATTGTCAGGTCCGCAAAAGAACTGCACCCCCAAAAGGGTTTAGGCAAGGTTTATAGTGCTTAAGTCCAATATGGCTCATTGATTCCAAGTTCATTCAAGCGCGGAGTGCCGTTTTTCTCAACCAACACTCCGCGCGAAGTCCTCACTAGATGCCTGAGACGCCCACTTAGCCCTCCTAGCCCGCCTACACTTAGAATCCGTATAAGATTGGCACAAATCTCTAAATCAGCACTTCTTACTGCCTCGTCTAACGATCTATAAAACAGTGGCGGTTTTTCCTATAAAGTAATTTATTCGTCAGGTTAATAATCATTAAAATTTCAGGAGTTCCTGTGTTTAAGATTCAACACATTGATCATGTGGTGCTGAGGGTCAAATCCCTGGCTGCCATGCGCAATTTTTATGAGGGGGTGCTCGGCTGCACCATGGAGCGAGAGAATCAGGAGTTGGGCCTCTATCAGTTGCGCGCCGGGCACGCCTTGATCGACTTGGTTCCAGTGGATCAAACTATTGGCCGTGAAGGCGGTGCCGCGCCGGGTGTCGAAGGGCGTAACCTGCATCATTTCTGTTTGCGTATAGATCCATTCGAACCCGATAAAATTATTGCTTATATAAAAGAGAACAATATCGAGCCTTCCAAGCTACAACAGCGCTACGGTGCCGAGGGCATGGGGCCGTCGATCTATATTTCCGATCCCGAACAAAATCTGGTGGAACTCAAAGGCCCGCCAGACGAATCTAAATAAGACCATCAATTATTCGCCAAAGAGACATGCAAGAATGAAAACTGAAGAGATTGATTACGCGGTAGATGGCAAGCCCTACAGTGGTTACCTTGCTTGGGATGACAGCACTCAAGAAAAGCGCCCCGGTGTCATGCTGGTTCACGAATGGTGGGGACACAATGCCTTTGTGCGCGAGCAGGCTGAAAAGCTCGCCAGACAGGGTTACTGCGCCTTTGCGGTGGATATGTTTGGTAGTGGCAAGCAAACGGACGACCCCGCCGAAGCGCAGCAGTTTCGCGATGAGGCGCTTGAAAATCCAGTCTCTCTGGAAGCCTGTTTCCGCACCGCACTTACCCTGCTGCAGCAGCACAGTGTAGTCGAGGAAAATCAAATTGCCGCACAGGGTTATTGCTTTGGCGGTGGCGTTGCCTTGACCATGGCGCGCCTCGGTGTGGAATTGCGTGGAGTAGTCAGCTATCACGGAGCCCTGGCCAGCGAGGTCCGCGCGAAAAAAGGGAAGGTCCAGGCGGAACTGCAGATTTACACCGGCGGTGCCGACAGTATGATTCCGCCACAGCAGGTCGGGGCTTTTGTCGAGGAAATGCAGGAGGCCGGTGCTAAATTCACCCTAGTGAGCTATCCCGGAGTACTCCACGGCTTTACCAATCCCGTCGCCACAGAGCGCGGTCAGAAATTTGGCTTGCCGCTGGCCTATAATCAGGAAGCGGCGCAAGACGCATGGCAGGGCACTCTGGATTTTTACCAGAAACTTTTCCAGTGACTTCAAGCAGTAAAAAATTGTGAGAACTTCATTATTTTCTCAAGCGTGAAGCGCACCATTTGCTTCCCATTAGCTCACCAAGTCAGCTCCCCACATCCAGGTAGCGAGCCCCAGCGCCCTGCTCCGCGGCTTGATCTCCTGGGTTGCGGAGCGGACAGCTCTCCATAGACAGGCAACCACAGCCAATACAGCCCTCCAAACGGTCGCGCAATTGAGTCAACTGGCGAATACGCTGGTCCAGTTCCTCGCGCCAGCTGGCGGAAAGCTTGGCCCAGTCTTTGGCAGTGGGTGTGCGTCCATCGGGCAGAGTCGCCAGGGCTTCGCGAATTTCGGCGAGGGGAATACCGGTGCTCTGCGCCACCTTGATAATGGCCACACGTCGCAATACATCCCGTGAGTAGCGGCGCTGATTACCGCTGGTGCGCCAGCTGCTGATCAGGCCTTTGCTCTCATAAAAGTGCAGTGCACTCACCGCCACATCACTGCGCTCAGCCACCTCGCCCACGGTCATCTCGCGACGGCACTTCTTATCGCCACAAGAGGATACTTTCTTTTCACTGGTACCAGGCATCAAAACACTCCGGCTGCTATTGACCTCAATATTACTTGAGGTTTTACACTGCGCCGCATTCCATTGCAAGCTCAGGGAGACTACCGATGATCAGGAACAGTAAACAAACCTACCCCATTACAGAAACCCCCTCTACTAACACCACGTCTCTTTTAGTGGCTGCACAAAGCCAAAGTATCAGCTTGGCCGTGCAAGAGGGGCTGTGTCTATCGGTAACTCCGTCCTTAACAAAGGTGAGCAAAGGCAAAAAAGGGATTCGCCAATGATCCCTGTCCACGCAGCACCACCTCTCAACGTGGCAAAACCCGCTATCCCGCTACAGATGCGGTTGACACTTTTGTGCCTGGCGGCGCTCACAATAATGTCTGGCGCCACAGTGGCGCCATCACTACCAGCACTGGAGGCACACTTTGTCCAACATGAAGATATTGCCCTGCTGAGCCGGTTAATTTTGAGCCTACCGGCCTTAATGATTGCTCTATTCGCCCCTCTCGCCGGGTTTGTATCTGATCGCTATGGACGCAGGCGGCTGCTGTTGCTGGCGGTCACTGTTTATGCCCTGGCCGGCATCTCGGCATTGTTGCAGGAAAGTTTGGCAGGGCTATTGGCCAGCCGTATCCTGCTGGGTATTGCGGTGGCAGGCACCATGACTTCAGTCACCGCCCTGGTAGGTGACTATTTCAACCCCGATCAAAGGCGTACCTATATGAGTCAGCAGGGGGCCTTTATCAGTCTCGGCGGGGTTATCTTCCTTGTGGCCGGTGGGCTGTTGGCAGATATACATTGGCGCGCACCTTTTGTGATTTACGCGGCGGCACTATTACTGATTCCAGCAGTAATACGCTACTTGCCAGAGCCTGAGCGCAATAAAATTGAGCGATCGTCTGACCACTCCAGTGATGAGCAACCCGACTGGATGGGCTTTGCGTTACTCCTAGCTGCAGCATTACTCAACAGCCTGGTCTTTTTTCTGATCCCCACCCAGCTCCCCTTCCTTCTCAAGGAAATTGGGGTCGATGCTCCCAGCCTCGCGGGTATTGCCATCGCCGCCAGCAATTTAATGGGCGCCCTGGCCTCACTGGTGTTCTATCCTCTCGCGCGCAACCACCTGGGGAAAAGTGGCGTTTTTGTTCTGGGTTTTGCTGTTATGGCCTGCGGCATGGGGCTAATCGCCGAGGCAGATTCATTCAATGCGATTATGATTGCCACTGCAATTTATGGCTGTGGTATGGGTACCCTGATCCCCCATATCTTTGCCTCCGGGCTGGAATCCGCCACCCCCAATATTCGTGGGCGAATATCCGGTGCTCTCGCCGCCAGTGTTTTTATTGGGCAATTTCTCTCGCCACTCATCAGCCAACCCTGGATAGAGCGCTTTGGCCTCGCCAGTAGCTTTTCCGCAGCGAGCACTGTGCTGCTGTTTTTGGCCACCCTGGCGCTACTCCTGCATTGGTTGAAAGCAAAACCATCCAGTGAAATCATTTTGCAGTAGGATATAAACACGCCCAAAAGTATTAAGACCGGCTCGTTTTAGGATTTTACAAGGAGAAGAAGTGGAACCGATTATTTCCGTTAAAGGTCTCGACAAGACTTATAGTGGCGGGTTTAACGCCTTAAAAAGTATCGACTTGAATATTCAACGGGGTGAGATATTCGCACTGCTCGGCCCTAACGGTGCCGGCAAAACCACACTGATCAGTATTATCTGTGGCATCGTGAACCCCGGTCAGGGCAGCGTTACTGTTAACGGTTACGATATCCAGCGAGATTATCGTCGTGCCCGACGCGAAATTGGCCTGGTCCCCCAGGAAATTGCCACCGATTCCTTTGAGAGCGTGTTGGGCGCAATCAAATTCAGCCGCGGCTTATTTGGCAAACCACCTAACCCCTCTTACTTAGAGAAAATCCTGCGGCAGCTTTCCTTGTGGGAAAAAAGGAATAACAAGATCGTCACTCTGTCGGGCGGTATGAAAAGGCGTCTGATGATTGCCAAGGCCCTATCCCACGAACCCAGCGTGCTCTTCCTGGATGAACCCACTGCCGGAGTCGATGTGGAACTGCGCCAGGATATGTGGGAAATGGTACGAGGCCTGCGCGAATCCGGGGTAACCGTCATCCTCACCACGCACTATATTGAGGAAGCGGAAGAAATGGCCGATCGGGTCGGGGTTATTAATCGCGGTGAATTGGTATTAGTTGAGGATAAAAAAACGCTGATGCAGAAAATGGGGGAAAAAGAGCTTAGCCTGCAACTACCCTCGCCCCTGGAAAGCATTCCCGACAGCCTCTCCGATTTGCCACTGCGTCTCAATGGGGATGGCAGCGAGCTGATTTACCGCTTTGATATTAAGAGTGAAAACACTGGCATTCCGGAATTCCTGCGCCGCCTCAGTTCGGCAAATATTGAATTTCGCGATTTATACACTCGGGAAAGCTCTCTGGAAGAAATTTTTGTCAACCTGGTGCACTCCGCACGTCACGATGGTGAAGAGCAATTCAGTGGGGAGGCTCAGCCATGAACTGGTACGGCATAGCGGCTATCTACAAGTTTGAAATGTCGCGCACCTGGCGCACGCTGATACAAAGTGTCGCCTCGCCGGTGCTCTCCACATCCCTGTACTTTATTGTATTTGGTGCCGCCATTGGCTCGCGCATGGGGGATATTGAAGGTGTGAGCTATGGAGCCTTTATTATCCCCGGACTGATAATGTTGGCGCTCTTGGGGGAAAGTATTTCCAATGCCGCTTTCGGTATCTTTTTTCCAAAATTCTCCGGCACCATATATGAAGTCTTATCGGCACCGGTGTCGCCCTTTGAAATTGTCGCTGGCTATGTGGGGGCTGCAGCCACCAAGTCGATCTTGCTCGGGCTATTAATCCTTGTCACCGCGCGCTTTTTTGTCGACTATGACATTCTCCACCCTTTCTGGATGATCGCATTTCTGGTGCTGACCGCCGTAAGTTTTAGTCTGTTCGGCTTTATTATCGGCATCTGGGCCGACGACTTCCAAAAACTGCAAATTATTCCACTGATGATTATCACTCCACTGACTTTTCTCGGCGGGGCCTTCTATTCCATCAGTATGCTGCCGGAATTCTGGCAAAAAGTGACCCTATTTAATCCGGTGGTTTACCTGATCAGCGGTTTCCGCTGGGCTTTCTATGGCGTGGCCGATGTCAACATGGGTCTCAGTGTGGGGATGACACTGCTATTCCTCTTTCTCTGCCTGACAACGGTCTGGTGGATTTTTCGCACCGGTTACCGCATTAAAACCTGATCATTGAGGATGTGGGGATGGAGGCAATTCACGAAGGTGGCTGTGTCTGTGGTGCCGTGCGATTTCGCGCCATCGGCCAACCACGCCGGGTGAGCCTCTGTTCCTGCAGCTGGTGCCGGAAGCGCACCGGTAGCTTAATAGGCGTATCGGTGTACTTCGACAAAAACAATGTCCAGTTCATCAACGCAGAACTAAAAACCCACCAGCTATTATCCGACGCAGGCCGCTGGGTCGAGTGCCAGTTCTGTGAGCACTGCGGCAGCGCCCTCACCTGGACGCTGGAATTCCTACCGGAATATCGCGGTATTGCCGGGGGCGCCTTCGACGCGCCTATGTTTATTCAACCAGAGCGCTACGTCTACTACCAAAACAAACCGGAATGGCTGGAAATAAATGGAGATATCCGCCGCTGCCCTTTAATGCCGGAAAGCCCGAGCCATTAGCCTGTCAGTGATAACCTGCATAATCAATCAGCGGTAGCTCCGCATAAATAGCGCCACAGCCCTGCGCACCCGTTCACGCCGCTCCTCCTCAGCCTGTACCTCACAGCAACCGATCAATACCCGCATATGCCGACAACCCAGCAAGATGCCCATAAAGTCCTCGGCGGCCTCTGCCGGATTGGCTACCTGCAGCTTGTCCATCTCGGTAGCGCGGCGTAGTAACTGTTCAATGTCCCGAAGGATTCGCTGGGGGCCCGCATCAAAAAACAACTGGGCCAGTTTTGACTCCTGCGACTCCTGCGAAGCCAGAGCGCACAAAAGCCGTAACAGGCGAATACTATCCTTGCTATCCACCATGCTTAGAAAAGCCTGACCAATGCGCTCCAGTACCTCTGCCACCGAATCGCCCTCTTTCAGGTTGAAAATGGGCAGGGGCATCATCATCTCGCAGCGGGAAGTGATCGCGGCACTGAACAGCGTCTCTTTATCGGAGAAATGACTGTACACCGTCAATTTCGAGACACCCGCAGCAGAGGCCACCGCATCCACACTGGTGGCGGCAAAACCATTGGTCAGAAACAGCTCCTTGGCTGCATCGAGAATGGCCTGGCGTTTGGCCAAGTCCTTGGGACGCCCGCGCTGGGCGGCCGTCTGAGATTGTTCAGACATAGCACTCCATATACTGGACTCACCAGTTTAATAAATTTACTATACTCGCCAGTATAACATTACCGGCCGCCCGGCCATGACTTGTCCACTTCCGGACTTACCTTGTCGCCTCGCCGCCGAGGAAGGGAGCCCCTATGTACCGATCGCTACTCTTCGCCGCACTCTCGTTCAGCCTAATGTTGTCCGCCTGTGCGCCATCGGAGTCCACCGAACAATCAGAAAAACCCCGCCCAGCGGTGATGGTCCAACCTCAGTTGGCCAGCGCCCAACTGGATTTTTATCCCGGCGAGGTACGTGCCCGCTTCGAACCTGCCCTGGCCTTTCGTATCAGTGGCAAGCTGCAGCGGCGCCTGGTCAATGTGGGCGACCGCGTTGACCAGGGTCAACCACTGGCCGAACTGGACACCGAAGACCTACTCCTGCAACTGGATTCCGCCCGCGCACGCCTCACCTCTGCCGAGGCCGACCAGCGCCTGGCGCGCAGCGAGTTGGAACGCCACCGCAAACTATTAGAGCGCCAGTTGGTCAGCCACTCACAGTTCGATGCGGTGGAAACCCGCTTCGAAGCCAGCGATGCGCGCCTGCAACAGGCAAAAGCACAATTAGATGTGGCGCGCAATCAAGCAGCTTACGCAGAACTGAAAGCCCCGGAGAGTGGAGTTATCGCCCGCCGTATGGCGGAGGCCGGCCAGGTTGTTGCCGCCGGCCAGGGAATTTTCGAGCTCGCCGCCGACGGAGAACGCGAGGTACGTATCGATTTGCCGGAGCAGGCGATCGGGCATTTCCGCGTCGGCCAGCCCCTGACCGTTGAACTCTGGTCACAACCCGGTAAATCCTTTCCCGCACAGGTACGCGAGCTCTCTCCCGCTGCGGACCCGGTATCCCGCACCTTTGAAGCGCGCGTGGCTTTTACCAATAAAACCACCGGCATAGAAATAGGCCAGAGTGCCAGAGTCTTCGTACCTAAAGCGACAACCACCGATGTTTTACAAGTGCCCATGTCGGCAGTCAGCGCCGATAACGGCAAGGCCTTTGTCTGGGTTCTCAATCGCGAGCATCAAACCCTGCATAAAACCGAGGTCACTGTGGGCCCCTATGGCCAGGAGTTTGTACCAATTTTCTCCGGCCTGCGCGCCGATGATTGGATCGTTGCCGCCGGTACCCACCTTTTATTGGAGGGGCAACAGGTTCGCCCTGTGGATCGAATGAACCGCCCGATTGATCCAGACCGCGCCCTCGCCCAGCAGGACTAACTAACGGCTACCCCAAAAATAAGAACTGGACCGAGCGCAAGAAAACGCTCCAATGAAATTGCCGAAGCGCGGCTCGCTCAATCAGCCCGCACTTCAACACAGAGAAATTGCCATGGGTTTTAATCTTTCCGAATGGGCGCTGAAAAACCGCCCGCTGGTACTCTACGCCATGATCGTACTGGGGCTGCTGGGCGCTGCCTCTTACACGCAACTTGGGCAGAGTGAAGATCCGCCCTTCACTTTTAAGGTAATGGTGATCAACACTCTTTGGCCCGGCGCCAGCGCCGAGGAAGTCTCCCGCCAAATTACCGAACGGGTAGAGAAAAAATTACTGGAGACCGGTGACTACCAACGCATCTCCTCTTTCTCCCGCCCCGGCCAGTCCCAAGTGCTATTTGTCGCCCGCGACGATATGCATTCGCGGGATATCCCCGATCTGTGGTACCAGGTGCGTAAAAAGGTCAGCGACATTCGCCACACTCTACCACCGGATATCCAGGGCCCATTTTTTAATGACGAGTTCGGCACGACTTTCGGCAATATCTATGCGCTGACTGGCAGCGGCTTTGATTACGCCTTAATGAAAGACTATGCCGAGCGTCTACAGCTGGCGTTACAACGAGTTAAGAATGTGGGCAAGGTGGAATTGCTGGGGCTGCAGGATGAAAAAATCTGGGTGGAAATTTCCAACACCAAACTCGCCTCCCTCGGCATTCCCCTTAGCGCGGTGCAAAGCGCGCTGCAATCACAAAACCAAGTTGCCGACGCAGGCTTTATTGATACGGTCAGCGACCGTGTGCGTATTCGCGTTAGCGGCCAGTTTCACTCGGTCGACGAAATTCGCCGTTTCCCCATCACCGCCGGTGGGCGCACCCAGAGGCTGGGGGATATTGCCGAAGTACACCGCGGCTTCAGCGATCCTGCGCAGCCCCGTATGCGCTTTATGGGTGAGGACGCCATCGGTCTGGCCGTTTCCATGAAAGAAGGTGGCGATATCCTCAAGCTGGGCAAAAAGCTGGACGCCACATTTGCCGAACTGCAGGAAGACCTGCCTATCGGCATGCAATTACGTAAAGTATCCGACCAACCCGCAGCGGTGAAGCGCGGTGTGGGGGAATTCCTGCAGGTGTTGGCGGAGGCGCTGGGCATTGTACTGCTGGTGAGCTTTTTCTCCCTCGGCACCCGCCCCGGCTTGATCGTAGCGCTATCGATACCATTGGTGCTGGCCATGACCTTCGCACTGATGAGTTACTTCAATATCGGCCTGCACAAGATTTCCCTGGGCGCTCTGGTACTCGCCCTTGGCCTGATGGTGGACGACGCCATTATCGCCGTAGAGATGATGGCCATTAAAATGGAACAGGGGCTCAGCCGGCTAAAAGCAGCCGGCTTCGCCTGGACCAGTACCGCCTTCCCCATGCTCACTGGTACCCTGATTACCGCCGCCGGTTTCCTGCCAATTGCCACAGCCGAGTCCGGCACCGGGGAGTACACCCGCTCGATCTTCCAGGTGGTCACGCTGTCACTGATCGTTTCCTGGATTGCCGCGGTAATATTCGTACCCTACCTTGGGCATTACCTGTTGCCCAATCTGGCGCGCCACGATCACAGCGGTGAGGTTCGAGACCCCTACCAGAAACCCTTCTACCAGCGCTTCCGCCGCCTGATCACCTGGTGCCTGCGCCACCGCAAAACCGTCATAGTGGCAACCCTGGCGATCTTTATTGGTTCCCTGGCCCTCTTCCGCCTGGTGCCGCAACAATTCTTCCCCTCTTCCGGACGCTTGGAACTGTTAGTGGATCTCAAGCTGGCCGAGGGCGCATCATTGAAATCCACCGAGTTTCAAGCCAAACGCCTGGAGGCACTGCTGGATAAAAATGAGCAGGTAGAAAACTACGTGGTCTATGTGGGCACCGGCTCACCCCGTTTCTACCTGCCCTTGGACCAGCAATTACCCGCGGCCAGCTTTGCCCAGTTTGTGTTGATGACCCGCAGTGTTGAGGAGCGTGAACAGGTGCGCAGCTGGCTGATCGAGACCATGCAGGAGGAGTTCCCCACCCTGCGCAGCCGCATCTCCCGCCTGGAAAACGGACCCCCGGTTGGCTATCCGGTGCAGTTTCGCATCTCTGGTGAGCATATTGGTGAGGTGCGCAGCCTGGCCCGCCAGGTGGCCGAGCGCATTCGTGATAATTCGAAAGTGACCAACGTGCACCTGGACTGGGAGGAACCCAGCAAAACGGTCAACCTGAATATCGATCAGGACCGAGCGCGCGCCATGGGCGTGAACAGCGCCTCGCTCTCCCGTGCCCTGCAAAGCTCTCTCACCGGAATCACCGTAAGTCAGTACCGCGAGGACAATGAGCTGATTGATGTGCGCGTGCGCGGTGATGAGCAGGAGCGATACGCCCTCGGCCAACTAGGCAGCCTGGCAGTACAAACCAGTAGCGGTCGCAGTGTCCCCTTAAACCAGATCGCCACCCTGGAATACGGATTCGAGGAAGGCATTATCTGGCACCGCGATCGCCTGCCCACAGTGACCGTGCGTGCCGATATCTACGGTGAGGAGCTGCCCGCAACGATAGTCAAAGAAGTCTGGCCGCGCCTGCAGAGTATTCGCGATCAGCTGCCTCCCGGCTACCTGCTGGAAGTGGGCGGCACAGTGGAGGAGTCCGAGCGGGGGCAGAAATCGGTTAACGCCGGCATGCCGCTATTTGTATTGGTGGTCTTCACTCTGCTGATGCTGCAACTGCGCAGCATGTCTCTATCCGCTATGGTGTTCCTCACCGCCCCCTTGGGACTGATCGGGGTCACCTTGTTCCTATTGCTGTTCGGCAAGCCATTCGGCTTTGTCGCCATGCTCGGTACCATCGCCCTGGCCGGCATGATTATGCGTAACTCGGTGATTCTGGTAGACCAGATACAGCAGGATATCAGCCAGGGCCTGAGTGCCTGGGAAGCGATCGTTGAGTCCACCGTAAGGCGTTTCCGCCCCATCGTGTTAACCGCCCTCACTGCGGTACTGGCGATGATTCCGTTGTCACGCAGTGACTTCTTCGGCCCCATGGCAGTTGCCATTATGGGCGGGCTGATCGTGGCTACCGGCTTGACCCTGATCTTCCTGCCAGCACTATATGCAGCCTGGTTCCGGGTGCGTGAAGAAAGCACAGAAACAGCAGTAGAAGATTCATCAAATTTAAATGGTGCTGAGCCCCAGGCGTCCTAATAATTTTTAGTATCTTAATTAAAAGACTCAAGCAAACGCCAAAGCAAAAGGCCCGGGTATTTCACTCCGGGCCTTTTTTTTCTCAACAGTTTTTTCCGGCTTTAAATAGTCGGTCTCGAAGTATGGTTAGGACTTCTTGGATTTTGCAGCCAGGGAGTCGTAAACAATTCCAGTCCAAATATCCGGGGTCATAAAGCCCTTGCCATACTGCTCGTCAAAATCCTTAGTCGGCTTGGCGGCAAGCACTTGATCGCGGCTTTTACCACTATCGACCAGTTTCTGGATGCGATCCCGAAGGGTCTCCAGCATATCCCGTTGCACTTTTAACTCTGCGGGACTACTCAGGCGGCCATGCCCGGGAATAATTTTGGTATTTGGTCCAGATAGCGCCAATGCAGTATCCATAGCTTCAATCACGCCATCCACCGAGCCGCCAGACGACAGATCGATAAATGGATAGGTACCGTTGAAATAGATATCGCCCATATGAATCACGTCAGCTTTGGCAAAATGCACAATGGAATCACCATCGGTATGAGCCGGGCCGACATGCTGCACCATCACCTCATCACCATTCCAGTAAAAAGTAGTGGCATCGGTAAAGGTAATTACCGGCAGTGCTGTCGGCGGTGAGGGCTCAACCTTGCGCTTGAAAGCTTCAATAAATTGCTCGGTATTCATACGCTTCCGCACATTTTCATGGGCGACGATCAGGGCACCGCTTTTACCCAGGTTTTCATTGCCGCCGGTGTGATCACCATGCCAGTGGGTATTGATCACAAAGCGCAACGGCTGATCTGCCAGACCTGCCACCGCTTTCTGTATCTTCGCAGTGAGTGGCGCATACTGGTCATCCACCATAAAGGTACCGTCCTCTCCAACCAGCACTGCGATATTGCCGCCAGCCCCCTGGAGCATATATACATTACCTGCCACCGGTTCACTGCTGATTTCAACCTTGGCAAAACGGTCCTCCGCCAATATCGGCGTGCCTATTAATGACGCCGCCAGCGCCGCAATAGCTGCGATCTTTTTCATAAAGCTTTCTCTGTTTTTATAGTCATAGTGTTATTGTCATATTTTTATCGCAACAGTGCTCAATTCAGGAGGCCTGCTCGAGCAACTTAGTCTCTGTTTTCGTCTCCCGGCCGGGCAACATGGCTATTAATAAATCCGGGCGGTCGGTAACAATACCATCCACACCCAGGTCGATATAGCGTTGTAGATCCGCCCGTCCGTTTACGGTCCACACAGAGACATGCAAATTGAGTTTATGGGCTGCCCGCAGGGTACCCTTAGTGACGACATCTAACCCCCAGAAAAACATGGATAATTGCATTGTCTGGTAGCGGGGCGCCAGCAAGCTCTCTGCCCGCAGCAGCTGGGCAAAAAATAAAAGACCCGCCTCCCAGCTAGTAGAACCTGTCGCCGTATCCGGGCTCAAGCGCCGAAATTCTTGAATAACCCTGTGGTTAAAAGAGGAGACAATAACCTGACTCTTCTTACCACTAGATTCCAGCACATCACTCAAAACATGGGCAGCTCGTAGTTGCTCACTTTTTATATCCAAAATTAGCGGTATCGAACCTACTAACTCAAAGGCTTCCTCTAGGGTGAGGATTCTTAAGGGCTTTTGGCGGTAGGGATAGGTCTCATCATCCCTACTCCAGTGGTAAGCGGCATTTAAATTGCGTAAATCAGTCAGGGTTCTATCTTCAATAAAACCACTGCCATCCGTTGAATCTTCCAGATCCGGGTCGTGACGCAACACCAAATGCCCATCGGCACTGAGCCATAGGTCTATTTCAATGGCATCTACTCCCAATGCCACCATATTCTGCAGATATTCCTGCGTATTCCCTGGAAACAAACCATTACCGCAGTCATTGCCATGGGCTATGACCATAGGTCCTTTGCGCGAGGGAAGTTTTAGTGCAGATTCAGGTGCGACACCGGAGCGTGCATAAAAGAAAAGCACGAGTAACAACACACAGAAAATAAAAAGCATCCACATCTATTTCAGTCACCTAAACTTAATAAAACGGAAAGACATTAAGCCTATTTACCCAAGCATCACCCCTCAAACATTTAAGCACCAGCGGTTTGCCCGGTAGGTACCCTTTCTCCAACCGTTTCCTTATGATTATATCCATTTATCTGCACTTCATTTTGTGCCACCACAGTATCCGGCCTTGATGTATTGCGAGCATGCCAGTAGGCTCGCTGCAGCCAAAGTGGCAGGAATATAATGAGATCATAGGTACGGTTGAGCAAAATGCCACAATGCATTGAGAGAGTCGCTAAAAGGCGTAAGCCCGTAGCGAATAAATCCAGGAATAACACTAATAAACATCCAAATACGGTACGTGCAGAGTTTATGAACTGCTCCAGTGGTATTGCTATAAAAGCAAGAACCAGAGGAAGAATAAAACCCAGCAGCATTTGTACCAGCCCGAGTGCCCAGTAGCTCTTTGCCCCCTCAAACCTAGGTTCGCTCACCCCAGGTATACCAGTAAGTAACTGATCGCCTTGCAATAATAGGTCCCTTGAGAGTGACAACCCCGCCTCAACACTGGAAAAACACAACAGTAGGAATAACGCGGACCATAGTATGCGTTTGCGTATAGGGTCTGCCAGTGAAGCAATAGAGGGAAACAAGCGCGAAATCCGCAAAGATTCCATAATTACAAGGCCAACAAGGATTTGCAGAAAAATCAAAATTGAGGCAGCAATATCGGCTGTCGAGTAACTCCCCAGAAAGCCACCACTTCCAACAATCTCTGTCATTGGTCGTGCGATTAATTGATGATTCAGCCAAACCCCTGCTACTGCCACGAACATCACTAGTGAGGAAATTAAAAAACGACTGAAAGAAGAAACGGATAGAAGGTGTAAGCTGCGGTCGCTCTCCTGCAAAATATTCTCGTAGCGTGACATATGCTCATCCAACACTTTGCTACGGTGAATTACAGACTCCACGCTCCTATTAATTCGCCCCAGTTTTTTTAGCATTGCGCGCCAACCAGGCATCATCCGCTTCAGTAACTGATGGCGTTCCCTTATAGACTCCCGGTAAGCTTCCAGGGCTTTACTTTCAGCCTTACGCATTGAGTGATTGATAGTCTCTAACACATCCGCCACAACCGTATCATCTGGAGTGGGAATTTCCGCGACAGAGCGAATCGCCCTAACCCAATTTGACGGCTCAGGAGGCACCTCTGCGCTGCGCACATAGTCATCATCTATAGCCGCCATCTGCTCACAGAGCTGGCGATGTAACGAAGGATATTGCGTCAACTCGCGTCTCAGGGAGTCTTCTATTCGCTCAAACTCCCGCTCAATTTGCCACTCTGTCATCTCGCGGCCTGTGGCAAGTAGCACTTCCCGATTACGCTCACGCAGACTCAGCCCCGCTTGCCCCACCGAGTTAGCAGCAAACAATAAAGAGCGGTGACATAACCTTGCAAGTGAGTAAATCGTTCGATGAGCAGGTCTCCTAAGGAAAAATAACGAAACAGCCGCCAAACCAGCCCACCACCAAAGTGGTAGTAACTCTAATAAGTAATTCATGACATCACTTTTCCTATAGAACCGTGCGATAGGTCATCCTAACAGCAGAAGCATCGACAATCGTCCCAAATGTCACACTTTATGTTGCTTTATTGCGACACTCGTCTACAGCGTTCATTTCACACAACGATGATTTACCCGGAGGTAAAAAATTCCAGGCTTTCCTGGTTTAACTTCGGCATACACTTGGACCGTCTTCCGAATTAAGCCTTCTGGCAATTTTCACAGCTTTAGTACAACCCTAACCGCCCCACCCAACGCCTAAATACCGAGGCAGCAATCCAATCAAACCCAAATAGAACTAAAGATTTACCTAGAAATCCATTAAGAGTGAAATCATGCTTTCGATATAAAAATCCCCAGAAATATTTATTTCTGAAAAACAACTCACCACCTAGAGATAAAATGTGCTACCAGACATAAATTTTTCGTCATCTTCACCCCTACAAATATCCGCAATATCAGCAACAATAGAAATAAGTGACACATATAAAACTGTACAATAAAAGCTGAAAAAGCTTGCACGCTCAGTTAATTCAACGAATTAAACAGCTAGACGACACCCGCCATTGTTGAACATTTTTAATACAAAATAAGGCATCTTTTTTTCCAGACGCACTCACGCCCACGACTACACTCCAAACTAAATTCTCACCAAGTGAGTCATTTTCCCTAAAACAAAGAGGTACTTTGCGTTAGCAGCGATATTTTCTAGCGATCATGAAGATCAACCAGGAAACTTTTACGACAGGAGTCGATAACGGATCCAGCTCTTAGCAATGGGAGCGGTCCATCTGTTTCAAGGAGAGGTACGAGGTATATGCCGGTTCTTTTTTTTAGCAATTCCGGCCTTCAGGGCGATCTTTTATTTTCACTGTTCTCCCAGTCTATTCCCATGCCATGGGAAAAAGCCTGCATAGGAAAACAGAGACACTGTCTACAACACTACGAGGCAATCATAATCGACTGCTGGCAGATAGGTATCAACAGCTGCTCCAAGGATTTTATCTCTGACTTAAAGAAAATCAGACACTCAAAAGCGATTCTCATCAACTTTCCCGCGGACTTACCAAACCACATCTCAGAAAAACTCCGCCAGAATGGCTTCTACTTGTTGTGTGACAGCAACATCAGCCAGGAAAAACTCATTCAGAGGCTCAACATTGCTATTCACAGTTGTGAAAGTAGCCACTCTGAAGGTATGCAGAATCCGTTACCCCTTACACGAAGAGAACAGGAAATCCTTGGGCAACTAACCACAGGAGAACCCAACAGTGTGATCGCAACCAAATTACATTTGAGCGAGCATACCGTTAAGAATCACATGTATAACATTTTTCGGAAAATCGGCGTAAAGAATCGCCTGCAAGCCAGCAACTGGGCAAAACTCAATCTCCAGGAAGAGCGAATATGAGATTAAGCCCGCTGATTTTCGCCTTCTTTGTAGCTGCAGGAGTTGCTCAGGATGACACCACAGTCCCTGAAGCAGACACCGATTCAGGCAGACTGGAAGACGAAATCAGCGGGTTTAACATCGATCGAACAATTACCCGGACAGGTCATGATTTTGCTAGGTATCTCAGTGAATACAGAAATCTAAATTATCCAGATGCAACTTATAACTTAACCATTTATGAGCGTCCCTCAGCTCGCTGGGGGAACCTGATATGGGTTACCTATAACGACAAAATAGTATTTCGACGCTTTATCAGCCCAAGCACCAATAACATCCATCGCTTGGCCGATGAAGCCGCTCAATATATTCATCAGGCGGTGTTAAAAGATCGGGTGAGCAGCGCCTTTATAGATAATTTTGATTTGGGAAAGGACGAATTCTAATGAACAACAAGAGCCTCATTTATCCGACATTATTGGCGGCCAACTTATTTGCCTATAGTACTGCGCTTGCAACCGAATTAATTTATGAACCGGTTAATCCGAATTTTGGTGGCAACCCATTAAACGGTACTTACTTATTACAAAATGCACAGTCGCAAGATGATCATGATGACCCAGATAAGCATGACAGTATTTATGAACAACCTAGCGCCCTGGACCGCTTTACCGACTCCCTAGAAACACGACTACTCAACCAGCTCTTGACGGATGTCGGCGATGGAAACAGTGGCGAATTAATTACCGACGATTTCGTCGTACAGATTGTCGACAATGACGGTGTTCTCACCGTGTTGATTACTGACAGAAACACGGGAGATAAAAGCGAGATCGTTGTTAGTGGACTCAACCCCACAAACTAGATAAGAATCAACTCTGAAGGAAAACTGGCAATGCGCAATGCAATAAAAAAAGCCCTAGCCTTGCCCGCACTGGCGTTCACACTCACTCTAAGCGGGTGTTCTGCAGTAAAAAGTGTTGGCGATGCCCTTTTCGGCCCTGGGCGGACCGATGCCATGCTGACCCCACGTATGAACACTTTTCGGGATTTGATAAATCTCCCCGAGCCAAAAGGAAAAATCCTGGCTGCGGTGTACAGCTTTCGCGATCAGACCGGGCAATACAAACCCGCTCCTAACAGCAGCTTCTCCACCGCAGTAACTCAGGGTGGTGCAGCCATGTTGATGGATGTGCTCAACGAGTCTGGATGGTTTATCGCGTTGGAGCGTGAGGGCTTACAAAACCTGTTAACAGAGCGCAAGATTATCCGCGCGGGGCTCAGTAAACCGGATGCGCCAGCCAATAATAGTATTCCATTGCCAACCCTAATTGCAGCCAACGTACTCCTGGAGGGCGGCATTGTCGCCTACGACCAAAACATACAGACAGGTGGTGCCGGGGCGAGATATTTTGGCATCGGTGCTGATGAGCAGTATCGTGTCGATCAGGTAACGGTTAACCTGCGTGCAATAGATATACGTTCGGGCAGAATCTTACACTCGGTATTGACATCAAAAACGGTCTATTCGAAAGCAATCAGTGCCGATGTATTTCGCTATGTGAAATTCCGGCGCCTATTAGAAATGGAAGCTGGAGTAACCTATAACGAGCCCGCTCAGCTTGCTATGCTTTCAGCGATGGAATCTGCGGTGATTCACCTGATCAGCGAGGGCATTGTGCACAACTCCTGGGCATTGGCGAATCCCGATGATATCAACAACCCTATACTGCAATACTATCTAAACGACAGCACAGTTATTATGTAGCCTCGTGATGGGTATTAGTAGTTAACAGTGATAGAGGGAACTATGCCAAGCAGTCATAAATATCCTGTTTTGCTCGCAACCGCTTTTTTCAGTTTATTCACAGAGGTGTGCGCCGCCACTGATCTTGATACCAGCAGCGAGCTTGCCATAAGTAGCGAATTGAGTTCGGCAAACCTACTGTCCGTTTCCAACCTCACGGTAATCAACCAAGAAGGTGGCGTGAACAATGTTAATGTACGCCAGTCAGGGAGAACCAATTACACATCTGCACACCAGGATGGCAATAGAAACAAACTTTCGGTGACACAGACCGGTGAGAATAACGTTGTACTTTCACGTCAAGTAGGCGAACAAAACCTTAGCGGGCTAATCCAGGTGGGCTATGAAAACCTGATAGATATTGAACAATATGGTGTAGGTAACTCCGCCGGAATTACCCAGTTCGGCATGCAAAACAGCGCCCATGTGGAGGAAATCGGTATGCTACACAAAGTGAATATCTACCAGAGCGGCCATGGATTGCATACCTCAGTCACCGTGATGGGCACAGCGACCACAACTTCTATCCGCCAATTCGATTAAATATACGTAACTTACAAAGGCACACGATCTCAAAAAAAATCACTGAAGACTTTCCCATAAAACGCCCCACAAAGAAGCTAGGCCTGTCAGCCTGGCTTCTTATGACAAACCTCATCAGACTATTCTCTCTACACCCCTAACCCCTAACCCCTAACCCCTAACCCCTAACCCCTATTAGCATTCTTCTCTATTTTCATCATAAAAAGCTTCTAGCAGATGATCCAATAAAATTTGGTTACGTAAAAACGTGTGTATCCAATTTTTACTTCAGCTTTACCCAAGCAAACGGCATGAAATCAACTCAAAATTCAAACCAACCTTCCTATTAAAGAGTCAGTAAAAATAAAAGAACTATATTCCTACTTTTTAGTGACTTATGTCCTATAGCGAACCGCTCTATTAGCGGCAAAACTCTATATATATCTGATCGAATGTTGTTTTACACCTCTTGGACATTTTGTCATGCAGACATTAGGTTGTTTAGAGATCAAAATCTCAAAGCCAAACTGGCCCTCTCTCAAGAGTGGTCCCCAATGCAGTATCTGGGAGACAACTAACCTCCCCTATCGGCAAAAGAGCAGTTAAGCCATCCAAGTAAAGTAAATGGTAGATTGAAGTACTAATCGCTGATTACTTTATTCAGCAAGAATTCAACGATGCAGCTTTTCCAGGAGTAAAGGAGTCCTGCATTGTGAATCCATGACATCTGGAAGATGTCAGTAATTTCAGCACAGTGTGTGCTGAATCTAAAACGTCCAGAGTAAAGGAGTATCGCATGAAGGCGTTAACACCCATCGCAGCCGCTATTCTGATCGCCACAAGTGGCAGTGTATTTGCAGCCAATAATACCACCACGCAAAACCAAGCTGGTGTTGCCAACCTGGCTGTATCTACTCAGGTAGGGCCCGGCAACGATAACAACACAGTGACTCAAACTCAGATCGGTAATGTCAACTTCTCTAATGCGTTGCAAGCATTAGGCAGTGATACCAACCAAATAAATCATTCACAAGTTGGCAACGGGAACAGTGCAAATTCCTTTCAGCTTGGCGGAAGCCTGAATACGGCTTCTGTTACTCAGGTTGGTAATGGCAACGGTGCCCTTACCACCCAGGCAGCGCCCGCACTAGGCTCAGCAGCCGCTATTAATCAAGCTGGGGATACAAACTTTGGCTCGGTATTCCAGACCGCTTCATTGGGAGATGTCGGAACGGTTAATCAATTGGGAACCTCAAACTTTGCAACAGTCACTCAAATTCTGAGCGCCGGAAACAGTGCTCTTGTCAATCAGGCTGGCACCGCAAACATTGCAAACCTGGGTCAGGTTGCTGCCGTTGGGAATACCGCTGTCGCGAACCAGGCTGGCACTCTCAACATTGCTACCCATGCTCAATCAGGCCTGCTAAATAGCTCGAGCTCTTCACAGTTGGGTACACTGAACAATGCCACAGTCCTCCAGGCCGGTCTGGGCCACGACTCCACCACCCTTCAGGCTGGTTTCGGCAATATCTCAATCCATGCACAAACAGGCTCACTTCACGACGCTTTCACCGCACAAGCTGGCATAATCAATATTGCTACCATTACTCAAGGTGGTGTAGGGCATAGTGCACAAACCTTACAAGCTGGAACTCTCAATGTGCATACCACTGTCCAGCTCGGCTCCAACGAAACAGCAATAGCAAATCAAGCTGGAGCATTTAACGTCGGTTTCATTTTCCAGTAGCTCTTACTGTAGCTTCTTAGAGAGAGAATATCTTGTGGCGGTCATCATTTGACCGCCTTTTTTATGACTGGATTTTCTTTTACGAAAAATATTCTTTTAGCTTTATTAAGGTCAGCGGTCCAGAAAGATGATCAACCATCATTAATTTGCGCGATATACATCACCCTATAACTCACTGCTATTTAAGTAAAAATCCTATGGCACTCGAATATTCACGCAGCTAAAAAACATACTTTCTTCCTAGATTAACGAAACTTATCTCCCATAGCCGTCTAGCACTTTTCCCACAAAACTCTACACAGCATCAAGCTGATATTAACGAGGTCCTATGATTTTTCCTAGAACTCAATATGGAACAAATATCCAATTGAAATTCTTGGGAAAAAACCTCAATGATTTCCCCCTACACCAGGAAAAGAAATTTTCACGTAGGCTTCCGATGCTGTTTTGATAATCTCTCTAGCAAAAAAGCTTTCAAGCTAAATCTGATATCTCTAAGGAGTAACCGATGAAAAAGTACACCCCGATTGCCGCAGGTGTTTTCCTGGCAATTGCCGCCAGTGGCGCTATGGCCGCCAACAACCTAATCATCAATCAGAATGGTGCGGGAAACATGGTCGCTCCCGTACAAGATGGGACAGTGACCGACAGCACTATTTTCATTAACCAAAATGGAGACATGAATTTCTCCGCCCCACAGCAAATAAATAACACCAGTAATAGCTTGATTCTTCACAACCAAATCGGTAACACGAACGGAGCAGCATCCGTACAAGATGGTGCCTCTGGTTCATCCACTGTGATTACCCAAGTAGATGACGATAACAGCGCAACCACTACCCAGGTCTCTACCACCAGCTCAGCAATCGGAATCACGCAAAGTGGCTGGGTAGGCCAGGTGGCAACGGTTAATCAGTTTGGCACTACCGCTAACTCTGCTCAAGTCAACCAAACAAAGAATTTGAATACCGCCACGGTGAATCAATTTAGCGGAACAGCTAACACTGCGGTTGTTACCCAGGAAGGGCATTTTATTGGTAATAATGAAATCGAGACAAATCAAGGAAATGGTGACTCTAACTCTGTTGATGCCACCCAGATTGGTAATGCACAAACTGGACTCGTTTCCCAGATAGGAGGATCAGGTAATTCATCTTTCTCTTACCAGTTTGGTAAGTACAACGATATTAGTGTCGCCCAATCAGGAGATAACAATATCAGTGATATCGAACAATACTGGGAATCTAACGTAGCTGTGCACAATCAGTCTGGTGATAACAACTGGGCTATGACTGTACAGGACGGCATGTCAAACGTTGCAGGTGTGAACCAAATTGGCAACATGAATACCTCTGATATAACTCAACTGGGCGACATGAACACAACATTCGTCACTCAGACTTCCAACGGCGGTATGTTTCAAGCCTTGCAGGATGGCAACTCAAACTTTCTTTCAGTGTTTCAAGCAGCTCCCGGGCTGATAGCAGTCAGCCAGATTGGCGATGGTAACTTCCTTATTATCCCATAAAGTTACCATGTAGTCTCATACTTAAGCTGGCCCTAACGGGCCAGCTTTTAATTTAGATCCATTCACTTATCAGCTTAAGTACTCATCTTATATTTTCAATCAATTAATATTCGAGAGCACTTATGTACATATTTAAATCATCAAATATTTAACCTGCCCATGTATTACACATCATACCAATTGAGACCACCAAAACAACGGAAGCGTAATAACAAGGCCCCACAAACAGCTTAACTAACGGTTTATCACAACATACTAAAAATTTTCATGTAAATCTGACATCTGCAAGGAGCAATCGATGAAAAAGTACACAACGATTACCGCGGGTGCTTTCCTGGCAATTTATGCTAGCAGTATCTCTGCCAATACACTAATTATTTTGCAAAATGGCATGGGAAATACTGTTGCCCCAGTACAAGATGGTACTGTAACTAGTAGTGCCATTCTCATTAACCAGTTTGGCAATTTAAATTCCTCAACTCCGGAGCAAATTAATAACACCAATAGTAGTACAATTGGTCATTTTCAGCTTGGCGACATGAACACAGCAGTATCTCTGCAAAATAAT
Source organism: Microbulbifer sp. THAF38 (assembly GCF_009363535.1). Taxonomy (NCBI): domain Bacteria; kingdom Pseudomonadati; phylum Pseudomonadota; class Gammaproteobacteria; order Cellvibrionales; family Microbulbiferaceae; genus Microbulbifer; species Microbulbifer sp. THAF38. The sequence continues at coordinate 3,809,203 of NZ_CP045369.1, forward strand.
GCATCATCTTCTACCGCCTTCATCACCCAGGCAGATGATAATAACAGTGCATCCACTACTCAGGCCTCTACTACCGATTCAGAAGCATTCGTTACCCAAAATGGCTGGAGCGGTCAGGTCGTATTTATAAATCAGGGTAGTACTACTTCAAGTAGCATTTTTATCAACCAAACCAAAAATTTCAATTCAGCCACAATGGGACAGTTTAACGGAACTGGAAACACAGCTGTTGTTTACCAAGAGGGGCATTTAATTGGAAATAATTTCATCGAAATACAACAAGGGAACGGCAACTCTAACTCTGCTGATGCAACTCAGATTGGTAATACCCAAAGAGGATTGGTAATCCAGAACGGAGGTTCAGGCAACAAATCTTATTCCTATCAGTTCGGGAAGCAAAATTACATTGATGTCACACATACTGGGGATAATAACACTAGCGAAATCGAGCAGTTCTGGGAGTCTAACCTAGCTGTACACATCCAGTCTGGGAATAACAACTTGGCACTGGCCGAACAATCTGGTCAAAATAACGTTGTAGACGTGTTTCAGTCGGGTGACATGAACACATCAGATATAACTCAAGCCGGAGGCAATTCGAATGAGTATATCTTAACTCAGAGCGGCAACTCAAATACCTTCTTAGCAATACAGGATGGCAATTCCAATTACATTATGGTAACACAAGCGGGTAACAGTAACCTCCAAATGATCAGCCAAATTGGCGATGGTAATGTGTATGTTTTTCCATAGAATTTCAGTTTAAAGTCATACTAAAGCTGGCTATAACGAGCCAGCTTTAGTATTAAATATTTGCACCTACATAGAATTTAATTTTTAAAGTTCCATTTTATCTTATTAATATATCATCACAAAAACCAAGCTTTTCTACATGACAGATATTTTATCTTCATTGCATATAAATACACACTTGAACTCTTAATAAAGGCTAGTTATATCTAGAGAACAAATTAGAACACCGAAAGTATAACCATTTATCAAAGATTTGAATGTCAATATATATCTTTTCAATACACCTCTACTAAAGTTATATGAGTGATAAAAATTATCAAAGCAAGGAAACACATTAAGCATGTAAGCTTACTAAACGATGATGGATTAAGTAGTATACAGGAGTTAAACGTGAGAAAGATTACAGCCCTGTCTCTGGCAATTATGGCCTCTGTCAGTGGGCTCACACATGCGTCAGGAAACACAGTAACTTTTGAGCAAAACGGCAACAATAATCACGCTTTGGTTGATCAAACTGACAGCAGCACTATCGACAGTACTGTAGAAATCTCTCAAAGCGGCAATCTTAATAACGCTGAGGCCGTCCAGACAAATGAAACGGATAGCCTTATATATCAGGTACAAGAAGATAAGTTAAACGAAGCTTATAGTTTACAAATGGGGGGCATCGGAAATGAAGCCTTGATTTTTCAGGGGGGCATGGATAACCACGCTAATTCGTTCCAGATTTCTGCACAAAATAGCCAGGCCAAAATTCTCCAGAATGGCATGGGCAACGAAGCTGAAATTCAACAGCATTTAGGTAGTGATAATGTCTCAGTTATTGAACAAATAGGAAATATTCACGGCGCATTGGTAGGACAGTATGCCAGCTTTAATTCAGAGGCATATATTTTCCAAGACGGCTCATACCACGAAGCAATGATCAGCCAAAAGGGAACAGGCCACTATGCCAACATCTCTCAGTCTGGCATGTCGCATCACGCCGAAATTTCCCAGTCCGATATGTATAACGAAGCAGATATCTTACAAAAAGGCGAAAGTAACAACAGTACAATTGTTCAAGTCTCTTGGTACAACAGTGCCTTTGTTACTCAGGATGGTTATCTGAACCAAGCTACGATTATGCAGTCAGGCAATGGTGGTTTGGGTGGTGGGCACATGGTAGTTGTTAATCAATCTGGCGGCATGAATACAGCCACAGTGATACAAAGCGGTTTTTCTGAGTCGGCAAATATCACCCAAACCGGCTACGGTAATACTGCCATAGTGAATCAATAAATATCTCCTATCCCAGTAGAAGCCAAAGATTAAAGTTGGTCTTTGGCTTCTATAACTATTTACCCCACCGTAGGTACAGCCCTTTTATGCTTACCTTTTAGCACTTATCTTTAAGTACCTACCATATTTTAAAAACTTACTTATAGAACCATTTACTGAGAATTAAGTCTCAGAAGTTACCCACATTTCTCTCATGGTGGCACTTATTTTTTGCATCAAGAATTAACAAGTACCCGAGCCTCCCATTTATGCAGTTGTGGAGAAACCTATGACGCATTTTAGCAAGCTACTTTTAGCAACCACCCTATTAACCGGCTACTCTCTTTCAGCTCAAGCTGATGACCAAACTGTTCGTCAAGTTCAAGTCGGAATTGGGAACAATGCAACAGCCATTCAACAGTTCCCCCTCAACCAGAGTAACTTAATCATTCAGGAGCAGATTGGTTTCTATAATGACGCAATAGCAAATCAAGCAGTCGAAGTCGGTAGTACCGCTGCGCAATATCAGACGGGACAACAACATTCATCTGAGGTCAGCCAGGCTTTCGGGAGTGGTAATGCTGGTCAAAGCGTGCAGATTGGCTCCAATAGTCAGTCAGCAACCTTTCAGATCAATCAGGTTCAAGGCTTCTCTTTACACACCCAGGATGGACAAAGTCACTTTGCTTTAACCATTCAAAAACTAGGGTCCAACAACAGTATTCAAATTCAGCAAAGTGACCGCCTGAATATAGCAACGGCCAGCCAGATAACAAACTTTAATGGTGACATCAATATTATGCAGGCAGGCCTATTAAATAGCGTTGAAAGTCACCAGCAAGGGTTTTCTCATGAGGCCTCTATCGTTCAGAGCGGAGGATTCAATAAGACCGATACTATTCAGCTAGGCAGCAATCAATGTGCAACGACGATGCAAACCGGAGTGGATAACCTGATTGATCTTGCTCAATCAGGTGACAGTAATATTGGATCAGTCACTCAGTTAGGCATTAGCAATGAAGCTTATGTGGTTCAATCTGGCATCAATCTCAAGGTAAACGCTGAGCAATTTGGCGGCTTTAATCACGTATCAATTTCGCAATCCGGCATTAATCAGAGTAGTGACACTCTACAAGTAGGATTTAATAATCAAAGCCATATTGTTCAATAGGTCTTACCAATATCACTTTCATTCAATGCCAGTTTCTGCTGGCATTTTCTAATTGTTTTTTTATGTTTGATTTTATCTTGTCTAAAACTTCCCTCCCAGCTAAATAGTACTTCTCTCCTATGGCTTTTTTTTATCACTGAAGCAACACTAAAAGGGACGGAACGAAATTATGGACTCCTAAGCAGTATCAGGGATGTCAATCAAAATGCGCCAGTTTTACCCCCTCTTCGACTTTGTATCAACTCGATCTTTTTTCTTAAGCACTTTGCGTGCAAGTTTGCCTAAACAGTTTACAGGGGCGCTGCCAAAAAAATTTTAGCGCCTCACTGTAACAGCTCACGCTAACTACACAGTATGCCGGCTTAGCAACTTTACGCTGCCCCCTATCGTGATGCTCTTTTTTTAAGTAGTAATGGAGATACTCATGAAAGTTTTACCCCCAATTCCTGCCGCTATGATTTTAATTCTAAGCGGTACCGCTTTTGCCGATAACAATACTGCCTACCAGGATCAAAACGGCTTTGGTAACAACGCCTTTGTTGATCAGGCTGGACCCGGCAGCCATCACAATTACGTTAATCAGGAACAGCATCAGGGGTTAAATACCGCCGTTAGTCTTCAGGTCTATGAACACCACAGTACGGTTCTTCAACTCCAGGATGGGACTAGTAACTACGCGAATGCTTTCCAGAAAGGTGGGTCTGAAAATACAGCGATGAGTGAGCAATTTGGTATCGACAATAGCTCCTTAACTTTCCAGTTTGATGAGCACGGTAGCTTTTCTCACCATATACAGGAAGGCCATGGTAATACCGCTTGGACCTACCAACAATCGGGTAGTAGCAACCAGGCAACCATCCTGCAAAACAGCAACTACAGCTATGCGACTGTAACTCAAGTAGGTAGCCATGGTAGTGAGGCCATGCTCTCGCAAGGTGGTGAAATGAATCAGGGAGATATTCTCCAAATTGGTGAATTTCACAAGGCCCACCTGATCCAGGGAGATGGTGGTAACAACGACGCCGATATTCGCCAGCTAGGCCACAGTCTTGAGGCCAAAATGTATCAGGAAGGCTGGTTTAACGAGGCGGATATTTCCCAGGCTGGTAGCAACCATTTTGGTAAGACCATGCAGTTTGGCCACGGGAATGATGTGTACCTGGGCCAAATCGGTGAAAATCATCACGCAGAAGCCATCCAAAATGGCTCGAATAACAACAGCCTCGTCGCCCAGTTTGGTTTCAATGAAACCGCCAAGGTTCACCAACACGGTGAAAACAATCAAAGTTTCGTTTCCCAGTAAAGCTGCTCCTGCCCCAAAGAAAAAAGGCGGCCTTTGGCCGCCTTTTTTCTTACTAAGAGATCTTTTATAGGTGCTCTACCGTATCAATTTCATATTCCACTGCACCGGAAGGCGTGTGTACAACAACGACTTCCCCCACTTCCTTACCAATAAGTGCGCGGGCAATCGGCGAATTCACTGAGATTTTTTGTTTTTTCACATCCGCCTCATCGTCACCCACGATTTTATAAGTCACTTCAGCATCGTCATCCAGGTGAATGATGGTTACCGTGGTGCCGAAAATTACCTTATCGCTGGGCTCAATCGACTTCACATCGATCACTTGAGCGTGAGATAACTTGGCTTCAATCTCTTGAATACGCCCTTCAATAAAGCCCTGTTTTTCCCGCGCCGCATGGTATTCGGCATTTTCCTTCAAATCACCGTGTTCGCGAGCCTCGGCAATGGCTTCCACCACCGCTGGGCGCTCGACTTTTTTCAGATTTTCCAATTCTGAACGCAGCGCTTCTGCGCCTTCGACGGTCATTGGTACCCGGTTCAATGTGGGACCTCCATTATTGTTACTACGCAACCGGGCCCTGTGTTGCCACAAGGCCCGGTCGGAAATGACGGATTGTTTTTAGATGATTAAGACAGCTTTACCACACGCTGGTGCAGGTCCTGCAGGCGGCGTACCTGTAGCGGCTGCTCCTGGCGCATGGCCATCGCCATGGCCTGGGCTGCCGCCAGGGTGGTGGTGTAACACACCTGGTGGTTCTCGGCACTGCGACGGATATCCGCGGAATCGCGGATCGCCTGGCGACCTTCAGTGGTATTCACCACCAACGCAATCTCGTCGTTCTTAATCATATCGACGATATGCGGGCGACCTTCACTCATCTTGTTGACGGTTGTAACGGGAATATCATTATCTTGCAAGACCTTGGCGGTGCCTCGGCTGGCAATCACCTCGAAGCCAAGCTCCACCAGATCCCGGGCTACGCCTACGGCATCGGCCTTGTCGAAGTCGCGCACAGAGATAAACACGCGGCCGGATTCCGGCAGGCGGTCACCAGCGGCAACCAGACCCTTGTCGAAGGCTTCTGCGAAGGTCGCGCCCACGCCCATCACTTCGCCGGTGGACTTCATCTCGGGGCCGAGGATCGGGTCCACTTTCGGGAACTTGTTGAAGGGGAATACTGACTCTTTAACGGAGTAGTAGTCCGGTACGATCTCTTCGGTAAAGCCCTGTTCCTGCAGGCTGATACCGGCCTGACAGCGCGCAGCCACTTTCGCCAGTGAGGTACCGATGCACTTGGACACGAACGGTACAGTACGGGAAGCGCGCGGGTTCACTTCGATCACGTAGATCTCGCCGTCCTGGTAGGCCAGCTGGGTATTCATCAGGCCAACTACGCCCAGCTCGCGAGCCATGGCCTTCACTTCTTCGCGCATACGGTCCTGCACATCCGCCGGCAGGCTGTAGGGCGGCAGGGAGCAGGCGGAGTCACCGGAGTGAACACCACACTGTTCAATGTGCTGCATGATGGCGCCGATCACAACGTCCTGGCCATCGGATACCGCATCGATATCCACCTCAATGGCGGCGTTGAGGAAGTGGTCCAACAGTACCGGCGCTTCGTCGGAAACCTGTACCGCTTCTTTCATGTAGGTGAGCAGCTCGTCTTCTTTGTAGACGATCTCCATCGCGCGGCCGCCCAATACGTACGACGGGCGCACAACCAGTGGGTAGCCCACATCTTTCGCCGCCTGGATGGCTTCGGAGACAGAGCGCACGATAGCGTTCTTCGGCTGCTTGAGGCCGAGACGCATAATCATCTGCTGGAAGCGCTCGCGGTCTTCGGCGCGGTCGATCTGCTCTGGTGTAGTACCGATAATCGGCACACCTTCGTTGGCCAGGTAGCGCGCCAGGTTCAGCGGAGTCTGGCCACCGAACTGTACGATCACGCCTTCCGGCTTCTCTTTGGCAACAATTTCCAGCACGTCTTCCAGGGTTACCGGCTCGAAGTAGAGGCGGTCGGAAGTGTCGTAGTCGGTGGAAACCGTCTCCGGGTTACAGTTGACCATGATGGTCTCGTAACCGTCTTCGCGCATCGCCAAGGCAGCGTGTACACAGCAGTAATCGAACTCGATGCCCTGGCCGATACGGTTGGGGCCACCGCCGAGTACCATGATTTTCTTCTTATCGGACGGCTCCGCTTCGCACTCCTCGTCGTAGGTGGAGTACATGTAGGCAGTGGAGGTGCTGAATTCAGCGGCACAGGTATCCACGCGTTTGTAAGAAGGGAATACACCCAGCTTGTGGCGGAATTCGCGCACAGTCTTCTGGCTCACCCCCAGCAGATCCGCCAGGCGGCGATCGGAAAAGCCTTTGCGCTTGAGGAAGCGCATATGCTCGGCAGTCAGCGCCGAGGTGGGCAGGGACTTGAGCGGCTCTTCGATTTTGATCAGCTCTTCGATCTGCACCAGGAACCAGGGATCGATACCGGACAGGTCGTAAACTTCGCCGACGCTCATGCCCATGCGGAAGGCATCGCCCACATACCAGATGCGCTCGGCACCCGGTACGGAAAGCTCTCGGCGCACACGGTTCTCGGCACCGTCTTTTTTCGGGTTGACCTTGCTTTCCAAGCCAAAGCTGCCCACTTCCAGGCCGCGCAGGGCTTTCTGCATGGATTCCTGGAATGTGCGGCCAATCGCCATGACTTCACCCACTGATTTCATCTGGGTGGTCAGGCGCGCATCGGCTTCACCAAATTTTTCGAAGGTGAAGCGTGGAATCTTGGTGACAACGTAATCAATAGACGGCTCGAAGGACGCCGGAGTAGCACCGCCGGTGATATCGTTTTGCAGTTCATCCAGGGTGTAGCCCACTGCCAGCTTGGCCGCGACCTTGGCGATCGGGAAACCGGTGGCCTTGGAGGCCAGTGCGGAGGAGCGGGATACGCGCGGGTTCATCTCGATCACAACTACGCGGCCAGTCTTCGGGCAGACGCCGAACTGTACGTTGGAGCCGCCAGTCTCAACGCCGATCTCGCGCAGTACGGCGATAGAGGCGTTGCGCATCAGCTGGTATTCCTTGTCGGTCAGCGTCTGCGCCGGGGCGACGGTGATGGAGTCACCGGTGTGTACGCCCATCGGGTCGAAGTTCTCGATGGAACATACGATGATGCAGTTGTCGTTCTTATCGCGAACCACTTCCATCTCGTACTCTTTCCAGCCGAGCAGGGATTCGTCGATCAGCAGTTCGTTGGTGGGGGAGAGATCGAGACCGCGCTTACAGATCTCTTCAAACTCCGGCCAGTTGTAGGCCACACCGCCACCGGAACCACCCATGGTGAAGGACGGTCGGATAATCACCGGGAAGCCGAACTCTTCCGGTACCTTCTTCGCCTCTTCCATGGAATGCACGATCTTGGCGCGCGGGGTTTCCAGGCCGATCGCTTTCATCGCCTTGTCGAACAGGTCGCGGTCTTCCGCTTTTTCGATGGCGTCTTTGTCCGCACCGATCAGCTCTACATCGAACTCCTTCAGGACACCGTGCTTGTCCAGGTCCAGGGCGCAGTTCAGTGCCGTCTGGCCGCCCATGGTGGGCAGGATGGCGTCGGGGCGCTCCTTCTCGATAATCTTGGCAACCGTGCGCCACTCCACCGGCTCGATGTAGGTGGCATCGGCCATGGCCGGATCAGTCATGATGGTGGCCGGGTTGGAGTTCACCAGGATCACCCGGTAGCCCTCTTCGCGCAGCGCCTTACAGGCCTGGGCACCGGAGTAGTCAAATTCGCACGCCTGGCCGATCACGATGGGGCCTGCGCCGATAATCAGAATGCTTTGGATATCTGTGCGTTTTGGCATCTTTCTTCCGTTCTACTACCGGCTAAGGCCGGCTGCGCTAAATTTCATTCGTGTCTTGTTAAGGAGACTCTAAACAACTCCGTGATGCCTCTGGCTTGCAGAGCGGTTCACAATCAAGGCGCGGCTTCGCAGGAATGTCTAGACCTTTCAAGAAGTCGCAACGCGGAGTGTGAATCGCTCTGCAAGCCCCGAAGGGCGGGCCTTGAAGGCCACAGCTGCTGCGTTGCAGCTCTTGCAAAGGGCTACGGCCATTTGCGGCAAGCTGCGCCTAACATCTGCGGCCTTCAAGGACCCGCAGAGGTATTACGGCGTTATTCAGAGTCTCCTTATAACCGCCGCAAAAGCGGCGGTTATTTGCCCAACCCTGGGCGGCTGCACCCTTAGGCGCGCTCTTTCATCAAATCGATAAAGTGGTCGAACAGCGGCGCCACATCGTGTGGGCCCGGGCTCGCTTCCGGGTGCCCCTGGAAGCTGAAGGCCGGCTTGTCTGTCAGGCGAATGCCCTGCAAGGTGCCGTCGAACAGAGACTTGTGGGTAACTTCCACATTGTCCGGCAGGCTGTCGGCGTCCACTTCGAAACCGTGGTTCTGCGCGGTAATCATCACCTTGGTGCTGTTCAGGTCCTGTACCGGGTGGTTACCACCGTGGTGACCGAACTTCATCTTGGCAGTTTTGCCGCCTACCGCAAGGCCCAACAACTGGTGGCCCAGGCAGATGCCGTAGGTGGGGATACCGGCGTCGAGGATTTCGCGAATAGCGGTGATCGCGTACTCACAGGGCTCGGGGTCACCGGGACCATTGGACAGGAATACGCCGTTGGGATTCATCGCCAGGACTTCGGAAGCCGGGGTCTCTGCCGGTACTACGGTGATGTCGCAGCCGCGATCCACCAACATACGCAGGATATTGCGCTTCACACCGAAATCGTAAGCCACCACTTTGAAGGGCTGTTCCGGTGCGGCCTTGTGGCCTTCACCCAGCTCCCAGGTGCCTTCACTGAAGGGGTAGGCTTCCTTGGTGCTCACTACCTTGGCCAGGTCCATCCCTTTCAGGCCGGCAAATGCCTTGGCCTTGGCCAGGGCTTCTTCGCGGTCGATATTGTCACCGGCAACGATGCATCCGCTCTGGGCGCCTTTATCGCGCAGCAGGCGTGTCAGGCGACGAGTGTCGATATCGGCGATACCGACGATATTGCGATCGCGCAGATAGTCTTCCAGAGACTGCTCACTGCGGAAGCTGCTGGCCATCAGCGGCAGGTCGCGGATCACCAGGCCGGCAGCCCAGATATCGGCGCACTCCTCGTCTTCCTGGTTGGTGCCAGTGTTGCCGATGTGCGGATAGGTCAGAGTCACAATCTGGCAGGCGTAGGAGGGGTCGGTAAGGATCTCCTGGTAGCCGGTCATTGAGGTGTTGAACACCACCTCACCAACAGAACTGCCGTGGGCGCCGATCGCGCGTCCTTCAAAGACGCTACCATCTGCGAGCACCAGCAGGGCGGGAGTTGTACTCTGCATAAAGTTGTGGGGCATGAAGGCCTCCGACGTAGGGACAGCTTTAGTCAAATTGAACTCCAATCTTCAGAACTGCTTCCGGGCGGGGTTTTCGGGCTTTGGAGCATACAGGCTCCTGACTGGCGCGCGCATAAAAAAGCGAGATGAAACATCGCAGCTTCATCTCGCTTTAAAAATCTATTCACGCGCGGCTCTCACAAATTGGCCGATGCTTGCCACCGGCTTTTAGCGGGCTCGCGCTGTGCGATTTAGCTTCGCGACACCAGCCCAAATTCGGGCGCAGATTCTACGCGAATTCCCCTCTGGACGCTAGTGCAAAAATACGCCAAACGCGGCAGGAAACTTTCCTCAGTCTGGTTTCTGCCCAAGACGGAACAAGCTGTTGCCCATTTTTAACTCCGCCTTCTCCAGCATGGTTTTATTCATGCGCAGTGCCACTTCGCCACCGGAATCGGCAAACTCGATCATTCCTCCTGTTGCGGCAAAGCGATCGGCATCGCTCACCGTAAGAACCGGGAAGAATTCTACAGTAACCAGCGCTTTAAGCAGATGGGCGCGATCCATAGAGCCGAGAATTACGATCTGGCACTTGCGCGCGCGCAGTATATCCTTGAAGTCAATTTTCTCCAGCGCCACCTTGCGACCGTCAATACGCTGGTTTCGGAAGCGCTCCGCCAGCGTCTCCCCCAGGGAATCCCCTCCCATCAGGCACACCTTGAATGGGGCGGTGTAGTTATCAAACGCATTGACCGGCCACTGCAGGTTGTAGGCGAAATGCACGATGTAATCCACCATCACACGCCGTCCCAGGGGGGTATCGGAGAGGTGTACCGCGGCCTGAGTCAAAGGCGCAATCAGCAAGCTCAGTAATAGGGTAAAAATCAGGGATAGGCGGGGAACAGAAGGTCTGTGGCAGTGTGTCTTCACGGTTAGTAAAACCCTGCGGTTTACACCAGCTGCCGGCGGCAGGGGCGGCCCCGGCAGAGAGTGTCTATCGGCGGATACCTGGGCAAATTATTTGCCGAGGCTTGATGAGCGCGCCAGCGAAAAGCCCGGCCACCTCTGAAGGTTAGCCCACTGGACTTAGTGCCGCCGGCGCCCCAATCAACATCGACTATTCAGACGTACTCTTCTCCAGATCGACACTGCTCTCATTCGATTTTGTCGCCGGACGCCATTTGAGCGCCTTTTCAATCGACATGATCATAGACCCAGCAATATCTTTACGGGTTGCGCTCTCAATGCCTTCCAGACCGGGGGAGGAGTTCACCTCAAGCAGCAGCGGCCCTTTGCGCGAGCGAATAATATCCACACCCGCCACTTTCAAACCCAGCGCTTTTGCCGCTTTAATCGCTATCCGCTTTTCATCTGCGGTGACCTTGACCACTGAAGCGGTTCCGCCCTGGTGGATATTGGCCCGGAATTCACCCGGCGCCGCCTCCCGCTGAATAGAGGCCACCACCCGCCCATCGATCACGAACAGACGCAGGTCTTTGCCCTGAGCTTCGCGGATAAACTCCTGCACCAACAGGTTGGCCTTCAGGGATTTAAACGCGTTAATGACCGACTCCGCCGCTTTGCGGGTTTCCGCCAGCACGACACCGCGTCCCTGGGTCCCCTCCAACAGTTTCACGATCAGTGGCGCGCCGCCAACCATCTCGATCAGCTCATTGGTATCCACCGGCGAGTTGGCAAAACCGGAGGTGGGGATACTCAAGCCGCTCTGCTGCAAAAGCTGCAGGGAAAACAGCTTATCCCGAGACTGGCTGATCGCCGCAGAACCATTCAGGGCAAACACTTCCAGACTCTCAAAGTGGCGAGTCAGGGCACAACCGTAAAAGGTCTGGCTCGGACGAATTCGCGGGATAATGGCATCCAGATTGTTAAGGACTCTGCCATCGCGGTAATGCACCTCGGGCTCATCCGCATCCAGCTTCATATAACACTGGCGAACATCCAGGAAGGTCATACGGTGGCCGCGCTCGGCACCCGCTTCCATAATGCGGCGGTTGCTATAAAGGTCTGGATTGGAAGCCAGCAAACCGATACGCAGGCCTGTGCCGGCGATATGGTGCTCGTCCCGATAAAATTCATCCAGCTGGCTTTGTGGCAAATCACCCAGGCAGAAACCCTCCGAAGGGTCCACCATCATGCGCCCAAGCATCGCTTCACGCCCGAGCAACATGCGATAACCCATGCTGTCACGATTGGTCAGGGTCAGCTCGATATCCCAAACGCTACCGCCGATGGAAAGTGCGGTACGAATCACTGGGCGCCGCTCAGATTCACCGGAGGAGCTGCGCACCACACGTTTATCCAGCATTCGGGCCTCGCAGCGCACCGTTGGGCGGCGCTGGTGCTGCAATGGATGCGCCTCAAAGCTGACCCAGGGCTCACCATCGCGCTTAAACGTCTGAATATTGTAGGCATGCAGGCAAGATGTCTTAGCCCCGGAATCCACCCGAGCCTTAATCGCAGGAATTCCCAGACCGGGAAAAGCACACCACTCTTCGCTACCGACAATCAGCTTTTTTTCCAAACGAAAAAATCCTCAAAATATTTTTTGGTTTATCGAGCGAGCAAACGACCCGAATTACTGTTATCCATTGCGAGGCCAGGCCTCGCCAATCCACAGCATTGATTTAACCCATATTACCGATCAGCTTATGGGCAGAGTCTACGAAGTTAACCCGAGGCTAACCCACGAATAAAACTATTGCAGAGGGAAAATTAATTTAATCCCAGCACATCGCGCATATCGTAGTGGCCAGGGGTGCGCTGCGAGTAATCATCGCCACTCAGCCACAGTGCGGCACGCACTGCGCCGCGAGCAAAAGAAAGACGGCTGCTGGCGCGATGGCTGATTTCAACTCGCTCGCCTTCGGCGAGAAACATCACCGAATGCTCGCCAACCACATCTCCTCCTCGCACAGTGGCAAAGCCGATGGTATCGCGCTCCCGAGCACCAGTCTGCCCCTCGCGACCGTAGATCGCCACTTTGTCGAGATCACGCCCCAGGGTCTCGGCCAGCACTTCCCCCATACTGAGAGCCGTGCCAGAGGGGGCATCTACTTTATGGCGGTGATGGGCCTCGACGATTTCAATATCCGCATCCTCACCCATTACCCTTGCAGCGGTCTCCAGCAATTTAAAACACAGGTTTACGCCTGTGGAAAAATTGCTGGCCAGGCACAGTGGAATTTTTTTTGCGTGAGCGAGTACTTCGCTTTTCTGTTCCGCGGTAAATCCTGTAGTACCTATCACTATGGGGCGACTGTGAGTGGCGCAATAAGCAGTATTTGATAGGGTCGCGAGAGGCGCGGAAAAGTCGATCAACACATCAAACTCGGCTTTTTCCAGGTTATCCACAATGGCGACACCATTACGGCCCAAGCCCGCTACTTCACCGGCATCGGCCCCCACCAGGCTGGAACCAGGCCGGACAACAGCGGCGCTGAGCTCCGCTTCCCCAGTGAGCGTCAGTGCCTCCGCCAGAGCCCGGCCCATTCGCCCACCAAATCCGCTAATCGCTATTTTTACTGCCACAACAACACTCCTGTCTACGCCCATGAGGTTGCGAATCTTACCCCGCTCCACCTGAGGGCAGCTACAAAAACAGCGCCTTTAAAAGTGATCACTTATACCTGAGATTACCCTGGCCATGAGATTGCTGCATGAGGAAATAACAAGGCACAACTTTATTACCAACTAACTGCAACGCAGTGAAAGCGATGACAAACCGCGATGCTAGGCTTAATCCAGAGGGGTAAATGGAGCGCCAACATGCGACTTATGATTCGATCAAACCACCTGCCACATTTATTGGTGGTGGTTATCTCTTTAACCCTGGCCTTTGGCAGTGCGCCTGTATCCGCACAACAGCAAAGCACAAACCCAGACTTTTGGGAGAAGTATGACGACATAACAGATTGGGTGACGCTGCGTCTGCAGCTCACCCCTGGCCAGGAAAAAATAGTGCTGCCCATCATGCAAAAGAGCCTTGTAGAAAAAAAGGCCGTGCTGGAACGCTATGGCGTATTGAACAACCCTAAGCTGACTTTGACTCCCAAGCAGCGCGGGGAAATCGGTGCGCAATTGGCCACGATCACCGGCCAAACAAACAAACAGCTGGAAGGGATACTAAAACAACAACAGATGAAGGAACTGGGAAAGATTCAGCACGAATTTTTGATGGAGCTGGCTGCTCGCCTGAGGGCCCGATCTGGCCAAGGTAACTAACCCGGCAGGGACACCGGGCTAGCTTTCGCTATTCTTCCTACTTTTAACCTCTCAAAGGTGCTCGTCAGTTAAACAACGACAAGCTTTAGGTTGCCGATGGTCGAATAGCGATTAGGGATACGCGCTTAGAATTAAAGCTTCATATCTCCAAAGAAGTTCTTCACCCCTTCGAACCAACCGGTCTGACGAGGCGCATTTTTCTTCTCACTGAGGGTGTTGGCGAACTCCTGCAGCAGCTCTTTTTGCTTGCTGGAAAGGTTCACTGGTGTTTCCACAACAACCCGACACAGCAGGTCGCCAGTGGCGCCACCGCGCACAGGAGTTACCCCTTTGCCACGCAGGCGGAACAGCTTGCCGGTCTGGCTCTCAGCGGGGATCTTCAGTTTTACCTTGCCATCGAGCGTCGGTACTTCCAGCTCGCCACCGAGGGCGGCTGCGGAGAAGCTGATCGGCACTTCGCAGTAGAGGTTCTTGCCATCGCGCTGGAACAGCTCGTGTTCCTTCACCACGACTTGCACATACAGATCGCCAGCGGGGCCGCCATCGGGACCGGCTTCACCCTCACCAGACAGGCGAATACGATCACCAGTGTCCACACCGGGCGGCACTTTCACCGACAGAGTTTTGGTTTCCTCTACTCGACCTCGACCGTGACAGCTGCCACAGGGGTCGGAAATAATAGAGCCGCGCCCACGACAATTCGGGCAGGTCTGCTGAACAGAGAAGAAACCCTGCTGCATACGCACCTGGCCAGCACCGCCACAGGTACCGCAGGTCTGCGGTGAAGAACCGGGCTTGGCACCAGAGCCATGGCAGGTATCACAGGAAGCCAGAGTCGGTACGCGAATCTTGACCGTGGTGCCACGCACCGCGTCTTCCAGGTCTAGTTCCAGGTCATAGCGCAAGTCGGAACCTCGCGCAGGGCCGCCGCGACGGCCGCCACCGCCCCCACCGAAAATATCGCCAAATACGTCGCCGAAGATATCGGAGAAGCCGCCAAAACCACCGGCACCGCCACCGCCCATCTGGCCTTCCACACCGGCGTGGCCAAACTGGTCGTAGGCCGCACGCTTCTGTGAGTCGGACAGTATCTCGTAGGCCTCGTTGGCCTCCTTGAATTTGTTTTCGGCTTCCGCGTCATCGGGGTTGCGGTCCGGGTGAAACTTCATCGCCACCCGGCGGTAGGCTTTCTTCAGCTCTGCATCCGAAGCGCCACGCTCGACGCCGAGGACTTCGTAATAATCGCGTTTCGACATAAAACTATGTTCTCTGGTCCGGCATCAAGAACGGCCAAACTCTTTCTACTTCTCGGTTTCTAACTAAACTCCGCGTGCGGAGCACCGCCAAACTGCACAATCACAGCAAATTTTGACGGATACCTGAAACAACACAGGGCGCGGGCCTCTGAAAGTAAGGCGCCGCGCCCCTGAAGTTCTCCGGCAGCTACTGTAAAAGTTGCCGCCGGAAATGCAAGCGAACGCTTACTTACCTTCTTTCTTGTCGTCCTTTACTTCTTCGAACTCAGCGTCAACCGCATCGTCGCCAGCGGAGGACTGCTGCTGTTCACCTTGAGCGCCTGCACCAGCGGCACCTTCAGCGCCAGCGGCCTGGGCCTGCTCGGCGTACATCTTCTGCGCAACCGGGCCGGAAGCTTCGGTCAGCTTATTGGTAGCGGCTTCCATAGCAGCCTTGTCGTTACCTTTCACCGCCTCTTCCGCTTCTTTGATCGCCGCTTCGATCGCAGACTTCTCTTCAGCGGTGGCTTTGTCACCGGCTTCTTCCAGGGTCTTCTTGGTGGCAGAGATCAGACCGTCGAGGGTGTTGCGGGTCTGCACCAGCTCCTCGAACTGCTTGTCCGCTTCGGCATTCGCCTCGGCGTCCTGAACCATCTTATCGATCTCGTCCTCGGACAGACCGGAGGAGGCCTTGATCACGATGGACTGCTCTTTGCCAGTCGCCTTGTCCTTCGCGTGCACATGCAGGATGCCGTTGGCATCGATATCGAAGGTCACTTCGATCTGAGGTACACCGCGGGGGGACGGCGGGATATCGGCCAGGTCAAAACGACCCAGAGATTTGTTCTGGGAAGCCTGCTTGCGCTCACCCTGTACCACGTGAATGGTTACCGCAGTCTGGTTATCTTCCGCAGTAGAGAACACCTGGGACTTTTTGGTCGGGATAGTGGTGTTCTTGTCGATCAGCGGAGTCGCAACGCCACCCATGGTTTCGATACCCAGAGTCAGCGGGGTTACGTCCAGCAGCAGTACGTCTTTCACGTCACCGGACAGTACCGCGCCCTGAATAGCAGCACCCATGGCAACGGCTTCGTCGGGGTTAACATCTTTGCGCGGTTCTTTACCGAAGAACTCGGTGACTTTCTGCTGAACCAGCGGCATACGAGTCTGACCACCAACCAGGATCACTTCGTCTACGCCAGAAGCGGACAGGTCGGCGTCCTGCAGGGCAATTTTCACCGGCTCCAGAGAGCGGGTTACCAGCTCTTCCACCAGGCTTTCCAGCTTGGCGCGGGTCAGCTTAACCACCAAGTGCTTAGGACCGGTGGCGTCTGCAGTGATGTACGGCAGGTTCACTTCGGTCTGCTGGCTGGAGGACAGCTCGATCTTGGCTTTTTCTGCAGCTTCTTTCAGACGCTGCATTGCCAGGGGGTCGCCTTTCAGGTCGATGCCCTGGTCTTTCTTGAACTCGTCTGCGAGGTATTCGATCAGGCGCAGGTCGAAGTCTTCACCACCGAGGAAGGTGTCACCGTTGGTGGACAGTACTTCAAACTGCTTCTCACCATCCACGTCGGCAATTTCGATGATGGAGATATCGAAAGTACCACCACCCAGGTCGTATACCGCTACGGTGCGGTCGCCACCCTGCTTGTCCAGGCCGTAGGCCAGTGCAGCTGCAGTCGGCTCGTTGATAATACGCTTCACATCCAGGCCAGCAATGCGGCCGGCGTCTTTGGTAGCCTGACGCTGGGAGTCATTAAAGTAAGCCGGTACGGTAATTACTGCAGCTTCAACTTTCTCGCCGAGGAAATCTTCCGCGGTTTTCTTCATTTTTTTCAGTACTTCGGCAGAGATCTGCGGCGGAGCTTTTTTATCGCCTTTCACTTCTACCCAAGCGTCGCCGTTGTCGGCTTCGGTGATGGTGTAGGGCACCATCTTGATATCTTTCTGGACAACGTCGTCCTTGAATTTACGGCCGATCAAACGTTTAACCGCAAACAGGGTATTCTGGGGATTGGTCACCGCCTGACGCTTGGCGGACTGGCCCACCAGGATTTCGTTGTCGTCAGTGAAGGCAACAATAGAAGGCGTAGTGCGATCGCCTTCGGCGTTCTCGATTACGCGCGCTTTGTCACCATCCAGTACCGCCACACAGCTGTTGGTAGTACCCAGGTCGATGCCGATAATTTTTCCCATTTGTAAAATCCTCGATTGATGCGCGCTGCCAGATTTGTTCTGTCTACAACGCGCGAATAATTCTTCTGTTGTCAGCTATATTGGTGCCGGCCGATAAAATTCAAGGCCGTTTTCCACACCTGCCGTTACGGCGCTTTGCTAACCACCACCATGGCCGGGCGCACCAGGCGACCGTTGAGGCGATACCCTTTTTGAAACACGTCCATCACCGTATTTGGCTCCACCTCCCCGTTCGGCACCTGGGTCATAGCCTGATGCAATTCCGGGTCGAAGGGCTCGCCGGCCGGATCGACAACTTCCACGGAATTTTTCGTCAAGGTATCGACGAAAGATTTGTGGGTTAGCTCGATACCTTCCACCAGCGCTTTGTTGGCTTCATCTTTGGTATCGATAGTGGCGAGGGCACGCTCCAGGTTGTCTACAACCGGCAGTAAATCTTGCAGTAGCTTTTCTACTGCAAATTTGCGTGCGCGCTCCACATCTTGCTGAGCACGACGGCGAGCATTCTGCTCCTCGGCCTGGGCGCGCAGGGCGAGGTCCTTCTGCACCGTTAACTGCTCTTGCAGTTTGATAATTTCATCGTGCAGCGCATCCGCACTTTCGGCTTCTTCGTGCAAGGCTTCTTCAGCCTGCTCTCGCTCGGCTGCGGAGGGGTCTTCAATTTCCGCGGAAACCGCCTCGTCTGCCCCTGTCAGGTGCTCATCAGCCAGGGCTTCCGGCTGCACCCCCTCGGTAATCTGATCTTCTTCGCTGCGCTCTCTGGCCACTGCTTTCTCCGTCGCGTCGACTCTGTCAGTAATGAGTTGGGCCCGTCCCGCGGGCTCTGGGGGCTATATGGGGCCATCCCCGCACAGTTCAAGTGGTTTTTAGCGCCCAGGCATTCCGGCAGGGTAATGTGGCCCAGCCCCTATAGCTAACCGGATGGGGATACTGTATAAATAACCACTACAAAGTGGGCCGCGAGCCTATCGATACAACAAGGACATAAAAGCGATACCTATGTTGCTGCACCTGTCTATCAGCCAATTCACCCTGGTGGACCAACTGGAGTTGGAGTTCGGTCCCGGAACCAGCACGCTCACCGGCGAGACCGGCGCGGGAAAATCCATCACATTGGATGCCCTAGGGCTCGCCCTGGGCGGCCGCGGCAGCGCCGAACTGGTGCGCGCAGGTGCCCGGCGCGCCGATATCTGTGCCACCTTCGATATCTCCGGCTACCCAAGTGCGAGCGATTGGCTCCAATCCCAGGAGCTGGATAGCGGGCAGGAAGTCATACTGCGGCGCACTCTCGGTGCCGATGGCCGCTCACGGGCATACATCAACGGCCAGCCGGTCACCCTGTTGCAGCTGCGCGCCCTGGGCGAACAGTTGATTGATATCCACAGCCAGCACGAACACCAATCCCTGCTTAAAAAGGAAACCCACCGCCGCCTGCTCGACGAGTTCGCCCAAGCCCAAGAGCTGACCGCCGAGACCCGCAGCCGCTACAAGACTTGGCAGGACCAGTACCGCCGCTACCGCAATCTGGCCGACAGTGCCGAGGAGGCCGAGGCCCGACGAACCCTGTTGCAGTACCAGCTGCGTGAACTGGAGCAGCTGGATCTGAGCGAAGGCGAGATAGAAGCGCTGGAGAGTGAGCAACGGCAGCTGGCTAATGCCGGCGACATTCTTAATGGCAGCTATCAACTCGCCGCGCTTTTGTCTGGTGGAGAGGGGGATATTGCCGAACAGCTGCACCGCGCCCTGCAACTGCTTTCCGCCATGCCCGAGCAGGCGCCGGCCTTAGTTGAAGTGGCGCAAATGCTCGATAGCGCGCGCATCCAGATTGATGAAGCGGCCGGCACCCTATCCCGGCATATCGACCGTTTCGAAATGGACCCTGAGCGGCTCGCCGAAGTTGAGGAACGCCTTAGCGCAATTTATCAATCTGCGCGTAAGCACCGCGTGCAGCCCACTGAGCTACCCGCTCTTCAGCGACAATTGCAAGAAGAGCTGGACGATATCGGCACCGAGGACACCCTGGAGCGCCTCGCCGACACCTGCAGCAAGTTAGAAAAGGAATTTCGCACTGTCGCCACAAAGCTGAGCAAGTTGCGGCAACAGGCGGCGTTAACACTCGCTGAGTCAGTTAACCGACAGCTGGTGGATCTGGCTATGCCCCACGCCAAGGTCGAACTTGCCCTACAGGCTCTGGATAAACCCTGCAGCCACGGCCTGGAAGAGGTGGAAATCCTGATTTCCACCAACCCCGGCCAGCCACCGCGCCCCCTGGGTAAGATTGCCTCCGGCGGTGAGCTTTCTCGGGTAAGCCTCGCCATTCAGGTGGTGACGGCGCAGACTTCGCGCACCCCCACCCTGGTTTTTGATGAGGTGGACGTGGGCATTGGTGGTGCCACCGGTGATGTGGTTGGCCGTCTGCTGCGCCAGCTTGGTGAGACCCGCAATGGCTGTAGCGGCCAAGTGATTTGTGTCACCCACCTAGCACAGGTGGCGGCGCGGGCCCACCGCCAATATCTGGTAGAGAAACACAGCGATGGGGAACAGGCGTTTGTCGCCCTGCGCGAGCTAAAAAATGACGAGCGCCGCGAGGAGATCGCGCGCATGCTGGGCGGACAACCCAGCCCCCAGTCACTGGCTCACGCGGAGGAGATGCTGACCAGGGCGCTATGAGCTGAACCCAACGTCCATTACAAGCCATCGAGACAAGCCACCGAACGCATTATCGAACTGACCAGCAAGACAGCCCACCCCTCCCACTGAGGAGGTGGGCAATCATTACGCGTAGATCAATAAATAACCGTCAACAATCCGGCAAAATAGCCGGCCAGCCGGTGATAAATGCCGTTTTAGGACAAATAGACCAAATATGACTGGGTGTGGCAGCGAAAGTCACCATATACTGGGCCGCTTGTTTGACTTTGTTTGAGTAGTATCGGCCGAGTTTATGCAGAGAACGATTTTTAACACCCCGGTTGTCACACCGATGTTGCGCCAGGTAGCCAAGCTACTGCTGAAGCTGCACGGTTGGCGCGTCAAAGGCGATCAGCAATCCCTGAAGCTGAAAAAATATGTCTTGATTGGGGCTCCTCACACCACAAATTGGGACGGCTATTACTTTATTCTGGCCGCACTTAAACTGAAGATGACTCCGCAGTGGATGGGTAAGGATAAACTGTTCCAATTCCCCCTCGGAGGCCCCATGCGCTGGTTTGGCGGTATCGCCGTGGACCGCAGCAAGGCCAACAACCTAGTGGATGCCACCGTCCGCCAGTTCAAGCTGCGCAAGGAACTGATCATTGCCATTCCACCCGAGGGCACTCGCGGCCTGAGCGAGCGCTGGAAATCCGGCTTTTACCATATCGCGCGCAGCGCCAAGGTGCCGCTGGTATTGGGCTTTATCAACTTTTCCAAGAAAGAAGTGGGCATTGGCCCTATTGCGCAACTGGGGGAAAACCTGGAAGCGGAACTGAATAAACTCAGGGAGTTTTACGCGGATAAAGTCGGGAAATTCCCGGAACTTTATACTCCGCCCTGCCAACCTCAGCAGTAAGCGGGCATGTAATGGGTGCGGCGGCCGCCGCACCCGATAGGCTTACTTCTCTTTCGCCTTCACATACAGCACCAAGCTGTGACCTGTCAGCTCATAGCCATGCTCTTCGGCGATCTGGCGCTGTAACTCTTCGATTTCCTCATTGTGAAACTCGATGACCTTTCCGGTATCGGTGCACACCATATGATCGTGGTGATCTCCACGATCCAGCTCGAATACGGAATGGCCACCATCGAAGTTGTGACGAACAACCAGGCCCGCGCTCTCAAACTGGGTCAACACCCGGTAGACGGTAGCCAGCCCGACATCCTCCCCCGCTTCCAACAGTAGCTTATACACATCTTCAGCACTCAGGTGCTGTTCACTGGTGCTTTCAAGCAACTGCAGAATCTTAACCCGCGGCAGAGTGACCTTCAGACCGGCCTTGCGCAATTCCTGGTTTTCGTTCGACATGAATAGATATTTCCCGACAGGATTTATGAATTGTCTTTACTTGCATCAGCCCACTGAAGAGGTCTATACCCGAATAAGACCACAGATTCCCGCCTGTCAGCGAGCCGACTCTTCGGGTATTATCCCATGCCGAACGGAGTCAGCGGAACCCCAGCTATCCAGACAAGGGGAAATCGCAGCGGGAGGGAACTTTCCCTGTACACAGGGGCCTATTCCGGTTAGCCGTTAAATATCGGTGCCAGAGATGCCGTATGAAAGAACATAATGGAGCA